>JBGQGH010000029.1:0-28801 GCA_041497315.1 Terriglobia bacterium | reverse complement strand
GAAGTACCCGTGATGCTTTCGGTGTGCGCGGCCTGCAAACGCACGCGTCCCTGGTTCGCAGCTTACGAAGGGAGATAGGCAGCTTGCGACTGAGCGAAGGTTGTCACGCCCCAAGCCGAACTGCAGCGGAGGACGGTCCGTCAGAGGGAGCGCAGCGCCGAGGCCACCGGACGGCGTGCGGCCCGCACAGCGGGCGGCAGGCCGCCCAGGACACCCATGAAGAGGGCGAATACGATGCCGGATGCCAACAAGCCGGGTGTGATCCGAAACGCGAACGCCAGATGGGAAAACGTCTGAAAATTCATCGCGCCGGTGGTGAACCCGTTGAGCGGCAAGACGGCGAGGCAACCCACCGCGCCGCCCAGCGCCGAAATGAAGAGCGCCTCGATCAGGAAAGAAACAACCACGCTGGCCCCGCCGAAACCCAGCGCGCGCATGGTAGCAATTTCGCGTGAACGCTCCGCGACCGCGGAGTACATGGTGTTCAACGCGCCGAAGATCGCGCCAATCGCCATCACGCTCGCCACGATTGTCCCCAATACAGTGATCAACTTGGTGAGTGTCCGCGACTGTTTCTCGTAGTAGTCCACTTCGCGGCTGACGTCCACGTTCACGCGCGGATCGGCCGAGACGGAATCCTTGAACTGCGCCAACGCATCGGCGGAAGTCAGATGCGCGGTGATGGATTGGAATATGTTCTCGGGTCGCTGATAGACCTGATTCAGGATGTGCGCGTCGCACCACACCTCGGAATCGAACGCCGACCCTCCCGCGTCGAACACCCCCACGACGCGCCAACTTCCTCCGCCGAACCTCACCGAGTTGCCGATAGAAAGGCCTTCGTAGGTATGGGACACGTTTCGGCCGACGACCAGTTCGTTCAGTCCCGGCTGCATGAAACGCCCTTCCACAATGTGAATGTTCGGGCGAACCTCCAGTGCTTTCGCCGAGACGCCCCGGATTTGTACGTTGGCATCGGTACCCGTGGCCAGCAGCGGGAAGGGCGCGATGACTACCACCTCCGCTGTAACCAGCGGTCCGTTGCTGGAGCGCGCCACTCCCGGAGCGTCCTCGACCACTCGAACGGTATCGAGATTGACGGCGCCCATCATTTCCGAGGGCGAGCCGGAACGCATGATCAAGGCGTTGTCGCGGGCGCCGGAAGCGACCAGCGTGGCCTGAAAGCCGCGCGCGAGCGAGAGCATGGCGATGAAAACGCCGACGGTTCCGGCGATGCCCAGCACGGCGACGATGGCGGAAGTCCAGCGCGCCCGGACGCTGCGAAAGTTGTAAACGATAGGGATGGCCATCTTCAGACTCTCCGCATCGCATCTACAACGCGCAAACGCATCGCTCCAATGGCGGGGAGCAACCCGCTCACTGCGCCCGCAAGCACGGCCAAACCAAAACCGAGAAGCATCGAGCGGCCGTGTAAGTGAAAGTACGGCAGCCAACCGCCGGTGGGATCGCCCATCAAGATTGTGAAGAGCTTGGCCAGACCCAATCCCAAGCCTCCGCCCACGATTGCGACCACAAGCGATTCCGCCATCACGAGGAACATGATGAAGCGGTCTGAGTAGCCGACCGCTTTGAACACCGCGAGTTCCGCTGTCCGTTCGCGGACGGTGATGGCCATGGTGTTTCCCGTGACCAGCAGCAGGGTGAAAAAGACGATGGTGCCGATGCTGATGATCAGAAACTCGATGTTGCCGAGCTGCTTGGCCCAGCCTGCGGCAAACGAAGACTCGGTGGCCGTGCGCGTCTCGAAGGGCGAATTCGCGAACTGATCGTCAATGGCTTTGGAGATGCGCACCGCGTCATCAGAATTCTCGATCCGCAGGACGTACCAGCCCGCGTTGCCTTTGATCCGGTCGGGCAGGCTCTCTTGGAAGTAGTCCCACTGAAACCAGAATTGATTTTTGGGGTCCTGCGGACGTGTGACGTGGTAGACCCCCACGAGGTTGAATTCCCACGTGTTCGAGCCGCCAAAGATCGTGCCCTTGATGGGAATCCGGTCGCCGATCTTCCATCCAAAGCGTTTGATCAGGTCTTCGCCGGCGATGGCGCCCTGGCGATCGCTAACAAAAGCCTGCCACTGATCTTCCGGCACGGCCAGTTCGGGGAAAACCTTGCGCTGATTCTCGACGTCGATGACAAACTGAGGGAAGAAATTCTTCTCGTCCTGATAGATGCCGCCGAACCAGTTGTCGTGCGTGATCGATTTCACGCCGGGGATGCGCAGAATGCGTTCGCGGTACTTCAGTGGGAGCGGCTGAATGATGGAAATGCGATTGACCACGATCAGGCGGTTCGCGCCTTCAGCCATCTCCACTCCCTGGCTGAAGGCCGTCTTGACCGTGGCCAGGAAGCCGAAAAGAACCAGGGCGATCGTGAACGACCCGATGGTCAGAATCAGGCGGATCTTTTTCCGGAATAAGTTGGCGAAGATGATGCCGCGGAATTTCATGCCACACCTCCCGCGCGAACGCCTCGCGTCTCCCCTGCCTCCACCAGCGCGCCTTTCTCCAGATGCAGCGTGAGGTCCGCGCGCTGCGCCACCGCTGGGTCGTGCGTCACCATCAGGACCGTCTTGCCGAACTCGCGCACGAGCCGCTGGACGAGGTCCATCACCTCATCGGCGCTCTTGCGGTCCAGGTCGCCGGTGGGCTCATCGCAGAGCAGAAATGTGGGGTCGGAAACGATGGCGCGAGCAATGGTCACGCGCTGTTCCTGCCCGCCGGAGAGCTGCCGCGGGTAGTGGTGCATGCGGTCGGTCAGGTTCACGACTCCCAGTACTGTTTCCACGTGCTTCCGCCGCTCGGCCTTCGAGAGCTTGGTCAGCAGGAGCGGCAGCTCGACATTCTGGTACGCGGTCAGTACCGGAATCAAGTTGTACATCTGAAAAATGAAACCCACGTGCCGCGCGCGCCACTCGGTCAGCTTGCCGGCGGACATGTGCGTGATTTCATCGCCGGCCACGGTGATGACGCCTGCGGACGGCACGTCCAGGCCGCCGAGCAGATTGAGCAAGGTGGTCTTGCCCGAGCCGCTGGGACCCATGAAGGCCACAAAATCTCCTTTGTCCACGTTGAGATTGAGTCCCTGAAGGACGTGAATCTCCTCACCGCCGCGGCGATAAGTCTTGTCCAGGCCGCGCACCTGGATGAGGTTCTGCGCACTCCCGTTTTCGTTGATGCTGACCATTCTCTTCTCCCTATTTGCTGACTTTGACGCTCTGACCCTCGCGCAGATTCTCCGGGCCCCGCAGCACGACGATATCGCCCGCGGAAACGCCGGCCAGGACTTCGACGTCGCTGCCGCGCTCCGGGCCGACGGTTACCGCGCGCCGCTCAAGTTTCCCATCGCGCACCAAAAACACAATTTTCTTTCCGCCGTCTTCACGAACGGCGCTCTTGGGAATGAGCGCCTTCGGCAACACCTTGGTGCTCGTGGCCGGGGGTTCGTCCGCGAGAAACGCCACCTTCACGCCCATGTCCGGCAGGATGCGCGGATCGAGCTTGTCGAAAGAAATGCGCACCTTCACCGTAGCCTTTTGCCGGTCCGCCGTCGGGATCACCGTGCGAACCTTGGACGGAATCTGCCAGTCCGGATAGGCATCCAGCGTCGCCGAAACGCGCTGCCCCGGCTTGACGCGCGCGATGAAGGCCTCGTTGACGTCCACTTCAATTTCGTTCGAGGTCATGTCCACCAGTGTCGCGATCCCTGTGCGCGTGAAGCCGCCGCCCGCCGAAACCGGAGAGACGATCTCTCCGCGCTGCGCATCCTTCGAAACCACGATGCCATCGTACGGCGAGCGCACTGTGCAATTCTCCACATCCTGTTCCGCCACGGCGATGCGCGCATCCGCCGAACGCACTTGTTCCCGCGTGTACGCAATCCGCGCCTTCAGGCTGTTCACCGTTGTCTGGTTGGCGTCCACCGCTTGTTGCGTGCCGATTGCGGCGGCCAGCAGTCCCTGAGCGCGCTTCAGTTCGGTCTCCGCGTTGCCGAGCTGCACCTGCAGGTCTGCCAGGGAGGCTTCGGTTGTCTGGCGGTCGGCCTTCGCTGAATTGAGCCACGCATTCTGCTGCGAACAGTCTAGAAGGGCCAGCACCTGTCCCGCCTTCACGTGCATTCCTTCTTCCGCGAAGACTTGTTCCACCCGGCCGGTGATCTTCGCGGCCACCGTCGCGCGCCGCCGCGGCGTGACGTAGCCGCTGGCGTTCAAGAGCGCCGGAGCATTTCGCGCCTCCTCGCCGCTCCTTGCCGTGGCCACTTCGACCGTGGGCTCCTGCCCGCGCACGCGAAGGTAGAGGCCGCCGATGATGACCACGACGCCGAGTACGGCCGCGAAGATTCCCAGTATCCTGCCGGTCTTGCCCGACCGGCGTGAGCGGTCCTCGATCTTCAACGAAGATAAATCCGGCCCCTTCGAGCTCGTCGGGCTTGTTCCGGTCACGTTTGCCATGTTTCGTGTTGACCCTGCACCATGCCCGCCAGTCCAACTGCGGATATCTGACTACTACGGCTCCAGTTTCGCCAAAATTTCGCCTCAAATCCGTTTCTGCGCGGGTGCCCTTGGCAATCACCGTTCCCGGGAGGTCCTACCAAGTAGGTAAACGTCGGGCGCGGCAGAAGGTGACGTATGCTCGAATAGAGTAGCGAAAAGGGCGACAGGCTTCAAGGAGAAGCGCTCTGCCCGCGCGCGCCTTTGTTCGCGGCGGTCTGGGAAGAAAGTAGCCTGGCGCGCGGGCAGGCAAGAAATTACGCGTCAGGGGGTTAGTGCCGG
Source organism: Terriglobia bacterium (assembly GCA_041497315.1). Lineage (GTDB taxonomy): Bacteria > Acidobacteriota > Terriglobia > Acidiferrales > UBA7541 > JBGQGH01. The sequence continues at coordinate 24,012 of JBGQGH010000029.1, read as the reverse complement.
AAGTGCCGCACGCCGCAGAAAACCATCGCCACGCCCAGGCGGTTCGCGGCGGCAATCACGTCGGCGTCACGCACGGAGCCTCCGGGCTGGATCACTGCCGTCGCGCCGGCGCGCGCAGCTTCTTCGACGCCATCGGGGAATGGGAAAAACGCATCGCTTGCCACCACGGTCCCCGCGAGTGGCGCTCGAGCTTTCATTACTGCGATTTTCACGGAGTCCACGCGGCTCATTTGGCCTGCGCCCACGCCGAGCGCTTGCCCCACGCGGGCGAAGACGATGGCATTCGACTTCACGTGCTTGCACACTTTCCAGGCGAAGAGCATCGCTTCGATTTCCGCCGCGGTTGGCGCGCGCTCGGTTACCGTCTTCAGCTCGGCCGCCGTAAGTGTGTAGCGGTCCGGTTGCTGCACCAACACTCCGCCGGAGATGCGTTTCAGTTCGAGTTCGGCTGCTGCGGCCGCCGCGGGCATCTCCATCAAGCGCAAATTCTTCTTTGTCGCGAATTTTTCACGAGCGGCGGTGGCGAATCCTGGCGCTACAATACATTCAACGAAAAGCTTGCTGACCTCTTCGGCGGTTTCGGCATCGAGCGGCCGGTTGAACGCCAGCACGCCGCCGAAGCTCGAAACCGGATCGCAGGCGTAGGCCTTGCGGTAGGCCTCGGCGAGCGAATCCTGCTCCGCCGCGCCGCACGGGTTGTTATGTTTCACGATTACCGCGGCGGGCTTGGCGAATTCTTCCGCCAGCGCCCAGGCCGCATCCAGGTCCACCAAATTGTTGTATGAAAGTTCTTTGCCCTGAAGCTGCTTTGAAGCGGCCAGGCCCGCCGGCGCCCGTCCGGCTAGGACGTAGAGCGCCGCCTGCTGGTGCGGGTTCTCGCCGTAACGCATGGCCTGCTGCTTCGTGAGCGCGATGTGCAATCGTTCCGGCAGCGCTGGCCGATCGGTCAGAGCCACGCTTCCCTGCGTCACTGCGAGCCGCTCGAGTTCCGTCGAGATCATGCCGTCGTACCGCGCCGTGGCCGCAAACGCCTTGCGCGCCAGCTCGAGCCGCGTCGTCAGGCTCAACTCGCGCCCTGTGGTGAGTTCCGCGGCCACGCGGGCGTAATCCGCCGGATCGGTGACCACCGCCACGCTTTCAAAGTTTTTTCCCGCGGAGCGCACCATCGCCGGCCCGCCGATATCGATGTTTTCGATCAGCTCTTCCGGTGTGAGTCCTGCCTTCGCCGCCGTGGCCTCGAACGGGTAGAGGTTCACCACCACCATGTCGATGGGCGCGATTCCGTGCTTCGCCGTTTCCTGACGGTCTGCATCCAACCCACGACGAAAGAGGATCCCGCCGTGCACCTTGGGATGCAGCGTTTTCACGCGCCCGCCCAACATTTCCGGCCAGCTGGTCAGCTCGGCCACATCGCGCACCGCGAGTCCGGCCTCGCGCAGCAGACGCGCCGTGCCTCCGGTGGATACGATCTCGATCCCGAGCGCCGCCAGTTGCCGCGCAAATTCTGTGACGCCGGTTTTGTCATACACGCTGATGAGCGCCCGCTCGATCCCCACACGCGCCTCCGTCTCAACAAAAAAGCCAGCTATTGTATGCGCGGGACGTGGATTTCCCAAGGAGCATTTGAGAGGAGCGGAGGGCGTCCGAAATCAAAAAGTGGGGCCTGGCGGCGGCTATGCCTTCAGGCGAGCCTTTAGGCGTGCTTTACCGTCCTCGATGATGACGGAATACTCCACCCGGCCGCCGTCTTTGCCCTTGCGAAGCTCCGCCGTTTTGCGCCTCACGAATTCCAGGAACTGCTCGCGGTCGAGCGGTTTTGCATCGTCACCGGTCTTCTCCCGCGCCTGCCGGAGGGCGCTGTAGAGCTTCTCGACTTCGCGGATCTCATGGGTCGGATCGGTCAAGCTTACCGAAATGGCCGGCTCACGCGCGGCCGCGCGCCTGGCCGAGGCGTGGCCGCCGCGTTTCCGCGCGCGTTCCGCTTCGATGGCGCGTGCCGCCGCGCCAAAATGCCGCGGCACAATCCCTTCTTCTCGCATTTTTTGCCGCTTGCGGAATACCTCGCGGAATTTGGCGTACGTCTGCGCTAGGCTGTTGTACCGGAAGCGCTGGATGGAGTTGATCTTCGCGGGCCGCTCGCCGTAGCGCTTGATCAACTGCTCGATTCTCCACTCCACGTCCGCCGGCGGGCGCGGCTTTCCACCGTTGAAATACTGCTCGTATTCAATCTTAAACTGGCGGATGTCTTTTTCGAACTGGTTCAGATCTTCGTCAACGGGAGAGAGCTTCGGTGCGAGCTGCAGGGCCATTCCCAAGGTTACCGGGCGTGAATGGACTGGGTCAATGAAGACGCGCCGCCCTGTGCCGAAAGGATGTACCAGCGACGGTTTGATGGTGAGCGCGCGCCTACGAAGCGCCCCGGTTGCCTCGATTGCCGCCGCTGTGCTCCAATACCCGCACGATGAAACCCCGCGCTGATTCCGCGACCGATGCGCGCGCGGCGCTTCTGCGCCGTTTGCCCTCGGTGGACAAGCTCGCCAAACGTCCGCGGCTGGTGCAGCTCGCGCAGCAGGTGGAGCGCGCTTTTGTAATCGAAACGGCGCGAGGCGTGCTTGATGAGCTGCGCGCGCTCAGCGCGCGTGACCCGGAATCCGCTGCAGCCGCGCTGGGCGCCGATCCGGCGGGGAGCCTTGAGGCCCGCGTGGCCGCCGAAGTCGAACGCGCACTTGCGCCTTCGCTACGGCCGGTCATCAATGCCACCGGCGTGATTCTACACACGAATCTCGGCCGCGCCCCGCTGGTCACTTCGGCGTTCGAGCAGATCCGCGCAGCGTCCACGGCATACTCGAACCTCGAATACGATCTCGAGGCAGGCCAGCGCGGCAAGCGCGACGTTCATACCGCACGGCTCCTGGCGCGCTTAGCAGGTGCCGAGGCCGCAATCGTGGTGAACAATAATGCCGCGGCGGTCTTCATGGTTCTCAATGCGCTTGCCAAGGGCGGCGAGGTAATCGTCTCCCGCGGCGAGTTGATCGAAATCGGCGACGCCTTCCGCATCCCGGACATCATGTCCGAGAGCGGCGCCATCCTTCGCGAAGTGGGCACCACGAATCGCACGCGCCTCGCCGATTACGAGAGCGCCCTCAACGAGCGCACGAAGCTTCTGCTGCGCGTTCACCCCTCAAATTTTTGTATCGTCGGATTCACGGAGCGCCCGCGCCTGGAAGAATTGGTCGAACTCGGCCGCCGCACCGGCCTGCCCGTGTTCGAAGACCTCGGCTCCGGGTGCCTGGCCGATCTCGCGCCGTATGGACTGGATGAGCCGGTGGTGCGCGCGAGCCTGGAGGCCGGCGCTTCGGTGGTTTCTTTCAGCGGGGACAAACTGCTTGGGGGGCCGCAGGCGGGAATCATCGCGGGGAAAAAGGATTTGATCGAGCGTATTCGCCGCAGCCCGCTTTTCCGCGCGATGCGCGTGGACAAGCTGACTATCGCCGCTCTCGAAGCCACTCTGGTGGCTTATCTGCGCGGGCCTGCGGCGGCCGAAAAAGATCAGGTCCCCGCGCTGCGCATGATCCGGATGACCACTGCGGAAATCGAATCCCGGGCCGCCGCGTTCCTCGAGCGCGTGCGCGCCCTCGTGCCGCCCGGCGAAGCGGAAATCACGCTTCTCCCCGGGTTTTCCGTCGTCGGTGGCGGATCAACCCCCGGCGAGCAGCTCCCCACACGGCTCGTCACCGTTGCCAGTCCTCGCCATTCCGCCGCGCAACTCGAAGCCCGATTGCGTAAACCAGCGGGCGGCCTTCCGGTGATCGCCCGCGTTGAGGACGACCACTTGGTCATCGATCTCCGCACCGTCTTCCCCGAGCAGGAGACCGCACTCGCCGCGGCACTTGCTGCCGCACTCCGCTAGTTTTTGTTGGGTGGAGAATTGCCTAAGTGCGGTTGATCACGCTCGCCACGCACCCTGCGCCGAAGCCGTTATCAATATTCACCACGCTGACGTTCGAAGCGCAGCTCGTCAGCATCCCCAGCAGCGCCGCCACGCCGCCAAAGCTGGCGCCGTAGCCTGTGCTGGTCGGCACAGCGATCACCGGCACGCCCACCATTCCGCCCACCACGCTCGGCAGCGCGCCTTCCATCCCCGCCACGCAGATAATCACGCGCGCAGTGGTGAGTTCTTCGCGGTATTCGAGCAAGCGGTGCAGCCCCGCAACGCCCACGTCGTAGATCGCTTCCGCGCGATTTCCCATCGTCTCCGCCGTCACCAGAGCCTCTTCCGCCACGGGAATGTCGCTCGTCCCCGCGGAAACCACCAGGATCATGCCCTTGCCGGTGATCTCGGACGTGCGCCGGATCACGATCGCGCCCGAAAGTGCATGGTATTTCGCTCTTGCGCTGACGCGCCGCACAGCGGCGTAAATCGCGCGGTCGGCGCGCGTCACCAGGATGTTTTGCCGCGCGTCCTTCGGCCGCAGCATCCCGCGAACAATTTCCGCCACCTGACCAGGCGTCTTCCCGCGGCCGAAAATCACTTCCGCGTAGCCCTGGCGTAGCGCGCGGTGATGATCGATCTTGGCGAAGCCCAAATCTTCGAACGGCATGTGTTTCAGCCGTTCGAGGGCCTCGCCGACCGAGAGGCGTTTGCGCTCAACCGCCTCGAGAAGTTTTCGAATGTCGCTGGAGTTCATCGTCAGGTAATTGGCGGCGCCCAGCTACGGAATCGTCTCACCCATCAGTTTCCGCACTGGCTGATTATCCGCATACACGCGCCACTGAGCCACTTTGCCGTCCCGCACCACCGCCATCCACGCCGCCGGAATTTCCCAGAAGTTTTCCTTCTTCTTTTCTCCGTCCGGCGTATACGTGCCGCGCGCCGTGCCAAACACCGCCACCATCGCGCCCTTCGGCAGTATTTCCTCGTGCGAAACCTTGTAGTCCGGAATCATCGAGTAGTAGCCCTTCCACGCTTCTCGCATCCGTTCGCGCCCCTCGAACCGCGCGCCCAGCGCGTCAATAAACACGTGATCTTCCGTCATCAGCGCGCACAGGCCTTCCACGTCGCCCGCGTTGATCTTCTCCATGAATGCGAGCACCACCTCGACCGGTTCCACTGCCATTTTTTCTTCCTTCGACTCAGGTAGCACAGGCACTCTTGCCTGTGCTCTTTCTCTGATCGGGCTTTCCGCGCCTCAACATTCTACCATTTGACGCACGATGGCCCTGCGTTCGCTTGGCGGCGCTACGTCACTTCTTGCGATTGGGGAGCCGGTCGCTGTTCAGGCGAGCGATCATTCCGTGGCGACCGACGGCCCAGCCGTTCTGCGGATCGAGGATGGCGATGGCGTTTAACTCAATTGAATCAGTGGGCGTCCAATGGATGCCCTGATCGTCGCTAAACTCCTCGCCACTCGGCCCCGCCGTGACAAGAGTTGCCTTATCTACGCGAGCCACAGCCGAGCGGTATCCTCGCGATTGCTGCGCCGCAAGTGTCCAGGTTTTTCCGTGATCCAGCGAATAAGCGGCCACGCCGGCGCTCCGGTTGGGCTCCTTGTAATCGCCCCCCACGGTGACCACCGCATCCCCCACGCAAACGATGGAGAAAATTCCCGAGGAAGCGTTGCCGCTGGCCATCGGAGTTTCCGCGACGCTCCATGTATGGCCTCGATCCGCTGAACGAAACACGCGCGCGCCCTTTCCACCACCTGTCCCGCCGCCGGTGCCGAAATACATCTCCCGGCTGCCGCAAATTGCGAGCGAGGTGTTACTGGCGGCGAACGTGCCTTCCCCTTGCAGTGCCGCCGGCATTTGGTCCCGCGGCATCTCCCGCCAATGCTCGCCGTCGCGCGTGCTCACCACCACAAACTTGCCGTCCACCGGATCGCTCAGCGCGAAACATTCCGCGGACGAAATGCAAACCAGCGCGTCGAGGAAAAAGGACGGCCGCGAGTCGGTGAACTGCAACTTCCACGTCTCGCCGCCGTCCGTGGTCTTGTAAATCCGCGATTTCTCGCCCGGCCCGCTCGACATCGCGTACGCCGTTTTCTCGTCGAATGCCCGGATGCCGCGAAAATCGAGCGTCTCTCCGCCTTCGACTTTCAATCGCTTCCACGTTTTCCCATCGTCGGCGAAGCGAAGGATCACGCCGTTCGATCCCGAAGCCCACACCACGGGTACGCGCTTGCCCGAAGAATCCGATGAATACGCGGCGCTCACCCCGCGCAGGTTTGTCTCGATTCCGCTCGTTTGCACAAACCAAGCCGACTCCGGGCCGCTCTGTTGAAGAGGCTGTGCGGCTGGCCAGGCGAGCAGCAACGCAATCAGAAGCATGTTCATCCCGCGCATTCTAGCAACAACTTGCGCATGAGTGTCTTGTGCAACGCTGGTCTTCTGGCCCTTATGTTTCTATTTCCGAGTAGCACAGGCACTCCTGCCTGTGCGCTTTTCTTGAGATTTCGTTTGCTTGTAGGCACACCTACGATTCTCTCTTCGACATCTGCTTCGTCTTCTTCTTCGCCTGGTGCCTCATCAGCCCGATCTCGCGTCCTTGCGCGCAACATTCCATCAACGTCTCGAGGCGTTTCCGCCGCGTCTCTTCCTTCTTCGCGCTGATCACCCACCAGGTCGCCGTCCGCCGGTATCCCGGCGCCTGCGCTTCGAAATATTTCCACGCCTTCGCATTCGTGCGGAATCGCCGTTCGTCCGCCGCCTCGAGCTTCGCCGTTTTCCTCTGCTCGTACGAGTAGATTCCCGATTTCTCTACAAGCCGTCTCGCAAACGCCGCCACCCCCGCCGGATGCATTCGCTCCAGGCTCTTCAGTTCCGCCACACGCCTGATGTTCACCGCGCTCCACGTGCTTCGCTCCCTCCGCGGCGTGAACCGGATCATGTAGCTCGTCTCGTTCACGCTCTTCCTCAAGCCGTCAATCCAGCCGAAGCACAGCGCTTCGTCCACAGACTCTGGCCAGGTAATGCTCGGCTTCCCCGACGCCTTCTTGTGAAACCCCACCCACAATTCTTTCACCCGCGCGTGGTTTTCCACCAGCCACGCGCGCCATTCCGTCTGCATCGCAAAGAATTTGGGTTTCGGCTTCAATTTCATCGCAACGCGAATCCTATCACTGGTCGAAGCCGCGTTCCGCCAGCAAGTCAGTTCTCGACATGCCGACTGTTTCAGACATGGCGGTCGGAGCCGGAGTGCCCGATCGATGTCCCTGAGACTGCGGGTGGAGTCCTAAATTGAGGTACAGTATCCGAGCCTTGAGAGCATGGCTGATTATCGGGTTACTCGGGATGGCTGCTAGCCCGCCAATTCAAGAACGGCAGGATGTCCACGCACCCCAAAAGCACCAACAGTCAACGACGCAAACCCCACCACCAGCCCTCCCGCCCGCAACGCCTCCCCCTTGCTGCCAGTCAGCACCGGGTCCAAATCAGCCTGCATCCACAAACCAAACTAATAATTGGCACAAAGCTACCTCGCCAGATACTTGGTCTACTTGGGCTTTGGTGGGCGTCGGATTCGGGGCAATTATTGTGGGATTGTGGACGCTCTGGGTCATTCATCGGCAGACGACCGCCATTGAACAGCAAGCCGGTATTATGGAGCGCCAGACAGTACTTGCCTATCGGCCAAAAATTGTTATCAGAAATATAGTCATTCATGGACTGGAAAAACTGGACAGGCAGACTCCTATGAACCAGTGGTCTACGGACTTGACTGGTTTCTATACCGTCGCCAACGTAGGTGGAACGCCAACAACTGTTCGAAGAATTATTGACGGGGCTTGGGTTGAAAAGGGTTTGCCGATGGAGCGTCCCGATAGGAGCAACGTTGGACGCACCGTGAATATTCCCCTCGCTCCCGGAGAATCCATAGAAATTGACTTCGGGCACATCGCGCTCACTGGAGAGGATGCATGCGATTTGATAGAGGGAAAAAGTATCGCCTATTTTCTCGGTCGCATCGAATACATAGATAGCAGTAAGATTGTGCGTGAAACCAGCGCCTGCCGGACGTTTGACCCTAAGGTTAAACACTTCATTAGGGTAGATAATCCCGATTATGAGTATTCCGATTAGCAGTCCCCAAATTAGGACACCACCCGCGCTCCCCCTTCCTTGACTTTGCCGTTCCCCACTGCCTAAACTCAATCTTCCCCGCTGCACCATGTCATCCACCGAGAACAAAATCGTCACCGTTGGTGTCACCGGAGCCTCCGGCGCAGTCCTTGCGCAATCCATCTTGCGCCTACTCGAAGCCGATCCCCGCGTTGCGCGCGTCCATCTGGTGATCACCGAGACCGGACTCCGCCTCTGCGCGCATGAATTGAATATCGTCGCGTCGGACGCGAAGCAACTCCCGCAGCTTTTGTTGGGCAGGCCCAGCGCCCCTGGCATGCCAATCACAAAGATCGAAGTCCTGCCCAATAAAGACGTCGGCGCTTCCATCGCTTCGGGCAGCAATCCCGTGGACGCCATGGTTGTGATTCCGTGCTCCGTCGGCACTCTTGCCACAATCGCCAGTGGCCTCAGTGACGATCTGCTTTCGCGCGCCGCCGATGTTTGCCTCAAAGAAGGCCGCAAGCTCGTCCTCTGCGTGCGCGAAACGCCGCTCAATCGCATTCATCTCGAGAATATGCTCCGCGCGCAGCAAGCCGGCGCGGTGATCATGCCCGCGATCCCGGCGTTCTATCACCAGCCGAAGACCATCGACGACCTCGTCGCCCAATACGTCTGCCGCGTCCTCGCGCAAATCAGTCTCCCCCAGGAATCCCAATACCAGTGGCTCGGCTCTTCCAAGGCGAAGGCGCAGCAGGCCTAGCTCGGCCGCAGGTATCCTCGTGCGCCGCTGTGGCGGCTTCTGAGCTTGGCGCACGGTGTATACTGGAATTAAGGGGCAAGTGTGTTTGCCTTCATCTCGAGGAGGGGGTGGACGGCTGAGGGACACGGGAATTCCGTAAGCGCTTTAGAATGTGCACTTACGTCACACTTTGTGCGTTGCCCTCGGCCTAAGCTCTTTAGAATGCGCACTTACGTAACTGAGGGGGGAAGGGGGGTACCCCCAATTGAGTGCGCAAGTGATTGAAAACATTGAGTGGCGTATGAGGAACAGACTCAAAACCGTGCTCGAGATGGTCAAGTTCGAGCACTCCGTATTCGCGCTGCCATTCGCACTCACCGGCGCTTTGCTCGCCGCGCGTTACGGCAGCTCTGCGAGCCGTTGGCCCACGCTGCAGCAAGTACTCTGGATCGTCGTGGCCATGATCGGCGCGCGCTCTTTTGCCATGACCATCAACCGCATCGTGGACTTGCGCTACGACCGTCTGAATCCGCGCACGGCGCAGCGCCCGCTGGTCACCGGCGAACTCTCGTTGCAATTTGCCTGGACGTTTACGATTCTTTCCGCGAGCATCCTGGTGTTTGCCGCGTCGCAGCTCAATCGCCTCGCACTCGAACTTTCCCCGGTCGCGTTAGCCGTGCTCTCTTTCTACTCGTACACCAAGCGTTTCACTGCCTGGTCGCATCTCGTGCTCGGTTTCTGCCTGGGGATGTCCCCCGCCGCCGCGTGGATTGCCATTTCCGGCTCGCTCGACCCGCGCATGTTGATCCTTTGTGCCGCGGTCACGCTCTGGGTCGGGGGCTTCGATATTCTTTACGCCTGCCAGGACATCGAATTCGACCGCGAGGTCGGCCTCTACTCAATTCCGCGCCGCCTGGGAGTGGCGCGATCCCTGCTGGTGGTGCGCGCATTTCACGTGGTGATGCTCGCTCTGCTCGCCTGGCTGGCCTTGAGTTTCGGACTCCCGTGGCCGGCGTGGGCGGGGCTTGTGGTGGTCGCCGCGCTGCTCGCTTACGAGCACTCGCTCGTCAAGGCGCACGATCTTAGCCGGATCAATGCTGCGTTTTTCACCGTGAACGGATATATTAGTCTGTTGTTTTTGCTCTCCTGGGGCGCGGCAGTGGCCATCGCTCAACCGAGATGAGAAAGGGTGTCATTCCGAGGAGCCTGCCTGCGCAGGCAGGCGGAGCGACGAGGAATCCCTCTTAGTATGGCGACTACAGCAAACGCGAACGTAAGCTCAGCGCCCCTGGTCATTGACGACCCGCGGCTTCGCCCCATCGCCGACAAAGTCATGTCCGGCGAGCGCCTCAGCCACGAAGACGGCATCGCGCTTTACCGCACAGCCGATCTTCTGGCCGTCGGCTGGCTTGCCAATTTCATCCGCGAGAAGCGCCACGGCAACGTCTGCTATTTCAACGTCAATCGCCACATCAATCCGACGAATGTTTGCGTCGCGCACTGCCGCCTGTGCGCTTTCGGCCGCGACGCCAATGCCCCCGGCGCTTACACCTTCGCGCTCGATGAAATCTGGCAGCGCGCCGAGCAGGGCGTCCACGAAGGCGCCACGGAATTCCATCTGGTCGGCGGCCTGCACCCGGATTTGCCGTTTCAATATTTCCTCGACCTGATGCGCGGCCTCAAGCAGCGCTGCCCCAGCGTGCATCTGAAGGCGTTTACGATGGTCGAGGTGGGCTACTTCGCGCGCATCGCCAAGCTTTCCATCCGCGACACGCTCCTCGCTCTGAAGGAATCGGGCGTGGATTCACTCCCCGGCGGGGGCGCGGAGATTTTCAATCCGCGCGTGCGCAAGGTGATCTGCGACCACAAGGTTTCCGGCCAACAGTGGCTGAATATCGCGCGCACCGCGCATCAGGTGGGACTACGCTCGAACGCCACCATGCTCTATGGCCACATCGAGACCGAAGAAGAGCGCGTCGAGCATCTATTGCTGCTTCGCGCGCTGCAGGACGAGACTCATGGTTTCGTCGCCTTTATCCCGCTCGCGTTTCATCCCGAAAATACTGCGCTTTCGCACCTGCCCAAGACGACCGGCTTTGCGGACCTGAAAAATATCGCCGTCGCGCGCCTCTTGCTCGACAATTTCGAGCACATCAAGGCCTACTGGATCATGCTGACGCCGCGCATCGCGCAGATTGCGCTGCGCTTCGGCGCCGACGACCTGGACGGCACCGTGGTCGAGGAAAAGATTTATCACGACGCCGGTGCCACCACTTCGCAGTTCACCCCGCGCGCCGAACTCGAGCGCTTGATCCGCGCCGCCGGCCGCGTGCCCGTCGAACGCGATACGCTCTACAACCCCATCGACCGATCGAAAATGCCTCCCCCGCCCGCCCCGCGCCCCGACGTCACCCTCACGCTTAACGTGTAGCCGCCGCGGCGCAATTCTCTCCCCGGCAATCGCGTGAAATTTGATTCCTTCCCGTCGCGAGCGGTAGTAGAATCCCGCTACTCCTGACGATCGGTTTGAACGGATTCCACCCCGCCGCGCTGCGGTTTCGCGGCAGAGCCGCATCATCGACGGAGTCATCAGAAAAGCACTCCCGAATTGCCCTCAGAGGTGGGCACATCATGAAGAGAATCCTAGTTGGATCGTGTCTTGCAGGACTGGCGTTCTTCTGCGCCGCCGCGACGCTTCGCGCACAGCAGATGGGGCCGCCCAAGGTCCTGCAGATCATTCGCGAAGAAGTAAAGACCGGCAAAGGCGCGCCTCATGCCAAGTTTGAATCGAACTACGTGGCGGCATTCCGGAAAGCAAAGTGGCCGACCCATTATTTGGCGGTTGCTGCGACGACAGGCCCCAACGAAGCCTGGTTCCTGGTTGGCTACGATTCATTCGAAGCCTGGGAGAAGGACCAGCAAGCCACCGACAAGAACGCGGCACTCACCGCGGAACTCGATAAGCTCGGGGAACAAGACGCAGCTTACGTGAACAACACGCGCACCGTCGTCGCCGTCTTCCGCCCGAACCTAAGTTACCGCCCCGGCGTGAACATCGGCGAATACCGCTACTTCGAAATCGACACCGTGCGCGTGCGCCTGGGCCACGACGAAGATTTCAATAAAGTTTCGAAGGCGCAGATCGAAGCCCACGAAAAACTCAATATTGACGAGCACTGGGCCGCCTACGAAGTCGTGGAGGGCATGCCCTCGGGTACCATCCTCTTCTTCACGCCCATGAAGTCGCTGAAGCAGGAAGACATGGACCACGGCAAGCAGGTGATGGAAGCGATGGGTGAGGACAACGCGAAGAAATTCCAGCAGGTCGGGCGCGAGGCGATCATCTCCGACGAATCGAACATTTTCGCGTTCAGCCCGAGGATGAGCTACGTTTCGGATCAGACCATTGCCGCCGATCCTTCATTCTGGAAGCCGGAGGCCGGAGGAATGGCCGCTCCCGGCGGCGCCACGGAAGGCGGCAAAACTGCGCCTCCGGCGAAAAAGGCTCCGGGTAAACAGCCTGCCAAGCAGTAAGAAGTGGTGAACGCCGCGGAGTGGGCGGCTAAGAGAGAATAAGGGGCGCGGCAACGAAGTTCCCGGGTAGTACATGCGCCGCGCCCCTGTGCTGGGTCAAACTTGATCTAGACGTCCGGGCCGTTCGGGGCCTCAGGCCCCTCGGGCCGCTTGGGTGGAGTGGGCTGTTCTGGGCGGCGTCCCATGCCTCCAGACCCGCGCTCTCCCCCCGGCCTCATGCGCATCATGGCTCCCCGTTCGTGTTCGTGCTGGATGGCCTGAAGTTTTTTCCACTGGTCCACGGTGAGCACGCGCCGGATGGAGAGCATCATCAAGGCGTTCTCTTTTTCCAAACGCCCTCGCGCGGCCACCACCTTGTCGAGCTGCGCGCCGACCCTGGCTTCGTCCGGCCGGTCTTCCTCCATCATGGGTTGCAGCAGGGTCTCCTGCTTTTCGAGGTCGGCCCGCTCGTCAATCAGCTTCAGCCGTGATTCCGTGAACTTCTGCTCGATCTGCTTGATCTGCTCGGGCGTCAGCTCGATCTGTTTGGCCAGCTCCGAATCCTTCCACCAGGGCCCTTCGGAACCCGGGCGGCCGGGCATCCTTTCCCGCATGCCCCCTTGAGGTCCCCTCGGAGGCCCCCCCTGAGGCCCGGGATCATCCTGCTGCTGCGCGAGGGCCATCCCCGGCACAGCCAGTGCAACGAGCAACAACAACCCCGCGATCTTCTTCATCTTCTTTCTCCCTTTCAGTCCCAAACGGCTGGGTCTTTCTTCGATCTGTCCTTAAGGATTTCTGCGTTCGTCCGCGTGCTGGTTCATCTCCTCCACAAGAAGCGCGGCCGGCTGCAGCGCCTCGGGCACTTCGCGCTGGACCTGACGCTGTACGTCGGCCAAGAGAGCTGAGTCCGATTCCGCTTGTGCTTGTTGCGTCTGCGCCGTCGCGGTCGGAGCCGGCTTCGTCGGCGGCTCCTGCCGGACAAGGGAGAGCGCGGCCAGCGTCACAACCGCCGCGGCTGTCATCCAGGCCAGCCGGGGTACCGCGCGTCTCCCCAGCGCGCGGGACACCGCCGAGGTCCGCTGCCGCAGCCAGAAGCTCTCCGGCTGATCCGCGCTCTTCCGCGCCGCGAGCTGATATTGTTCGATCGCCCCGCGCAGTCCCGCCAACTCCCCCACGCAAGCCGCGCATTCAGCCAGATGCTGCCGCGAGGCCGCGTCACCCGCTGCCCCGGCCAGGTCCAGCCATTGTTCGTCGCTCAGGTGGACTCGATTCACTTCTTCATTCATGACGGCCTTTCTCTTTCACCTGCCTTCGCACCGCGGCCAGCGCCCGCGCCAGGTGCGATTTCACTGTCCCGGTCTTGACTTCCATAGTTTGCGAGATCTCTTCCAGGCTCATCTCTTCCACGAATCGCAGCACGAAGGCCGTCCGCTGATTTACCGAAAGCCCTTTCGCTGCGGCCCAGACCGCTTCCAGCTTCTCTCGCGCCATCAACTGCCGCAGCGGGGAAACGCCGGGATCGGGGATTCGATCCGCTTGCGCCACCGCGTCTTCGCCGTCCCGCGGCCGGGCAAACAGGCGCCGCCAGAAGGCGCTACGCCGGTTGCGCCCGTGGTCCGCGGCCAGGTTGATCGCGATCCGCACCAGCCACGTGCCCACGCTGGCTTCGCCACGGAAATCCGCCCGGCCGCGGTAGGCGCGCAGGAAACATTCCTGCGTCAGCGTCTCCGCCGTGTCCGTATTCCACACCAGCGAGAGCAAGATCCGGAAGACCCGCCGCTGGTGATGCCGGACAATTTCCTCAAACTCCTCCCGGGCGATGCCCGTCGCGGCATCGGCACGGAACCGCAGCGTCTGGCGTTGCGCCAGCGTGCTCTCCAAGGCGCCCTCGTTTCCCACCCTAGTTGGACGGCTTCCCGGCGGTTGGGATTACATCGATTTTCCAATGTGCCCAGTCGGCCGGGCCTTTGCAACTTCTTCATCCGCCGTGAATCGAATGAGTTCGGGCCTGCGAATCCCGCCCGGTGGCTGTACACTACTAACCTTTCCGCAGGGCGTAACCGGAGCAGAGGGACACAAGAGCATGCAGTTGGCCGCTACCATTCTCGGAGCCGTCGCCATCGTCATCGTATTGTGGGATGCATTCGAGACCGTGGTTCTCCCGCGGCGCGTCACTCGGAAACTGCGCCTCGCCCGCACGTTCTATCGCTGCACCTGGCTCCCCTGGAGGGCCGCGGCCCGCTCGGTCGTTCCCACAAAGAGCCGCGAATCCTTTCTGGGCTTGTACGGCCCGCTCTCGCTGCTTGTTCTGCTCAGCGTCTGGGCGGCGGGCCTGATCCTGGGCTTCGCGTTACTGCACTTTGGCGCAGGCTCGGCTGTCAGCCTCGCCGGCGAAGAGCCTAGCTTCGGTGTGGATCTCTATCTCAGCGGATCCACGTTCTTCACTCTAGGCATGGGTGACGTCACGCCGCGGAGCTTCCTGGCGCGCGTGCTGACCGTCACGGAGTCCGGCATGGGTTTCGGATTCCTCGCCCTGGTGATTGGCTATCTGCCGGTCCTCTATCAATCCTTTTCGCGGCGCGAGTTGAACATCGCGCTGCTCGACGCGCGCGCCGGTTCGCCTCCCACTGCTGCGGAATTGTTGCGCCGCCACGCTTCGCCGCACGGCCTTGAAGCGCTCCAGAAGCTCCTGCACGATTTCGAACGTTGGGCCGCCGAGCTGCTCGAAAGCCACATCTCCTATCCCGTCCTCGGCTACTTTCGCTCGCAGCACGCCAATCAGTCCTGGCTCGCAGCGCTCGCCGTGCTGCTCGATACCAGCACCCTTGTGATCGTCGGCGTCGAAGGCGCTTGCGCGCGCCAGGCGCAATTGACGTTTGCCATGGCGCGGCACGTCGTGGTGGATCTGGCTCAGGTATTCAGCGCGCCACCCTCCGCGCCTCCCAAAGATCGCCTTTCCTCCGCTGATTTCGCGGCCATGCGCAAGGAGCTCGCCGATGCGGGCCTGCGCATTCCCGATGGAGCAGGATTCGAAGAGAAGCTGCGGGAGCTCCGCGCGCTCTACGAGCCTTACGTGCATTCCCTGTCGGAACACCTGCGCGTCGGTGTCCCTCCGTGGATTTCGCACAAGAAATCGCCGGATAATTGGCAGACCAGCGCGTGGGGACGCATCTCCGGGTTTGATCTTCGGGAAAGCACGGAATCAGTTCCGGACGACCATCTGTAGAATCACTGTTATTTCGAAAAGCAGGAAAACGGAGCGGTGCAAGCACCGCACGGCCAACCAAACTCTTTGAGGAGGCAACAATGAAACGCACTGCTACCGCTGCATGGCGCGGCGGGTTGAAGGATGGGAAGGGCACGCTCACGACGGAGAGCGGCGTCCTTTCGAAGACACCTTACTCGTTTACCACACGGTTCGAAAGCGAGCGCGGCACCAATCCCGAGGAACTCATCGCCGCGGCGCACGCCGGCTGCTTCACGATGGCCCTCTCGGGGCAATTGGGCGCGGCCAACCTGACAGCCGAGTCGCTGGAGACCACCGCCAGCGTGACCATGGAGAAGCTCGACACCGGCTGGGCCGTCACGGCCGTCCACCTCGATCTGACCGCGAAGATTCCCGGCGCGTCGCAAGCGGCCTTCGATACCGCCGCCAACAACGCCAAGACCGGCTGCCCGATCTCGAAGCTCCTCAACGCGAAGATCACACTGGCGTCGAAGTTGATTTCGTAGCGCGGCGAATTCAGGAAGGATTCGGCGGCGAAGAGCGGCTCGCGAAGCGGGCGTCAAGCGACCACGAGCCCGCGCCCGCAATCAGCAAGAAAATGCAGCCGAGGAGCATCGTATAGTCCACGCGCGCCTCATGCGCCATGGACCAGAAGCCGCTCTTCATCAGGATGGGGACCTTCGTCGTGGCGATGGCCACCAGCATATCTATGATCAGAGGAATGCTGGCCAGCCGCGTCACCAGACCGGCGATCAATAATGCGCCGCACACGATTTCCACGACGCCCACAAACGGCGCCATCACTCCCGGTGCCGGGATGCCGATCTTTGTAAATCGGCCCACTCCGAGCGCCTCGGGGAAAAGAAATTTCTGTATTCCCTCTGAAAGAAACACCCCGCCGACCGCCAGCCGTACAAGAATAATTGCGGCCGATCCCTTGCTCCCGAGCGAGTTATTCGCCTGCGTCATCGCGCGCCACTAAGCCTTCGGTGTAAACTGCGACAATTCGTAAATCCCCAGCTCCTTCTCAATCTCGCCCACTGCGGCCACATTCTTTTCGAAGCCGTCTTCGCCGAACATCTCGTGTTCGCGCGCCTCGAATTTGTCCCCCAGCGCGTCATACTCGCTGGGCTTGATGATCTTCCGGAACTCGGGGAAGAGGATCGTGTCTTCGCGCGCCTCGTGCGGCCGGTACATCCGGTTAAATGCCCGCAGCGCGGCGATCAGCTTCTGCCGGTCGCCCGCGCGTTTCATCGCGCCGAGATTCGCGAGGCCAAGAATCTGCTCGGTGACCCCGCGCCCCGCCTGATGCTGGCCGCGCAATATCGCCACCAGATCCGTGAGCTTCCCCGCCTTCTCGAGCCGCGGGAAGATGTCCTCCTCTTCCTGCTTCTCGTGATAGTCCTCGATAAAATGACGGATGATTCCCGCCGCCTGGGTCAATAATTCGGGCTTCAGGTCGCCGTCTTTGTATGTTGACAGTAATCCTAGCGGATTCTTGTCGGTCTTCCCTTCCAGACGCCGCACACACTCGTCGTAAACCAGCAAGACGCGGTTCAGCAAGCCATGCTCCTGCATCAAGTCCTCTGTTGGTGCGACTTCCACTTCGCCTGTTTTCCCCGCGCCGGGTTTCTTTTCATCCGACTGCGCTTTTCCGCCGCCGCAGCCCACCAGCAGCACGCCGCTTGAAGCCGCGGTCACAAGTTTCAGCCAGGCTCGCCGGTCCTGCACCTGCGTGCTCATGGTTGGCCTCCCGTTCGAACTCTTAGACGTCCCTGCCATGGCCCAGCGTTGCGCCCCCCCGGCGTCGCGGGCCCACGGCGCCCGCATCGTTGACACGCTCAGGTCGCCCCGTATAATTACCGTTGCGGCAAGCACCCTCGGCCCGGCCCGCGCTGTGTCCTGCCGCCCCGGCAAGTTCCACCGTCACCAGCGGTTTTCCGGTGAAAAGGATGGCCATCCGCGGATGAGTTTCGCTGTTGCCATGATGATTTGGGCGGCGCAGGGCGCGTTCTCGCGCTACTGGCAGCGCCTCACCGACCGCACGTTTCAGGGCGTCTATCAAGCCAACGCCTTCGACGTCGCGGTGATGATCCCCTATTTCATCATTCTCGTCGTTCTCGCCACGTACGGCTTGCACCGCTACTGGCTTGTCTACACCTATTTCAAATACCGGCACAACGTGCCGCCCGTGCCGGAGCCGCTCGAGAATTGGCCCGCCGGCGAAAGCTGGCCGAAGGTTACCATACAGCTTCCCATCTTCAACGAACGCTACGTTATCGAGCGCCTCGTCGAAGCTGTTTCGCGCTTCGACTATCCACGAGAGTTGATGGAAGTTCAGATCCTTGACGATTCCACCGATGAAACCCGCCAGGTGGCTCGCGCCTGCGTCGAGCGCTATCAGGCTCTCGGCTTCCCCATCACCTACCATTTCCGCGAGAATCGCGAAGGCTACAAAGCCGGCGCGCTCGCCGCAGGGTTGAAATCCGCCACGGGAGAATTCGTCGCCATCTTCGACGCAGACTTCATCCCCTCGCCGGATTTTCTGCGCCGCTTGCTGCCTTATCTGCGCGACCCGAAAATCGGCATGGTGCAGACGCGCTGGACCTATCTCAACCGAAATTATTCTGTGCTAACTGAAATCGAGGCCATCCTCCTCGACGGCCATTTCGTCGTCGAGCACGGCGCGCGCTCGCGCAGCGGCAATTTTTTCAATTTCAACGGGACTGCCGGCATCTGGCGACGTATCGCGATCGAACAGGCCGGAGGCTGGGAGCATGACACGCTCACAGAGGACACCGACCTCTCTTACCGCGCTCAGCTCTGCGGATGGCGATTCCTCTACTTGCCGGAGATCGAGTGCGCCTCCGAGCTGCCCGTGGAGATGAACGCGTTCAAAGCGCAGCAGGCGCGCTGGGCCAAGGGCCTGATGCAGACGGCGAAGAAAATCCTGCCCCGCGTCCTGCGCTCTTCAGAGCCGTTTCATATCAAGGCGGAATCCGTCTTCCACCTCACCGCGAATATCAGCTACCCGCTGATGGTGCTGCTCTCCACCATGCTGCTGCCCGCCATGATCGTGCGTTTCTATCAGGGCTGGTTTCAGATGATCGTAATCGACCTGCCGCTTTTCCTCGCTTCCACGTGTTCGATCTCGAGCTTTTACGTGGTGTCGCAGCGCGAGCTCTATCCGAAGACCTGGAAGCGCACATTTTTGTACATGCCCCTCGTGATGGCCGTGGGCATCGGCATTTCAGTGCGCAACGCGCGCGCGGTGCTTGAGGCCATCTTCGGAGTGAAATCGGAGTTCGCCCGCACGCCGAAGTACCGCATCGAAGGCGCGAAAGACACCTGGCAGAAGAAGTCGTATCGCAAAGGCGCGGGCTGGCTGCCGTATTTTGAGGTGGCGCTCGGACTCTATTTCGCCGCCACCGTGGCCTACGCCATCCAGAATGAGAACTACGCCACCGTGCCGTTCTTGCTGCTCTTCGTGTGGGGCTACCTCTACACCGGATTCATGTCGCTCGCGCAGGTCTATCTCGAGCGCATGCGCTTCGGCGTGCGTCCGGCTGCGGAAGTACGTCCCGCCGCGACAGGCGCGCCCGGATTCTGACCCCCCTTATTTGCCCGCGCCCGGTAGAATACTGAGCTGAACATCATGACCGCACCAGCAAAGGGTCTCCCCGCCGCGGAAGCTCTCGCACTCACGGGCATGGTAAATTACCAGGACGGATCCGTCGTCAGCCGCACGCTCGTCGCCAAGCCGACCGGCACCGTGACGCTCTTCGCCTTCGATGAGGGGCAGAGCTTGAGCGAGCATACGGCTCCCTTCGACGCGCTGGTGCAAATGGTGGAAGGCGAAGCCGAGATCACCATCGCCGGCAAGCCGGTCCGCGCCGCTGCGGGCGAACTCGTGCTTATGCCCGCGAATCAACCACACGCGCTCAAGGCTCTTAGCCGCTTCAAGATGCTTCTCACCATGATCCGTTCCTGAAAACGCGACCGCGCGCAGTTCTTGTTCTCGCGCCAAGATTCTTCGGATAAAATGGCGGCTCCCCAGGGGACGGGGCAGTGGGGTCTCTCTTCAGATCTTCAACTGTGGACGGAGGCGCGATGATTCCGAGTGGTGTCTCGAAGACTGCCAGAAATCTTCTTGCCGGAGCGCTTACACTCCTTGCGCTCGTAGCCCTCGCCGCGCCCTCCGCGCAGGCCCAGGCGCGCAAGCGCGAGCCGAATAGCGTCTACGCCGAGCGCCGCGCCCGCCTGCGCGCGCAGGTGGACGGCCCCGTAGTGCTCTTCGGCTATACGGGCAAGGAAGATCCCAATCCCGCCGCCGTCTTCAATCAGGAAGAGAACTTCTACTACCTCACCGGCCACAACGAAGCCGGCGCGGGAATGATCCTTGTGCCGAACGGCAACGGCGGCAAACACTGGGACGGCCCGCATGGGATTCTCTATCTCCCCCCGCGCAATCCCCGGCAAGAGCAGTGGGAAGGCCCGCGGATGGGCCCCGCGGATCCGCGCATCGCGGAAATCACCGGGTTCGAGGCCGTGAAACCCTTCGCCGAACTGAAAGGCGATCTCGAAAAACTCGCCAAGGTTTATCCCGCGCTCTACTCGCTCTCCCCGGGAGCGGAAGACACCGGCTACCCACACGCGCGCAACTGGGCTTCGTGGCTCTATCGCACGGTACCGCAGATTCCGCTGCGCGACGTCGCGCCGCGCATCGGCGCCATGCGCCAGATCAAATCCCCGGGCGAACTCGAACTCCTCCAGCGCGCGATTGATCTTTCACTCGACGCGCATCTCGAAGCCATGAAGATGATGCGCCCGGGCATCCACGAACACGAAGTGGCCGCGCGCATGGTGTATGTCCATGCGTCCGGGGGTTCCGAGCGCGAAGCCTACGGTGCCATCGTCGGCGCCGCTTTCAACTCAACCATCCTGCATTACACCGGGCTCAGCGCGAAAATCGCCGATGGCGATATCGTGGTGCTCGACGTCGGCGCGCAATACTCCGGCTATGCCGCGGACATCACGCGCACGCTTCCCGCCAACGGCAAATTCACCGCGCGGCAGCGCGAGATCTACGAAATCGTCCTCGGCGCGCAGGACGCTGCGCTCGCGGCTTGCAAGCCGGGCATGACGTTCGCGCGCACTGGCGACAACAGCCTCTACAAAATCGCCTACGACTACATCAACACGCACGGCAAGGACAAAAACGGCCAGCCGCTGGGCCGCTACTTCATCCACGGCCTTGGCCACCATATCGGCCTCGACGTACACGACGCCGGTGATCCCAACCGCCCGCTCGAACCCGGCATGGTGGTTACCTTCGAGCCGGGAATTTACATCCCCGAAGAAAACCTCGGCGTTCGAATCGAGGACGACGTCCTGATCACCGAAACCGGCTACAAGCTCCTGAGCGCGCGCCTCCCGCGCTCGATTGAAGAGATCGAAAAAATCATGGCTGGCGCGAAAAAGCCTTAATCCTAAGGCCTGCGAGCCGCGCGCGCCTGACGCGGCTTTTAAACTGGGGCATGCGGCCCAGGTGTGTAACTCCGAGCCGAAGAATAAGGGTGAAATCGGCAGCGACGTGGATTAGACTGACTTCGGGTCAGCCGCGCCTGCGCCCCTCAGTTAGCGCAAAAGCTAGACTGAGCACAGACACGTCTCTCAACTCACGCGGCTTTTCGCACTCTCTCACTATTCAGACCCTGCGAACCACTCGAACTACGGTTGCCAGCTACCAGCCTGGATGAAGTCTGGTAGGATGTGGCGGCATCCGAGACCGTCTGCCGCGGTCACCAATTGACTGCGGCGAGGCCCATCCTCGAGGCGCGATCTCCAGAAGGAAGCAGGAGGAAGAGGCGATGAGGATTCTACTCTACAATCCCGACAACGGCGTGACACGCAATTTCATGCCACACCTGTGGATGTTTCTTCTGCAATCGCTGACCCCGCCCGGACACGAGGTGCTGCTGATTGACGGCAACGCACAGCCAATGGATGAAGCCGCCATCGCGAGGTACGTGCGCGAGCAGAAGATCGGGTTGGTTGGCATCGGCGCGATGACCCGAATGATCGCCAAGGCGTACCGCATGGCCGATGCGGTCCGCGCAACTGGAGTGCCGGTGGTGATGGGCGGACCTCATGTGACGGAGATGGCGGACGAGGCGCTCGGACGAGACGGCGGGCCGCGCCATGCCGACGCCGTGGCCCTTGGTGAAGCCGATGAAACCTGGCCGAAAATCGTTGCGGATGCCGCGCGCGGCGAGCTGAAGGATACTTACGCTCCAGTGGACGATTTTGGCCAAGAGCGCAAACCGACCCTCCAACCCTATCCGTCCATTCCGTGGGATACGATCGACCTCGACCAGTTCAATGTCGTTCCGAAGGCTATGGCGCCGCTGCTCCGGCGCGCAGCAAACGGGTGGGGAACGTTCCGCATCATTCCGGTGGAGTCGGGGCGCGGATGTCCTTATGGGTGCGAGTTCTGCACCGTGACCGGATTTTTCGGCGATTCCATACGGTTTCGTACCAACGAAAGCGTGGTGAATGAATTGCTGATGCTGAAAGAACGGGCCCGGCGTGAGGGCGGACAGATCGCCGTCTTTTTCATCGACGACAACTTCGCCATCAATATCAAGCGTACGAAGTCGCTGTTGCGGGACATTATCGCCGCCAAAGCGCAAGTCTACTGGGTTGCACAAATCAGCGCCAATCTGTTGCGGGACGAGGAACTGGTGGACCTGATCGCGGCCGCCGGGGGTATGTGGATCTTCATCGGCATGGAATCCATCGACCCAACGAACCTTGCGGGAGTGAATAAGGGGTTCAACAAGCCGGGAGAGTACGCCGCCGTCCTGGAGAGGCTCGCGCAGCGGAACGTGTATGCGATCACCTCCTTCATCTTCGGCATGGACAACGACACAACCGGAGTGGCAGACCGGACGCTCGAGCAGATTCGCACCTGGCCAGCGGGGCTGCCCATCTTCGGCTTACTCACCCCTTTGCCGGCGACGCCGCTTTACAAGAGGCTTGA
Organism: Terriglobia bacterium; assembly: GCA_041497315.1. Classification (GTDB taxonomy): domain Bacteria; phylum Acidobacteriota; class Terriglobia; order Acidiferrales; family UBA7541; genus JBGQGH01. The sequence continues at coordinate 1,431 of JBGQGH010000029.1, read as the reverse complement.
TGAAGCGGGACGACTGACGCGGCGCAAGCATTGGCAGGAGTTCATCCCGTTTGAAATGGCACACACACCATTGAGGATGAGCATCCAGGAAGCTCACGCCGAAGTGAAGCGTGCGTGGGCGCTGTCCTACAGCCCGGAGGCAATCGAGCACGCCGTGGAATCGTTGGACCACAAGCCCCTGGGTTATCGCATCAACATTTTTATTGCGCGCCTCTGTTTCCGCGGGATCTATTTTCCTCAGATGGGCCCGTTGGCATGGATGAAGGTGATTGCCGGGAATCGGCGGACAATCTTCAAGCTCTTCCGGGAGGGGTTCAACGCCTGGCGAGGCGCGCCGGCAAAAGCCCGGATGCGCGTGTCCGCCACAGATCCGCGCACGGCAGGCAGTGAAAGCGCGGCGGACTCGTCGGATTGACCTTCCGGCCCGAAGACAGAATCCGCGGAGCAGAAGCGCGCCCGAACCGGCTCCGTTCCTTCCGTTGACAAGATTCTCAACAATAGATATAAACCGTGATGATTAATGGGCAGTAAATATGCCTGGATCGGTTGCGTTTCTAGCCGAGTCCTCTGAGGGGCGGAGGGAAGCATGGCAAACGGCTTGAACCGAAGTTCCGTCCTGGTCAACCTGACGGATGTGAATGGGCACGCGCTGCAAGATGACATCGAGTTGAAGTTCTACAATGTCCGGCTGACGTCAGAGAAGTTGCAGGTGCGACTGGCTGCCGGACAAATGCCGGCCCGAATCGCCGGCCTCGCCGCGGCGCCGGAGGGTTTGAGTCAGGTCTTTATCACGCCGAAGAAGTACCGGTTCAAAAGTGTCTTCACGAATGTGCAGTCGGATGGTTCCACCCGGATTGATGAAACGTTTTTCGTCGATCCGGACAGGGTGAAGCCACAGTTCCCGGCCTTCTCGGACTTGCAGAGCCAGGCTGTGTTTGCGGAGCTAGCGCGATTGCTCCGGGATTCGGGCATCTCGACCCAACAAGCTTGGGACGCCTTGGGGGATCAACCTAAGGCCGGCCTGCTCAACCTCTACTGCAAGATGGAAGCGACGGACCTGGACGCCGCCGCCAAGGTGACCGGCTTCGTACGGAAAATCGAACAGTTTAACCCGGCGCGCATTCTGGCCCGCGTGGCACCCAATCTCATGGACCTGGTGGGCCGCGCGACGAAAACATTTCATTCCGTTTCCGGTGCCCTACACGAATTCGACGCGCCGTGGAAGCTGGCACCCGCCCCGAATAGTTGGAAGACGTTTGACAGCGCCGGAAATATTCAGCTCACATTTGCGACGGACGGGAACAACAATTTTCTGGCCGATATCGACATTGACGACCATCAGGGTATCCAACACGCCTTCGACGTTCTCCAGCACACGATCACCGCGAACGACACGCATCCCTATGACGTTCACGAGATTCTTATTTTCTT
>JBGQGH010000028.1:0-28984 GCA_041497315.1 Terriglobia bacterium | reverse complement strand
GTCGTCTTCCTTGATCTTGAAGACGATCTTCATCAGGTCGGAGCCGATATCCGCAATCTTCGTGAAAATCCCGCCGGCGATACGCAGCGCCGCCGCGCCCAGCGATTCGCCGATGGCGAAGCCGATGAAGCATGGCCCGGCGTAAGCGCCCGGCACGAAGAGCAGAATCAACAGCATCATCAGCAGCTCGACGCTGATCAGCATCATGCCGATGCTCATGCCCGCTTCAAGCGGGATGTGGTAAATCGGATAGGGCTTTCCGCGCAGGCCCGCGAACGCGGTGCGCGAATTCGCAAACGTGTTCACGCGGATGCCAAACCACGCCACGCCGAAGCTGCCGCCAATCCCAACGAGACTGAAAAACAAAATGATGGGCACCGTGGTCCAAATCGACTTGCCCGGCACCGGAGCCAGCACGCCGAAATACAGCACGATCACCGCGGCGATGAAGAGCCACAGAAGAATGAGGAACTTGCCTTGCGTAGTGAGGTACGTCTTGCAGGTCTCGTAGATCAACTCGGAAATTTCGCGCATCGCGCGATGCACTGGCAGATTCTTCAGCCGCCGGTAGATGGTCAGGCCGAAGAGCAGCCCGAACACGCAGAACAAGATTCCGAAAATGAGGAGTTTATGACCGTTAACACCGAGGAAATCGACCGAGGACAAGTCCGGAAGTTTCAAACTGGCTTCGCCGCCACCGGACTCGTGAGCAGACTGCGCCCGCGTCGCGGCGCTCAGCAATATCACGGCCGAACCGGCCGCGCACATTTTCGTAAGCAAGCGTCGTACGGCTGACATTCTTCCTCCACTCACGGAATCAATCTGGAAACGCAATCAGGCGTGAAAAATCCGTGCTCAGCAAGAGGAACTTTATAGCAGGGATATATCGCTGCGGTCAAGGCGCGCGGTGGCTACGTTCTCTGCTAAAATCACGGACTTTGTGCGGCTCGATGACCTCATCCCATGAACCTCAATAAGCTCCCGCACTGGCTGCAGGCCGCGATCGCCGCGACGGGCGGCTTCGGAATCTTTTTGGTGGCGTTCCTCGACTCCTCGGTGATTCCGCTCCCGGTGCTGAACGACCTCATGGTCATCAATTACTCGATCCTCAATCCCGCGCGGATGCCGTATTACGCGCTGATGGCCACACTGGGCTCCTTGCTCGGCTGCATCGTGCTTTACTTCATCGCGCGTAAGGGTGGTGAAGCGCTCTTCCACAAACACGCCGGACCTCGCGCGGTCCATATTCGCGCCTGGCTGGACCGCAACGGCTTCATGACCCTGCTGGTTGGCGGGCTCCTGCCTCCGCCGGCTCCGTTCAAAGTCGTGGTGATCGGCGCGGGGGTCTTCCAGGTTCCGGTGCGCGCGTTTCTCCTGGCCATTCTGCTGGCGCGCGGCATTCGTTTTTACGGTGAGGGTTTTCTGGCCGTGCGTTATGGAGACCGGGCGCATCAATTCCTGTTGGCGCACAAAGTGGAATTCGCGTTTATCACGCTCGGGGTTGTACTTCTGATCTACCTGCTGACGAAATTGTTGCTGCGCATCCTGCACCGCACCGCGTAATCGCGGCCGGCGCCCTCAGCGCACCAGGCTTGGCCCGAAAAACAGTCTTTCATCCACAATCTGATTCTGGGAATTCAAATCTACGATTACCTTGGGCACCGGCTTGCCCGGCATCCAGGTGTCGAAGCGCACGTCGCGCAGCTCAAACCGCAAGCCTTCCTCGGTTTTCTGCACTGTTGCTTTCGGGAATCGCGCGAATTCGAGAAATTCTTTTACCAGCAGGCTTTTGCGCGCCTCATCAATCACCGGCGAAGCTTCCGGCTTGAAATACATTCGGCCTACAGTGGGATCGAACACGCCTTGCGGCCCGATGGGCACATCCAGGACGTCAATCGCGCCCTCGGTCTCAACTACGCCCTTCCATTCGAATGGAGAAACCGCTTCGGGAAACGCTCCAACGGCAACCGGCAAATCGCCGTGATACATCCGCGCGCCCATCATCTGGATGGCGCGGTCGTGCATCGCCCAGCGCGCGCCGATCCACAGAAAAACCATCACCAGGGCGATGATCGCGCCGCGTTCCGGCCCGCGGCGTTTGGCCTTGGCGCCGATTTCTTCGGTGATCAGCCGGAACAATAACGGTAGCAGCAAACCGAGCAGGAGCCACACGAGGATCGCCACGTCGAGCGTATCCACCAGATCCCATGCGAACCATCTTCGCCTAAAGGGCCAGAGGAGCATCACGCCGTAAGAATTCGTAAGGTCCATCAGCAGATGAACGCCCGCGCCGATGGCGCAGATCGCGAGCGCGGGGCCGAATCGTATGGGCGAGGTCGCATGCTTGCGTCGCAACCGCCAGAAAATTGCCGCCACCGCGAGCGCAATCACCGCCGTGCCCAGCAGGGAATGAGTCACCGTGCGATTTCCCAGCAGAAACGCTCGCGGCCCGCCGAGCGAAGAAAGCCAATCCAAATCCGCCGCAAGACTGCTGGCAACGAGCATCGGCGTGGCCAGCGGTACGAATCTGTTCAAGCCGCTGCGTCCCAGCGCCAGCGCCGTCAGCGTGTGTGTGACTGGGTCCACTCTGTTGCTCTTCTCCGCTTCCAGTAGGACAGGCATTCTTGCCTGTCCGCCTCCGCTGCGTTTAAGCGCGCGCCTTCCCCAAGCGCCTCGCGCTGATGGACGCCCCGCGTCAACGCATTGTTTCGGGCACCACCAGCGTCAGCGCGTCCGGCACAACACGAAATTCCACCGGCAATCTCCCCAGCGGCTCGCCGTCCACCTGCGCGTACACGCGCTCCTCACTCAACGGCTCGCAGCGCAGTTGGTCCGTCTTCCAGAAATATACGCCGCGCTCGCGCCGCAGCCGCTCCGTCCACAATTTCGGCAAGTACGATAGGTAGCGCATGGCGCTGCGCGTGGTGACGACGGCGACCTCGAACTCATTGCCAAAGAGATCCGCGCGCGTGGTGATTCGAAACGGCCCGCCGTAATGTTTCGTGCGGCCCACGACAATCAGTGTGCCTTCGATCTGCTCCTGCGGCGAACTGATGCGAAATTTAGGGAATTTGTACACCGCGAGTTGCTTGAAGCCCTCCATCCAGTACGCCAGGATGCCCATCCGGCGCTTCATCGCCGCGCTGACGGAGTAAATCATCACGCCGTCCGGTCCTGCTCCCGCCACGCACAGGAAATATCGCTCCGAGCCTGCCTGCGTCAGCGGCCGTGCCAGTCCCAACGCGATGCGGCGCAAGTTTGCGCGCGGAATCATTTCCGCGGCGCGCGGCATGTTCCAGGGAATCGCCAATTCTTTGGCCAGGACGTTGGCGGTTCCCGCTGGCAGCACCGCCATGGGAACCTGACTACCCGCCAATCCGTTCACCGTTTCGTTCACCGTGCCGTCGCCGCCGCAGACCACCACGAGTTGCCGGTTCGCAGCCACCGCGTCCCGCGCAAGTTCGGTCGCGGCGCCCGGGCCATAGGTGCCTTGCAGTTCGGTTTGAATGCCCGCGGCCGCCAGGATTCGCCGCGCTTCTTCCAGACGCGCAGCGCGTTTCCCGCGCCCGCGGCCCGCGGCGGGATTGTGGATGATGACGGCGTCGCGAATGTCTGTGAGCATGGTCTGGCGGCAGAGGCTTTCAGCCTGTGCGTTCGTTTCTTTCTTCGTCGTCCCCTGCGCAGTTAAAAGTGTCTGTTCTGCAGGTTCGACGGAACGCGCATTGTATAATACCCGGCGGTTCGAACCGCCACTGGAGCTTGCTGTAAATGGGCAAATCTGCTGCTGAGAAGATCGAGAGTCTGCGAAATAGCATCCGTTACCATGAGCATCGATATTACGTGCTCGATGACCCGGTGATTTCGGATGCGAAGTTTGACAAGCTGATGAACCGTCTGAAAGCACTTGAAGCCGAGCATCCCGAGCTTGTCACGCCTGATTCGCCCACGCAGCGATTGGTATCCCTGCCAAAGCAAGGCATTTTGTGGCTCCCATTTCAGACTGTCCAACATGTTCGACCCATGTTCAGCCTGGATAATGCCTATTCCTTCGAGGACTTAGCCGCATTTGATAAAAGGGTCCGCGGTATTTTAGGAAGGAGCGAATTTACTTATGTTTGCGAGCACAAGTTCGATGGCGCAAGTCTTTCCCTCCTCTATGAGGCCGACAGATTGGTTCGTGGTGTCACCCGTGGGACTGGCACGGAGGGCGAGGAGGTTACGAGAAACGTCAAGTCAATCCCATCAATTCCGCAGGCGATTGCGCCAAAAAAATTAGAGGCCAGAGGGTTCCCTCCGAGTTTCGAGGTTCGAGGTGAAGCTATCCTGACACACAAGGCTTTCGATGAGCTAAACGCTCGCCAAGAGAAGGATGGCGCCGACCGCTTTGCCAACCCCCGCAATGCCGCAGCTGGGGCCCTTCGCACTCTGGATCCGACACAGTCATTTGCTCATCGACTTGATTTCTGTCCGTACCAGTTGCTCGTCGATGGCCGAATGCCGTTTGGAACTCAGAGTGCCGTTCTTGGGGCTCTAGAGAAATTGGATTTCAAGGTCGGAAAGGCGAGAGGGCGAAAGTCGCCAGTCTCGATGGATTGGCGAGTGTGTGATTCACTTGAGCGAGTCAAAGCGTATATCAAGAGGTTGGAATCCAAGCGCGAGAAACTGCCCTATGAAATTGATGGAGTAGTCGTCAAGGTGAATGAGTTCGCCATGCAGGAGGAGCTTGGCTTCACGGCAAAGGCGCCGCGTTGGGCCATCGCGTATAAGTACCCTGCACATCAAGAGTCCACGGTTGTCACAGACATAATTGTGCAGGTCGGCCGAACTGGAGCGATTACTCCTGTGGCGGTACTTAGACCAGTTCAACTAAGTGGTGTAACCGTGCGCCGCTCGACGTTGCACAACATGGACGAAATCGAACGCCTCGGCCTGCAGATCGGCGATACCGTGCTGATCGAACGCGCCGGGGAAGTGATCCCGCACGTTGTGAAGGTGGTGAAGCCTGGGAAGCAGCGCCGGCCATTCAAGATTCCCGAGCGCTGCCCGGAGTGCAACAGTAAGATTCACAAAGCCGATGATGAAGTCGCTTATCGCTGCGTCAATGCCGCGTGTCCGGCGAAACGCAAGGAGTCGTTGCTGCATTTCGCCAGCCGCCATGCCATGAACATTGACGGCCTGGGCGAAACAATCGTTGACCAGCTCGTGGACAAGGGCCTGGTGAAGGATTTCGCCGATCTTTATCACCTCGATGCGGATTCCGTCGCCAATCTTGAGCGCATGGCGGAGAAATCCGCGCAAAACCTGATTGACGAGATCAAGGAAAGCAAGTCGCGCGGCCTCGTGCGCCTGATTTACGCGCTCGGTATTCGTTTTGTCGGCGAACGCACCGGCCAATTGCTGGCCGAGAACTTCGGCTCGATGAAAAAGCTAGCGGACGCCAGCCTTGAAGAGTTGACCGAGGTGCCTGAAGTCGGGCCGAAAGTGGCCACAAGCATCGTCGACTTTTTCTCCGAGCCTGCCAACAAGGCGGTGTTGCAGAGATTGGAAGAAGCCGGTCTGAAGATGAAGGAAGAGCGCAAAGCGCCGCGCGACAATTCACTCGCCGGGCAATCGTTTGTGTTTACCGGGGGGCTTGCGCACCGTTCGCGCGAAGAGGCCGGCCAGCTCGTCGTGGATCGCGGCGGAAAAGTGATCAGCACGGTGAGCAAGAAAACCGATTACGTCGTCGTGGGAACCGATCCCGGCTCGAAATACGACAAGGCCAAAGAACTCGGCGTTCCCATCCTCGACGAATCCGGATTCGAAAAGCTCCTTCGATTGTAGCGGCGGATTATTATCAATTCTTTGGCGGCTCTCCTCGCCAGCCCGGCCCGCGCAGCGCGCGTCCCGCCTTCGCGCCCGTGAGCTGGCCCTTCTCGAATTCAAGCTGGCCATTCACGAAGACGTACTGCACGCCCTGCGAGAGTTGCGCTGGCTTCGTGTACGTGGCTTCATCCTTGATCGTGGCCGGATCGAAGATGGTGATGTCCGCAAAAAATCCTTGCTTCAGCAGGCCGCGGTCGATCAGATGTTCGCGCTGCGCTGGCATCGAAGTGATTTTGCGGATGGCCTGCTCGAGCGGCAGCAATTTCAAGTCGCGCGTGTAGTGGCCCAGGAAGCGCGGCATCGAGCCAAATCCGCGCGGATGCCCATGAGGCTCGAAAATCGGCCCGTCGAGCGAAGTCTCGTTGTAGTCGAGCCCGATGCTCGTCCACGGCTGCTTCAATCCGTACTGCAAATCGCTTTCGCTGGCGATGAAGTAAAGCGCGCCGGTCTGCGCGTTATCTTCCATCACGAAATCCATCAGCGCGTCGAGCGGACTCTTCTTCTGCAGCGCGGCCATTTCCGCCACCGTCTTGCCTTCGTACTTTTTCAATGCGGGATTGGCCACCGAGGCGATCATCACGCCGCCTGCCCCGCCCGCGTCGAAATACAGATTCTCCCAGCGCGGACGAGCCGCGGCCATATCCAGATGAATCCTGCGCCGCACGGCGGGATCCTTCAGCCGTTCGAGAAGTTTCGCCATGCCGCCATCCGCGACCCATGGTGGCAGGGAAGAAGCCAGCGCCGTCGCGCCCGCGAGATACGGATACATGTCCGCGCGGATGTCCACGCCCGCATCGCGCGCCGCCAGAATCTTCGCCACCACGCGCGGCATGCTGCCCCAGCGCAACTTGCCGCTCACTTTCAGGTGAAAAATCTCGACGGGCAGATTCGCCTCGCGCCCGATGCGGATGGCTTCATCGAGCGCCGCCATCTGGGACGCGCCCTCGCTGCGCATGTGCGTGGCATAAATCCCGCCGTATTGCGAAGCCACCTTGGCCAGCTCGATCAGCTCCTCCGTTTTGGCGTAGTGCCCCGGCGGATAAATCAGCGCCGTCGAAATTCCCAGCGCGCCGTCCTTCATCGCTTGCGCTACCAGCGCCTTCATTTGCTCGAGCTGCTCGGGCGTCGGCGCCTTGTCGTCATCGCCGATCACCGCTTCGCGGATTTGCGCCGCGCCGACGTAAGTGCCCAGATTGAGCGGCGTGCCGTTTTTCTCCAGGCGCTTGAAATAGCCGTCCAGCGTGGTCCAGTCCACCGTGAGTTGGAAGCGCTCGAGAAACTTCTTCATCGGCGCGAGCGTTTTCTCATTTTGCGGCGCGATGGAGCCGCCCTCGCCGGTAATTTCCGTTGTAATGCCCTGCGAGAGCTTACTCAGCGAACGGTTGTCAATCAGCAGCGCCGTCTCTGATTGCCCGAGCATGTCGATGAAGCCGGGTGAGACGGCGAGTCCCGCCGCGTCAATTACGCGTTTCGCGGTGGCGCCGTCGAGTTTGCCGATCGCGGCGATGCGATCGCCGCGAATCGCGACGTCCGCCGCGTACCACGCGTTCCCCGTGCCGTCGTAAATGCGGCCGTTCTTGATGAGCACGTCGTACGCGTTCGCGGATTCCACCGGAGCCTCGTACGCCGCCGCGGCGATCTCGCCGACTGCCTGGCCGACGATCTTCGTGGTGGACTCCGGGTCCTCGATCGGCACGGGCACACGGTTTGCGTAGATCGCAAACGCGAGGTGCCGCCCATCGGGTGTGGTCATGTAGCCCGCGAGTCCCTTGCCCGTCACGATCCGCCGCCGGTTCAGCGCGTCGTACGCGCCAAACGTTCCGGTCTTCGCGTGAACGTGCCCCGCGGCCGCGGATTGCGTCTGAATATTCCACAGCGTGCCATCGCGGCCCAGAATGGGCAGGCCATTGAAGAAAACTTCGTAGTCCTTCTGCTTTGCCATGAACGCGAGGTAGTGCACCATGAAGTCCGGCGTGTAGAACGCGCCGGGAGCGCCGCCCGCGCCGTCGGCTTGCGAAGCGCCGCTCACGTCCAGCCCCGCTTTCGAAAGAAATTCCTGCTCGAGGTTGAAGCCCGCCTGCTCGATGTCCTCTCTTTTTTTGGCCAGCACCGCGCCCAGAATGTAAGGCGCCATGCTGGCGTGCAGGTTTTGGCTCACCTTCAGCGTCACTTTCACCGCTTCGGAGAGTGGCGGTGAAATGTGCTCCGCCACCTGACTCTGTGGCGTGTACGAAGCCGCCAGCGAGAAAAAGTCCGGCCGCGGCGCGCTCGCAATCATCTTCAGCGCAACGCTTTCCGCCACCAGCGCCTCGCTCAGCACGACTTCCGCGAATCGCGTCGGCGACGGCACCGCGTATGCGAACAGGATGGACGGCTTTCCCGCGGGCATCGAGCCAGTGATGGTCACGGTATGCGTGCCGTCGGGGCCCGCGACGTCATTCGCAAAGCGGATTTCCGGATCGGTGTCCCCCGCGCCCGTCGTCGCGCGGTTCACGAATTGCACGTACGCGGTTTCCGGCGACACGCGCATCGCCACCGGGTCGCCCGGCTTGGCTCCCGGCGCAAGCGTGACGTCCACAATGTTGTCGTTCACGCAGATCGGCGAGATCACCACGCGCGTGCCCAATTCGCGCTGACCTTCCGGAAAAAGTGCCGCGTCCACCAGCACGCGGCCGTCAATTTGCTTGATTCCGCGCGCCGCGATTTGTTTCGCCAGCGCCCGAATTACGGCCAGCGGATCGCCCGGCACCGCGCGCGTGTCCGGCGAGCCGGCGTAGGAGTGGTCCTGGTTTTCGAACGCCAGCGTGCCGTCCTGCTTGATGCGCCCGGAAAGATTCGGATCGCCGCTCGCCACGAGCACCAGGTCGCCGTGCAGCACTCCATCCGCACTCACGGTGCCCGTGCGGTAGATGCGCGTCTGGAACCGGTAGTCCGCGCCCAGCAGCTCGAGGATCGTGCCTTCCGTCAGCAGCTTGGTGGTCGAAGCCGGCGTGAAAAACTTGTCCGCGTTGAGCTTGTAGATCGGCCGCCCCGTATCGAGCGAGTAGAACTCGATCCCGAACATGGCGTGCCGAAACTCCGGCCGATCCGTGATTTTCTGAATGCGCTCGGCGAGCGAGGCAGGCGACGGCGGCGCCGCCTGCGCCCACGCGCTACCCGCGGCGAACACGATCACAGCGATCAGCAAACAAGTTTTTTTCAAATTCACGGCAGCCCTCGATTTGAGGAGAGTCGGCAACCCCGCTCCGATATCACAAAACGATGCAGGTCGTCCATCACCAGGGGTCTTGAGAGGTGGCTCAGCAGAAGTTATTTCTTCACCGGAGCGATCCGGCGCAATTCGCCATCGAAATTGAAGAACAAACTGACCTTGTCTTGTTTCGGAGCCGTAGCTTCCGATGCGGCTATTTTCAGCGCGGCAATGTGTTTGCCGTCGGGGCTCAGGTCATAGACTCGCACGGGGCCCCGCAAGGGCACCGGCACCGGCGACCACGGCTGCGGCTTTTCCGGCCGGAACACCCCGGCCGATACCATGTAGCCTAGAACCATGACCTTCCCATCCTGCACCTGATAGAGAAGTTCCTTCCCGTTGCGCGACCACACCGGGAAGGCGCCCCAATCTGTGGAAACTTGCCACTTTCCTCCAGGACCGGGGAACGGCCGCACATAGACCTCCGATTGCCCAGTTTCATCGGAGGCGTAGGCGATCCAACGTCCATCAGGAGAAAAAGCGGCCGACCACTCGGTGCTCAGGCTGTTGACGAACGGATAAGGTTTCCCGGGTTTCCAGCCTTCCTTTTCGTTCCCCTCCATCGGCAGGATCATGATGTCCAATTTCGTTTGTGGATTCCGCTCCGTGAAGGCCAGAAACTTACCACTGGAGTGCCAGGAATCGGGGCGTTGGGAGAGGTTACTCTCCGTGAGACGCTGCGCCTCTCCTGTGCCGTCCGCGCGTTGCCAGTAAATGTTTGCTGTCGTCCTGGCATCGCGATCCGAGCTGAAGGCAATCCGCTGCCCGTCGGGCGACCAGACCGGTTCCCAGCTTGAGCCCGCAGCAAATGTCACGCGCGACATTGTGTCGCGCTGCATTTCATATACCCAGATGTCGGAAGTCCGGCCCGCTGACTGGTTCACGGCCAGTCGCCGGCCGTCGGGCGAGACTCGGATGTTTTCAAACTCGCCGGGCAGCTTGCGCAGCGGCTCCGTCTTGCCTTCCTTGTCGATCGAGAGCATGAATACCCGGGAGGCTGTATTCGCCCCGGGTACGAACAGCAGCATTCCGCCCCGAGTAAGCGCAAACTCCGCGCTGCCCGTGCCTGTATCCACAGCCACCCCTTCGACTGCCGGCACGGGAGTGCCTGTTACTTCGAGCCGCTCCGCGTCAAACGGCGCCGCAAAGAGCGTGTTGTCGTGCATGTAAAGCAGGTGTCCTTCATGGCCGCCGGACGGAGCAGGCAGGTATCTCGCGTACATCCCGCCGTGCTGCAGAACTCTGCGCTGGCCGGTCTCGAGCGATTGCACGATGACATTCGCATCCTGGAAATTATTTCCGATCGTGTGCGCGGTAAATATCACGGCTTTGGCGCCCGGCAGGACGTGCGGCCAGCGGTGGGTATTCTCGCCCGCCCCCTGATCCAGCTTGGTCAACTCCGTCGGCGTCCCTCCCGCCGCAGGCACGCGCGAAAGTCCCGCGCGGTTCGTGGCCGCGAGTACGATGTTGCCGTCCTCTCCCCAGTCACCGCCCCGCGAACTTGGTGCGTCGCACAGTGTGACGGCGCCGCCGCCGGTGACGGAAACCTTTTTCAACTTGTTGTTCGCGAAAAATGCCACCCATTGCCCGTCGGGCGAAAAGAAGGGGTCGCGCACGTCGTCTGTGCCCGCGATGGGAGTGGCTTGCGCCCGATCCAGCCGGCGGAGGAAAAGTTGCGTGGGCCCGCCCTTGCCCGGCTGAGCGGTAAACGCCAGGGTCATGCCGTCCGGCGAAAGCGCGACAGCTGATCCCGGCCCGCTGTAGAGCGATGCGTCCGCGCCCAGTTCCACGCTCAGCCGCATCGGCGCAGCCGGCTGCGGCGCGGGCCGCCACGGCGCCCAAGCCGCAATTCCTGCCAGGACGATGGCTGCCGCGGCAATTCCCCAAGGTAGTAATCGTTGCCACGCCGGAACTGCCGCCGCGGCGCGCGCCGCTTCCGTTTCTTCTGGCGTTCCTTCCGGATGCGCGGCGATCTCTTCCAGAATAATTCGCGCTTCGCCGATGGCCTGCAAACGCGCGCGCGAATCTTTCGTCAGGCAGCGCCGCAACAGCCCGCGCAGCCGCGGCGGCAAAGTCGGGGGCAGGGAATCGAGCGAGGGTTCCTTGATCAGCACCGCGGCAAGAGTTTCCTGCGCGGTATCGGCCTCGTAGAGCTTTTTTCCCGCCAGCATTTCATAGAGCAGAACGCCAAATGACCAGATATCCGCGCGGCGGTCGGTGGCTTTCCCCTTGGCCTGCTCGGGCGACATGTACGCCGCCGTGCCCAGCACGATGCCCGCCTGCGTCGCCGCCGCCGTCAGCGTGGGAGAGTGCGAGATGTCCGTCGCCGCCGGTTCGCCCTCCAGCGCCTTGGCCAAACCGAAATCGAGGATCTTGACGTTGCCGTCGGTGGTGAGCTTGACGTTTGCGGGCTTCAAATCGCGGTGGATGATGCCGCGGTCGTGTGCGTACTCGAGTCCTTCGGCCACCTGCCGCGCGATCCGCAGCGCCTCCTCCAGCAAATACGGCCCGTGTGCAATCTGGTCGGCGAGTGTTGGTCCCTCGACCAGCTCCATGACTAACGCGCGCGTGCCGCTGGTTTCTTCCAGACCGTAGATGTGAGCGATGTGGGGATGATTGAGCGCCGCGAGGAGTTGCGCTTCTCGTTCGAACCGCGCCAGCCTCTGCAAATCTTGCGCAAATTGCTGGGGAAGAATCTTGACGGCCACGTCGCGGCCCAGGCGCGTGTCCCGCGCGCGGTAGACCTCGCCCATGCCGCCCGCGCCCAGCGCGCCGAGGATTTCGTACGCTCCGAGTTTGGCGCCGACTGTGAGGCTCATCTCTTCTTCAGCTCGGTGGTCCAGTTCAAGACCAGATGGAGCGGCGCCGGCGCTTCCTCTCCGGCCACATTGACGAGGAACCGCCTGCCGTCCGCGGTCACGTCATAGTCAACGCCGATAGCCACGGGGTTGGCGCTGAAGAGCCCCTGTGGCGTCCCGATCTGGAGTTCGTTGCCCTTCACGCTGACCGAACAGGCCGTATACGTGCTGCTGTTGGTGGAAATGTAGATTTCCTTGCCATCACCACGCCAGGACGCGAACTCCGCCCCGCCCGTGGACACCTGCCACTTGCCGTCCCCATGCGGAAACGGAGCGACGTACACCTCTACCCGTCCGGACTCATCCGAGGTGTACGCGATCCACTTGCTGTTAGGCGAAATTCGATAGTCGGAGATGTTTGACTGGGGCGAAGCGGGTGCGATCACAGTGAACGGTTGGCCCTCACCGTTCGCCGGTTTCGCAACGACGTGGCTCCCGGCGGGTCCCTCGCGGTGAAGATAGACAAAATACTTTCCGTCCGGCGACCACGATCCATGCATGTAGCCGACAGCGCCATGAGTATCTTCCAGAATCACATTCCCCGTGCCGCTGCCACTGGCTGACTTGCCATAGATCGCGGTCTTGCCTCCGCCCGATACCGGAAGTCCGCTGGTGAACACAATGGTCTTGCCGTCGGGCGACCACGATGGCTGCGTCTTGACGCCGCCGGACGCCTGGCTGAAGGTCAGGCGTGTTTTCGTCCCGCGTTCCAGATCGAAGATCCAGATTTCCCGCTGCGGGTCGCCGTAGCTCACGGCCACGCGCTTGCCGTCCGGCGAAATCCGCGGATCCATGTACGAGCCGCGCTCCCCCACTTGGCCCAACTGTTTGCCGCTGCGATCGAACCACACTAATTGTGATCCCGCTGTCTCGGCAGAGCCCGGTTCGTAGGTCAGCATTCCAGTTTGCGAGACGGTGAAAAGCGTCCGCCAGACTCCCGAGTCGTGGCGAATCTTGCCCACGACGGCCACTGCTTCACCGGTCAGCCTGCCCGCGCCGGGATCGAACGCCTGCGCCATCAGCGCCGTCCCCGAGTGATACAGCAAATAGCCCGAGGCGTATTCGCCGCCGGCGTCGCTGGCAATCAACATATGGTTTTCTTTGCCGTCGAGCGATGCATAGAAAACCCCATTGTCCTCCGGCTTGCCGCCGTTGTGATTTGTTGCCAGATAAAGGAAATGTTTGCCGTCGGGCAGGAAAACCGGCCAGCGGTGAGTCGTATGCTTGCTCGAATCAACCTTGGTCACCGGACTGACTTTGCCCCCGTTCGTACTTACCTCAACGATGGGGCTTTGAATATCGGGGGCCATCAGAATCACGTCCCCCGCTCCCCACGTTCCGCCGCGTGCGTTCAGCGCGTCGGCCAGCGGCGTCAGCGGGCCGCCCGCCGACGCGATGCGGTAGAGCTTCCCGTTGGCGAAGAAACCAATCGAGCGGCCGTCGGGCGACCAGAACGGATCGTAGGCGCCTTCCGTTCCTTCCAGCCGCTGCGCCACGAAACTATCCAGCGGGCGCACCCACAGCGCCTTGGGGCTGTTCGGGCCGTGCGCGCAGAACAGAACTTTGTCGCCCTGCGGCGAGAGCATCGGGGGGCCGGAGAAATCCCCCATGATGTCGAACGTGAATTTTTCCGGAGGTTCTATCGTCGCGCGCAGCGGCCGCGAATTTTGCCCCGACGGCGCGAGCAGATATCCCGCCAAGCCCGCGGCCACAAGCGCGAGCACTGCACACGCCGCCCAAATCGCGCGCGTGCGCGGCGTCCGCGCGGGCATCGCGGGTTGCGCAGCAGCCGCCGCCGCCGACGGCGATGAAGGCTGCGCCAGCCAGCGCAATTGCAGCATCAGGTCGTGCGCCGTCTGAAAACGCTCGTCGGGATCTTTCGCCAAACACGTTCGAATCACCAGATCGAAAGCCGGCGGCGCCGTAGGCTGCGTCGCGCTGAGCGGCTCGGGATCTTTTTCCAATATCGCGGAGGCCACCGAAAGCTGCGATTTCCCTTCGAACGCACGCCGTCCCGTGGCCATTTCGTACAGCACCGCTCCCAGCGCGAAAATATCGCTCCGCGCGTCGGCTTCTTTGCCCTCGATCTGTTCCGGCGACATGTACTGGATTGTGCCCACCACCGCGCCCGCCGAAGTCAGCGGCGATTGCCGCGGGCTGGGCGAAGTCATCGTCACCGCCGCGCTCAACAGCGGCGCCGAGCCGCCCGCTCCCACGAATCCTGCGGGCGCGGACTTCGCCAGGCCGAAGTCCATCAGCTTCGCGCCCGATTTCGTCAGCATCACGTTGCCCGGCTTCAAATCGCGGTGAATGATGCCCGCGCGGTGCGCCTTGTCCAGCGCCTCTGCCAGATCCGCCCCGATCTTGAGCACCTGCTCCAGCGGCAGCGCGCCTTTTTCCAAACGTTTTCCGAGCGTCTCGCCTTCCAGGTACTCCATCACCAGGAAATCCACGCCGTCTTGCGAGCCTACGTCGTAGAGCTGGCAGATGCGCGGGTGATTGAGAGAAGAAATCGCCTTCGCTTCGCGTTCGAAGCGCTGCTTCAAATCCGGATTCGAAGAAAGGTGAGAGGGCAGGACCTTGATCGCGACCGTGCGCTCCAGCCGCGTGTCCCGCGCGCGATACACTTCGCCCATCCCGCCCGCGCCGAGCGGCGAATCAATCTTATACGGCCCGAGTTTTTGGCCGGGCGTAAGCAAGGGTTTCGGTTGGCTGCGTTTTCGCGTGCATGATAGTGCGCCAGCAGGGCCGAGTCAAACGGCGTTCTCGGACGGGTGCGCATCCGTTTCTGGTTTACTACCACGCGTCCAGAATCGTCGGATCGCGCGTCTCCTAGAACACTTGGCGGGCCACGGTGGAAGCCGGCATGAGGAACTGTTCAGCCTCGTGCGTAATGCGCTCCTGAACTGCTTTGCGCCCCATCGCGAGAGATGGCAAATCTCTCATCCGCCTTACTGAGCCCACATTTCCGATAGGAACTCTTTCAGGCGAACCTTCGGGCATTATCGTTCATCAGTATTTGCGCGGGTCTAAACGCAGCGAAGACGCCTCGGAGGTGCCTATGCAGTGGGTGAGAAACAAAACGAGCCATTTCAGCTTGGTTTCAACAGGTTTCTGAAGGTCGATCTACAAGGGTCGCGAGTCACCTCCGACGGCGGCCTGATTCTGGTTCGTGAGTTGGACGGCAAAATCGTTGTGTCGAGCGCAGGAGAAGCATACGATGTGCGAGCCAGAGGTCCAATTCGGAAGTTCCGGTGAAATACTCCCAAACGAAGCTGTTGAGCCTAGATGTGGCGCTTCTTGGAGCCGCGGGATAGAAACGACGGTTGAAATCGACTTTGAATCTATGAGGGAGGCAAGAGATGAGCCATGAGCGGTCCATTCGAACATTGCTGGTAATTGTCGTGATACTTTTGCTGGTCGATTTAGGCAGGCTCTTCATTCAGACCCCAGTCGCGGCAGCGCCGGTTGCAGTCCAATACACGATTATGGATCTACCGTTGACTCACCAGTTCGTTTCCGGAGCAAGAATTGACGTCAGCCAAGTGAAAGAGATGGAAAATGAGTTTGCGCGGCTAAATGACTTGGGCCGTCAAGGGTGGGGGGTCGTGGCGTCCTTTGGGAGCGCGGTGATTCTGAAGAAGTAAGTTCAAAACGGAAAGGTCGGCTGAGTACCGTAATGGCCGAAGTACAGGCTTCCGGCCGTTGAAGACTCGTTCCCACAAGGCCTCATACAATGAGGCGAGAAAGGCAAATAGCTGCTGCAACTCGCGAATGGTGGCTTCAGTCCGAAACACTTCAAGCTCGCGCTTAGACTTTGAATCCGGTGTTGTTATCTGCGCAAGACCTCCACCTGTCGGACTCACAAGTTGGTGAGAAAGCGCTTCACGACTGGATCATTCTCTAGTGCCTTTACAACTTCATCGATTCCCTGGAACACATAGCGCGGGCCGCCTCGATCCGAGAGCGCCTCGTTAAGGCTTTGGCAAACTCTTGTTCCGAGATCTCCCGGTATGCTCCCGACCCATCGCCCTTGCTTCCCCAACACCTGGTCGTAGGTCCTCCAGAGGTGATAAACGAGCAGAAGCGCCCGAAGCGCTCCCGACCGATCCCCCTGACGGAATAGTTGCCCACCGATACATTCGGCACTCTCTGCTAATCTCAGAATGCCGCGTTCGAGAAACTCCGGCTCGCGTACGGCGTATCCGACTTCGCCGATCCCGGCATTCGGCGGTTGGTTAACGCGATAGGATGGCGGCATTCGGAACCTGAGAAGCCCCTGGCGCATCAGATCGCAGTTCTCACGATCAAAGCCGACCCAGCATTGGAAAACTTTGCCGAGTGCCCCCGTCGCCTCAACACAAGTCAGGTCAGCAATAGTTGCCCGGATGATCGGAGCGGAGAGGGAAAAGGTCTCGCCATTCTCCCACGCGACAAATTCTCCGTCATCCCTCTCTTCTGGCCTGAGTACAAGGCGCTTGGGCAGTCTACCTAAGGCCCAAACATAAAACCTGGGCATCACGTGGTAGACGGAGACGGATCCCTTCTTCTTGTCGACGCAAGCAAGAAACAAGGGCGTGGGATACTCGACCAGCCACTTCACTGAGTCTTGGTCTTTGAAAACCCAGGGATCCGTACCACTCTTCACCTGCACTACGAAATAGTCACGAACGACCGCCAGCGGACCGATTCGATCCGACAGCGTGCAGTAAAGGTCAACGCCAATATCGTCCCGTCCGCGCACGGGAGTCACGGCACCCCATTGTGAGAAAAGATAATCCGCGAGGATTTCCGAGCGGCTACCTTCCTTAAGGTTGCCGGCGTACGATCCGGGCATAGGTTTCCTCCCCTCCGTCTATGTTACCAGTGCCGATTGGCAAGTCGACAAACCGGACGTGTGGTTTGCCCTGCCACTTTGACGATTGTGCCTGGATCGCGACGTACTCGGAAGAAATTTACGCTGACGTATGACGCGCTCCTCGTCATCTGAGGCCAAGAATTGGGAAACGGCGGGAGGGCTCGTCCTAGGTGGGAACCGATTGCCAATCATCCGGCGGGGCGCCGACGGGCCAGAATTCAGGCGCGGGCTGCGTGAATTCGATTGCAACCTTGGTCAGTCCGGCATAAGGCGAGCCAAAGTAGGCAACCCGGCCTTCCCGTTCTTCCCAATTCTTCGGATTCATGACCAGGAGTTTCTGCCCCACGGCCACCTTGGCAGCCAGGACCACCAATGCGCCGTGGGCATTTACAACCAGCGTGAAAGTCTCTTCCCGGAAAGGCTGTTTCTCAACGGACTCTCCACGGACGACGAGGGGCACGTCCAAGAGTAACCGCTGGCTGCGTCGTTGGTTCTGGTGGTTCACGGCCATCACCGCGTTTCGGCCTGCTATCTCAGCTAAGTATACGCGTTGGTTGGACCCGGACGCGGTCAGGATTCACGCAATGGTTTCAAAATGGCACTCCGGGGCTCCTGGAGCATTCCGGTCAAGATCGTGAACGCGATTCTCCGCAAAATGCCCTCCCGCCCCGGGATGTCAATGTGATGCCAAGATTCGGATGCAGCGAATCAATTCCGGTTTGCCCGGACTGGATTGGTCCGCGACGCGCTGAACAGGAAAGCAAACTCCTGGGGCCCGAGTTTTTGGCCGGGCTTGTCTCCACAGTCCGGGGGTGTCTATTGGAAAGGCCTGTCCGGCGATTGCGGTGAAGTCATCCCGCCTGACCGACCGGCCTAAACCGAGACAAAAGTTATTGAATATGGAAGAACTTATTCGATATAATGCGCTGCCGACGGACCACATTCGACGTCCGCTGGGCTTTCAGATCAGGCTTCGCTTGAAACTTGGGAGGCACCATGGGTGATGAATTCCAGGTCATTGGTCAAAATTCGGCTGCGCTATTCACCTTGAAACTTCATCGTGGCGATGGCATGGCCCTCGCCGCGATGAATTGGAAGAACGGAAAACCACCCGACAACTTCGTTGGCTTCGCAATCGAATACAAGGAGCCCAACGGCGACAAGTTTTTCGCCCTCAAGAACCGGCTGAGTTTCCCGAGCGCCGGTGGAGGGGTTGACCCGAACCGCCTCTCGACACTGCGCTCGCCGATTCAGAAATTCCGCTGGGTTCATTTCCCCCGCAATGCCAATCTCCCGGGCGAATTCACCTACAGGGTCACTCCGGTTTTTATGAACGCTCAGGACGAACTGAGTAACGGTGAGGCGCAAGTGGTCAAGATCGAGCTGCGCCGCGAGACTTACCCGGGGCAACTCAACGTCACTTACACACGCGGATTTGTCTCCTCCCAGGCTTTCGTCGAACGGTACGAATCAGTCGCGCCGATCTCCAAACTTCTTCCGGCAAAGGCGAAAGATGGTCTGACCTTCGTCCCCACACATCCGAAGGCGGATGAAGCCCTTGCGTGGATGGGATTCGAAGCGCGGGAGGCGATCCTCGACGTGCTCGACAAGGCCGTCGCCGACGCCAACGCCCAGGTGCGCGTGGTGGCCTACGACCTGAACGAACCCGGAGTGGTCTCGCGGCTGGAGAAACTCGGTCCCCGGCTCAAGATCATCATCGACGACGATGGCGCCCATGGCGAGACAGATTCCGGGGAGAACCAGGCGGAAAAGCGCCTCTCGTCGTCGGCCGGCCAGCAGAACGTGAAGCGGCAACACATGGGCAAGCTCCAGCACAACAAGACAATCGTGGTGGACGGCCCGACCGTGCAATTGGTGGTGTGCGGCTCGACCAATTTCTCCTGGCGGGGTTTCTTCATCCAAGCCAACAATGCCGTGGTGTTGCAGGGTGCCAGCGCGGTCAAGCCGTTCCTCACGGCATTCGACAACTACTGGAACAACAGTAATGTGGCCGGCTTCGCCAAGACAGCCTCCGCGAACTGGACCGGCCTTGGCCTGAACGGGATTGACGCGAACGTAGCGTTCTCTCCGCATTCGGGTTCGAACGCCCTACTGCAGTCGGTCGCGGACGACATCGAACAAGGAACTACCTCGTGCTTGTTTTACTCCCTCGCGTTTCTCTACATGACTCCGGGGGTCATCCGGGACGCGATCGCCAAGGTCACAAAGGACAAGGCGCGCTTCGTCTACGGCATTTCCGACAGAGCGGTCGGCGGCATCGTCTTGCAGAAGCCGGACGGCAACCTGGCGCCGGTCTTTCCTGCTGCACTCTCGAAAGACTTGCCCCAGCCTTTCAGATCAGAGCCGACCGGCGGTGGCGGCATCCGCATGCACCACAAGTTCGTGGTGATCGATTTCGACAAGCCGACCGCGCGCGTCTACCTCGGCTCCTACAACTTCTCCGTACCGGCCGACACCCAGAATGGGGAAAACCTGCTGCTCATCCGCGATCGCCGGATCGAGGTCTCCTACCTCATCGAAGCTTTGAGCATCTTCGACCACTACCATTTCAGGGTGGTACAGCAGGAGGCGAAAAAAGCGAAGCAGAAGCTCCAACTAGCCAAGCCCCCCCGTAAACCGGGAGAAAAGGCTTGGTGGGTGGAGGACTACACCGATGCCCGAAAGATCCGTGACCGCGAACTCTTCGCGTAAGCCTTTAAACGCATCGAATGACTCCGACGCTTCTTCATGCGTCAGTGGATTTTCGTGGTTGTCGAGCCCCTAACCTGGGGGCAGTCGGCAGGTCTGTGGTTGAAACAATATCTTCACCGGTGGTGTTTCAGATGCTTCCCGGCGAGCTAATGCGTTACCCGCTTCCAACCGCCATCCGGCGATTTCAACCACGCATCGCCGCGCATGTCCAGCCACTCACCGAACGGCTGATCCGCTTTCGGCTCCGACCCGATCCGCAACACGTTTCCATCGGGATCCTCGATTTGCATCTCGTAGGCCCATTCGTAATTGGTCGGCGGATGCCGGACCTTCGCTCCTTTGCTGTGATACTCCTCGAAGAGAGACTCGATGTCCCCGGTGCCAATCCACACCCAGCCGCCGGGATGCCCCTGATCGCCTTCGCACAAGAAAATTCCGCAGCGGTCGCGCGAAACCGACGCGATGCCGCCTTCATAACTCCAATCCACGTTGAAGCCGAGCACGTTCACGTAGTAGTCCAGGCTGGCCGCAAGATCTTGCACCCGGAAAATCGGCGTCACGCCTTCGAACCGGGTCGCTCCCACTTTTGGCGTTTCTGTTCCAGACATCGCTCAGCCCTCCCGTCCCGCCGCGCCGTGTTCGGTCACCGCTTCTCAAGCACCACGCTGATGTCGTTCCAAACCAGCCAGTGCTTGTTCAGTTCGCCCGCGCCGTGCCGCATGTAGAAGCGTCGCGCGGCTGTGTTGGCCGGCTCCACATCCACGCAAATGCGCGACGCCTTCTGCCAGACAAACCACGCCGCCAGCCGTCGGAACAATTCCGACGAAATTCCACTCCCGCGGCGCTCCGGAATCACATTGATCCATTCCAACTCACCGTCGCACTTGTATCGCCGCGTCAGGTGTCCGGAGATAAATCCCACGATCGAATCGCCATCGAGCGCGACGTAAGTCACGCGGGGCATCAGCGCTTGCTGCGGATGGAGTTTGCATTCCATGTACCCCGAAATACGGGCCGTCCAGTACTCCTCCGTTTCCCACTCCGCCGCGCGGATGCGCGCCATCGCCGCGACGTCGGATTTTTCCGCTTCTCTGTAGAGGACCTGCATCTTCTTTGTCACTTATACGCGCCGGCACGAGCGATGTTTCCTCACGACTTCGCTCCATGCCGCCGCAGCACTTCATCCACTTGCGCAGCATTGAACGAACGCAGCGGAGGAAACTTTTCGTTCATTGGCGAGGGCCGCGATCCGCTGCCCCAATCGGTTTCTTCTGCCCGAACTCTCGACACGCATGGTATAATGACCTCGTGGGGGAGTGCTCTCCCACGTGAATACCGCTCCCGTCGATCGTCTGTTCTTCCCACAAGTCACGAGTAACCAGTCACAAATCACTCTCTTCCGTCACTGTGTTAAACTGTTCTCGTAGTTGGCGGGCAGGCCGGGTGATCGCCGGCCGGAAAGCCGCAAGGTTTTCTGGCGGGAGGAAAGTCTGGACACCACGTCCCGCGGCCGAAAGGCCTCGGGGTGAATTGCTCCACTGGGAAGTAGAGCAATTCAGGCAGCGCGCCTGGTAACGCCAGGGGGCCGAGTTCGCGAGGGCTCGGCTACGGAAAGTGCCACAGAGAATAGACCGCCGGTGCGGATGTCGCGATGGCAAGTCCGGAGGGAAACCTCGGGGCGGCCTTTCAAAGACTCTTCGCGCTCGGCAAGGGTGAAAAGGTGGGGTAAGAGCCCACCGCTCTCGCAGCGATGCGGGAGGCACGGAAAACCCCGCGCGGTGCAAGGCCAAATAGGAGGGGAGGGCTGGCCCGGCCCGGAGACGCTGGTTCCGCAAGGGACTGTCGTCATGACCCTCGGGTAGGCTGCTGGAGTCCCGGAGCGATCCGGGACCTAGAGGAATGATCGCCACGGTGCGTTGGCCGTTTCTTGGACACGCACCGACAGAATCCGGCTTACAGGCCTGCCCGCCAACTACGATTTAAGAACACACCCTGCCGTGTCCTGGGCGGGCCTGCCCGCCGATTACAATTTGCTTTCGCCCTCCCGAGTTTTGGCCGGGCCCGCCCCCAACACTTTAGAGAATCAAACCGGATTGGCGTCTAAAAAATCACCACAGACCGGTCCTCTATATAATCCATTTTATACTTGACAAATGAATTTACAAGGCGTAATGGGTGTAAACCATGTTTGGAGGACCTCGGTGGTCCCCGGAGGAGCACACCATGCCTTACGCCATCGAATACCTACCTTTCCTGATGGGCTATACCTGCGTGATCGGGCGGTGCTCACGCCGCACGCGAATGATCGCTTGTTTGTCCGCAGGCGTGGCCTGCGCGGCCTGGAGCGGTGAGTTGAACGCGGGTTGGGTTGCAAGTCTACTTGCGATCTCCGCTGACACCCTCTCGGCCGCGGCCGGTTATCTGACTGCCAAGTTCGTTCAACGGGCGTTTGTGAGCAGGGAGGGATGAGCCGTGGCCAGGAAGAACACTACGCGTCAGAAAAAGGCGTACCCCCAAAAGCGGCAGAAGTCCGAAGCCGTGCGCGAGCAGGGGCCGCGCAAGTGGCTGTTTCCGGACTTGGAGTCTGCCTACACGCGGCTGATCCCCAGAGAAGAAGCACCTGCCGAAAAATTGCGAGCGGGACGCGCAGAGGCCCGGCGCGCAGCGAAGAAAGCCAGGCCGCGGGGCAAGAAAGCGGGAGTCTTTCAAAGCAGGCTTCAGCCCGGACGGGGCGAAGAGGTCATGGAACGGGTTGCTCCGACGTTCTGGACAAACCGCCTGGCTGAATACAAGCGGCGCAAGGTCTTGGGCGGGGCGCCGCGCGTCGCTCCGCGAATTGCAATGGAAGCAGTGATGCCGGGGATGCCCGCTATTCCGGGGCAGAACAATTGGCTGCCCCTTGGTCCGTCGATCGTCGCTCGCGGCCAAGCCGCGGGACGTCCGGCGGTCGGCGGCCGCGTTTCCGGCATTGCCATCGCGCCAGGTGGTGCGCGGGTTTACGCGGCCACCGCCAATGGCGGCGTCTTCCGATCGGACGATTCGGGAGCCTCCTGGAAATCCTGCATGGACGGCTTTGACCTCGATCCTACCAGCTTTGCGAGTACCAGCCTGTGTTGCGGCGCCATCGCGATCGATCTGAACGACCCGAACCGCGTTTACGTGGGCACCGGAGAAGGTGACACGAACGCGCTATTCGGATCCCGGTTGACCAACGCACTTCCAGCGTATCGCGGCATCGGTCCCATTCGCAGCGATGACGGCGGCGGAGCGTGGGCCACAGAACCCGTCGCGGCAGGTTCTCCGGCGCTCGCAGGGGCTGCGTTCTTTGCCTTAGCCGTAGACCCAGCCAACCGCGAGCATGTGGTCGCCGCTACCACGGTGGGGCTTTACGAACGTCTGCCTGCCGCGGGCGGTGGGTTTGAGTGGACGCAGCGGCGGACCGGAATTCATCCGAGCGTGGTTGTGGCACGTACCGGAAGCACAACGACCTTTTACGCGGCAGCTTGGGGAGACAAAGTTTACCAGTCGACTGACGGAGCGACGTGGACGGCCGCTGGCACGGCCTTCCCGGCCGGCGTAGGGCGCATCGCGCTGGGCCTGCTGCGTGACAACCCGAATGTGCTCTACGCTCTCGTGGCCACAACAGCGGGGCAATTGCAAGGAATCTATCGTCTCGATGGAGGCGCGGGAGCCTGGAAACTGGTTTCCGGAGCGCCCGCGGCTCTGCTGACCGGCAGTCAGGGGGACTACGACCTCACCATCGCCATCGACCCCAACAACGCCAATCGCGTTTACATTGGCGGCGACACGCAGCTCGCCTCCGGCCAGTGGTCAAGTTCCATCTATCGCTGCGACGTTTCTCCAAGCGGCTCGGCTTACTCGATGGTCCCCACCTACATCGGAGCGAACGTACACTCTGATGTGCATGTCGTGACGCTTCCACCGGCTGACTCGAACACGCTTTGGGTGGCCTGCGACGGCGGAGCGTTCTTCAGCCAGAACGTTACGGGAGCTGCGACGTTTGTGCCGCGCAACACTGGCCTCTCTTGCCTTTGCACCAATTACGTTGGCCTGCACCCTACGGAGCCTGCGGTGATTTTCTGCGGCTTGCAGGACAACGGCACCGCCCGCTACGTCGGAGAAGAGTCGTGGCGCCACGTCCAGGGCGGAGACGGCGGCTACTGCATCGTGAACTGGGCCGACCCCTTCAAGGTATTGGTTTACGCGAACGGGAGGATTTACCGCGCCACCGATGGCGGCCAGGATTATTCCTCCTGGAGCGTCTTTACTTTCCCGTGGCTTCTGATGGCCGAGCCCACCGTCTCACCGCCTCCGAACCCGGGCAATCCGGCGGAGGCCGACATCGTCGCCATCGGGGTTGGGGGCAACATACGCATCTCCACGGATTTCGCGCAGACATTTCCCACCACGGTTGCGCTTCCGGCCGGCTCGGGTTCCATCTACTCGATGGTATTCGCCAACGCCACGCGCCTCTTCGTAGGCACAACCGCGGGCCGTGTGTTCCGCGTCGACAACGCCGGTGGCGCATGGACGGCCACGCGCATCGACAATCTCGGCAGCCCGCTGGGCTTGGTCGGACTCGTGTCCGACATTGCTGTTGACTGGTCGGATGCGGGCCGCAACTCCGTGTTCATCGCCTTCGGAGGATCGGGCGACTTCCGTCACGTGTGGCGGTTTGACGGGGCCAATTGGCAGGCGCGCAGCGGAACGGCCGGCTCCGGCAGCGAACTCCTGGACGTGGAACACAATGCCATCGTCGTCGATCCCGACAATGCCGGTCACGTGTATGTCGGCGCCGACATCGGAGTGTGGAGTTCGACCGACGCGGGCGTCACCTGGGCCCCGCTGTCCAATGGCCTGCCGGACGCTCCGGTCTTCGATCTGCAGATTCACCGCGCCTCGCGGCTCCTTCGGGCTTCCACTCACGGACGGGGGCTCTTCGAGTACAAGCTCGACCCGCCCGCGCAAGCGGATGTAGATCTGTATGTCCGCGACACCATGCTCGACACCGGCCGCGGCGTCAATACGGACGGTCGCAACGATCCATCGCGCTGGCCGAGCCAGCCGGTCTGGCACTGGAACTCTGCCAACATCAAAGTGGATGCTCCAACGCCGTTGGGTTACCAGACACCCACCAATCAGATCGATTTCTTCCAGTTCAATGAAGTGATCGTGGACGGCAGTCAGGGTGTGGAGACCATCGCTCCGCCTCTCATCGTGCACAACCGCGTCTATGTGGAGGTCCACAACCGCGGCCGCGTGGACGCTGCTTCCGTCCGCGTCATGACCGCCATCACCAACGCTTCGACCGTCCTGAACCCGTTGCCCGCCGGATATGAAGTGAATGTGCAGACGGGCACGCCGTTTTCGGATCCCAACTGGGTCACGATTGGTATAACGACCTTGACGAATTTGCGCGCCGGGTTCCCGCAAATCGCCGCGTTTGACCTTACCTCTAACCTGCTGCCTTTGCCTGCCAGCCTGCCGGGCCAATCCCACTACTGTCTTGTGGCCTTTCTCCACTCGACGCAGGATCCATACACGAGTACGCAACACAATGTGGATCTTCTGACCGTGCAGGATCGCAAAGTCGGGCAGAAGAATCTGCATATCCTGGAATTCATTGGGACGCCTCCTCCGCCCGGCAAGGGCTTGGGCATGTGGGCGAGGCTTGACATCAACGGCTTCCTGTTCAAGGAACGCGGGCTGATTGACCTCGTGTTTGACGCCCGCCGATTCCCGGGCACAATCCAATTCGTGGCCCCGGAGCGTCTGATGAAGAGCCAATCCCTCAAGGACCAGCGCGATTTCGTCGTGGGCTCGAATAAACTCGTGAAGCAGTGGTACCAGGAGTTCGGCAAGCGCGCGGAGCGTCTCTACTGGGAGGGTAAATATTCCAAGGAGAACTTCCGCAGTCTCCTCGAGGCCATGAAACTGGTTGCCGGACAGCCACTCCTGCGGGCGCAGGGCAAGGAGGGCCTCTCGATCGTGCACCGCGTGGCGATAAATCCCCAGGATCGCCACACCATCTTTCTCCGCATTGACCCGCCAGCGGGGGCGAAGATCGGATCAGCCTACGAGTTCTCGATTGTCCAGCGGGACGCCCGATCCGGGCAGGTGCAGGGAGGCGCGTCCTATCGAGTGGTAATCAATCGGCCGGCGAAGAAGTGACCGGCTTAGTTCGGATCGGCCGCGAAGGGTGTACTCACAACGATTGGCGGCTCATTGTTCCTGTGTTCGTAGGCGTCCATACAGCGTCCCGTCTATTGCGTAGCAGGTAGACTTAGACGGAATGCACAGACCTAACAGATATTCCTCAACTCGTTGTACAAAAAGAGATTGAGGGCTGAATCCAGAATGCGCAGCAATTGCACCCTCTTGTCAGAGAGAGTCCGGCTTACGGGCTTGCCCACCAACTACAATTTATGATTTTGCCCTGCCGCGTTTTGGGCGGGCTTGCCCGCCAGCTACTGCATTCCATCTCCCTGAATGCCCTCAGTTGACCCCTTGGGGACAAAAACCGGAAGTACCATTGCCCAGTTGGGGTGTGGCCACCGACATTGATTAGGCTGTGTCCCAGTTGGGACAGGAGGGCACCATGACCAAGATTCATTGGGGACGTGTGATCCTGGGTGGGCTGTTGGCCGGGTTTGTTGCCAACTCACTCCAATTCATTCTCAACCGGCTATATCTCTTCGGTTTCTGGCGCTCTGCACTGCAAGGTTTGAATGTGCCAACGGCCGCGGGAAGCGCGAATCGCTTCCTTCTGTCGCTGATGACCTTCGTGGGCGGGATCTTTGCGGTCGGTATCTACGCTTTGATCCGCTCCCGTGGCACTGCCGGACCAAAAACGGCGGCGCTGGCCGGCCTTGTATTCTGGCTCTTGGCTTGGGTATTCCCTGTGGTCTTGTGGAATCTGAGCGGGCCGTACCCGGCACTGCCAGTGTGGCTGCTGGCGGCTCATCTGCTTACCTATCTGATGGTTTCCCTGGCGGAGACCATGGCCGGCGCGTGGTCCTATCGAATGTTCGGCACATTGGCGAAAAGCTAATCCGGTCTCCTCGGCAGGCCCGGCGCACAGTTTCACGTAGTCCCGATGCTGTCTTGCCGAGCCTGCCCCCCAATACTTAACTTAAGCCTCGTTTCTCCGCGGAGCTCACCGGCTATTACTCGCTGCTTCCGCCGTGCTACATTCCCTCTGGCATGTCCCGCGCGGCGCAGAATGAAAATCATTCCGCCATCCCCTGGACGGATATTCTCTGGCTGTTTTTTCTCATCGGCCTCGCGGTCCTTCAGCCGCGGACGGAAATTCACAAGCAGTTGGTGCTCGCCGCCATCGGAGCGTTTCAGCTTCTCGAGCGGCACCTCATTGCCCGGCTGCCGCAGCGCGGCCCAGCGTACGCCGTCATTATCAAAATCCTGCTGGCCACGATCCTGATGCAGCACACCAGCCCGATGGCCATCAACAGCAGCTACTATCCGATTTATTTTTTGCCCGTGGTCACCGCGGCAATTTATTTCGGCCCCTGGGCATCGCTTCTTTGGACCGGGCTCACTTCCGCCGCGTATTGCTCGCTGATTATCCCCGCGCTGACCGAATACGAATTGACGGCCGAAGGGCTTTCCGAGCTGGGCATTCGCGTCCTGTTTTTCTTTCTCGCGGGAATTCTCGTGAATCGCTTCGTCACGGAGAGCAAACGCCAGGCGTTGCGCCAGCAGGCATTGTCGGACACACTTGCCGAAACGAATCGCCGCCTCGCGCAGGCCGAAGCCGACGTGCGCCGCACGGAACGCGTGGCCGCCCTCGGCCAGCTTTCCGCGGGGCTCGCGCACGAGATTCGGAATCCCCTGGGCGTGATCAAAGGCTCCGCGGAAATGTTGCAGCAGAAATTGCGGGACCCCAGCCCGTTGGCCAGCGAACTCGCGGGCAACATTTCGAGCGAAGTGAACCGCCTGAGTGCTCTCGTGGCGCGGTTCCTGGACTTCGCGCGGCCGCAGCGACTTGAATTGCGCGCGCAGCCGATTGCGCCGCTGGTGGATCGAGCGCTCAAGGCCGCGCAGGATCAGTATTCCGAGGCCAAAGTGGCCGTGGAACGCAATTACGCCGCGGAGCTGCCGGAGCTGGCATTGGACGAGAGACTCTGCGAGCAGGTGTTCGTGAATCTCGCGCTCAACGCCTACGAAGCTATGGCGCCCGCGGGCGGCACGTTGCGCGTGAGCATCGCCGCGGCACAACACGATGGAATGCGCGGAGTCGAAGTCACCGTAGAAGACACCGGGCCGGGAATTCCTGCGGAGATGCGCGAGCAAATCTTCAATCCGTTCGTCACAACGAAGCGCACCGGCGTGGGCCTGGGACTTTCCATCGTATCGAAAATCGTGGACGACCACGGCGGCGCGATCCGCGTAACGAGCGAACCGCAACACGGCGCGTGCTTCCGCGTCTTCTTCCCGGCGGAGCCGCGTGTGGCGCCAGTCGCGGCGGAAGGGAATTGATGGCCACCATCCTCATTGTCGAAGACGAAGCCAAGATGTTGCGCCTGCTCGACCTCCATCTGACCGAGGAAGGTTTTCAGACGCGCACCGCGCAGGATGCCGAAGTCGGCCTGAAAATCCTGAATCAGGAGCGCATTGACCTCGTCCTCACCGATCACAAGCTCCCGGGCATGACCGGCCTGGAATTTCTGCAGGCCGCCAAGCGCGTGAACGCGGCCGTGCCGTTCGTCGTGATGACCGCTTACGGCAGCGTCGAAACCGCGGTGGACGCGATGAAGGCGGGCGCGAGCGACTACGTGCTGAAACCGTTTTCGCTCGCGGAAATCAGCGTGGTCATTCGCAAGGAATTGGACGCCAGCCGCCTGCGGGAAGAGAACCGTTCGCTGCGCGAGGCGCTGGGCCAGCGCTACAGCTACCAAAACATCGTGGCGCGCAGCGCGAAGATGCAGGAAGTGCTCGCGCTGGTCGAACGCATCGCGCCGACGAATTCCACCGTGCTCCTGGGCGGCGAGAGCGGCGTGGGCAAGGACCTGATTGCGCGAGCCATTCACGAAAACTCGCGCCGCGCTTCCGGGCCGTTCATCAAGATCAATTCCACCGCCATCCCGGAAACTTTGCTGGAAAGCGAACTCTTCGGCTACGAAAAAGGCGCGTTCACCGGCGCGAACGCGAGCAAGCCGGGAAAATTTGAGCTGGCCGACAAGGGCACCATTTTTCTCGACGAAATCGGCGACGTTCCCCCCGCGATCCAGGCCAAATTGCTGCGCGTGCTGCAGGAACGGGAGTTCGAGCGCCTGGGCGGCACGAAAACGCACAAGGTGGACGTGCGGCTCGTCGCGGCCACGAATCGCAACCTGCGCGCCGCGCTCGAGCAGGGCACCTTCCGCGAGGATCTCTACTACCGTTTGAACGTCGTGCCCATTG
>JBGQGH010000027.1:0-29191 GCA_041497315.1 Terriglobia bacterium | reverse complement strand
GGCCTGCCTCATCCCATCCACAGATCCCTGGAAGGGAGCATCGGCCTCCGTGCGGATGACCGTGAAGATCCACTCAGGTTTGGCCCCACCTTCGCACATTGCCCAGCGCATGAGAGGTTCGGTCCCAACCACCAGCATACCAGAATGGTTGTTCCGGTCAGCGTCTTCTTTGGGATCGTTGTAGAAAAAGCCGAGCGACTTGCGCAGGAGCAGAATGTCGTCGGGTTTGCCAGTTAGAAACGTCCATCCTGGTCCCACTCCGTGCATCTTGGCATACGCCTTGAGGTCGCGGGGAGTGTCTTCCTCCGGACTCAGGGTGATGGAGTAAAAGAAAATGTCACGACCGACGCGGTCTTTTAGCATTCTCTGCACTTCAACCAAGTGGTGGGTAATTATCGGGCAGACGTCTTTGCAGCGCGCGAACATGAATTGGATAACCACCCGCCTGTCCTTGACGAGATCATCGTAGAAGCGGACCTTCTTCCGGTCCTGAGTGATCAATTCAACGTTTGGCAGGTGGCGTTGTCGGATAAGCTCGCGCGGCGAGATGTTCTTGAAGTTGTAGTTGTGTTTACTCGCCGGAGTCGCTTCCTGTGCGAACAAGCTGTTTGCTCCGACAGCCGCCGTAGTAACTCCAGCAGCCGACAGCCAATTTCTCCGTGTCATTTTTTTCATGACTTTGCCCCTTTCTTCTGCTTCGCCTGTTGCCCTGGCGGCTGTTTACGGATTCTGATTGTTGTCGATCACGCCCGGCTGCACCTGGAAGAGCAACATCATGGCATGATCTTCGTGAACTGTGTTGTGGCAGTGCATGGGCCAATCACCCTGGAAGTCGCGGAAGCGGAAGAAGAGCGTAGCATCCTCATCGAACTGAAGCCGGGTGACATCCTTGCGCGACACCTCCACGTTGGGCACACCTGGGCGTGTAGGGCTGATGCCGGCGCCACCGCCACCAAACGGGCAGTCGCCGCGAGAGAAGTCGAAGCTGGAACCGCTGCGGCTATAACGACGGCCGCCGTTGTTGACCCGGCTCAAGATCTGGTGCTCTTCCAGATGGATGTGGATAGGGTGCTGCCAATCGTTCCGCGGATTGCTGATGACCCAGTTTTCCGCGCTGTTCTGCTTTACCGCAAAGCGGAGTTCATTACAGTCCGCAAACTTGTTGTTGATAACCCATTGGCCATTGTCGCGGTCAAACACGAAGTTCCGCGTGATACGCGGCGCGACGACACTTGGCAGTTGGTAGAACACCGGGTGGGTCGCCGGATCAACACTATTGTCGGCGACCGCGCCGCCGATCTGGAACTCCACGCAATAGGTACCCTTGGGGTCTCCTCCCGCAAAGATGTTGCAGGTCGGTCCTTGGCCGTCGTCTTGCTCCAGGCGGTTCTCCAGGCGAACCTTTGTATGGCTGCCTATCAGATTCTTGACCTGGTTGAAGTCGATGATGATGTCATAGCGCTCCGCCACGCCAATGCGGAAGCTGGTGACCTGCAAAGGCGTAGGCAGCAGGTTGCCGTCATCGGCGATGACCCAGAAGGGAATCTGTCGGCTTGGGTTTAGTGGATCGGTTAGGAAGAGTTCATAGAAGCGCGACGGCCCGCCGTTCAGCACGCGGAAGCGATAGCGCCGCTTATTGACGCTCAGGAACGGCTGCACTATACCGTTGGCCAACTGAACATCGCCGAGCAATCCCTTGAAATTGAACGTGTCGAAGCAGATCAGGCCGGTGCTCGGATCAAGCAACTTGTCATTCAGGATAATGGGAATGTCGTATTGCGGATAGTTGGGCAGACGGAAGCCGGTCGTCTCATCCCCAGTATCGAACTGGTTGAACATGAGTTGGAAGCCTTCCAAGCCCTTGTAAGTGTTCTCGGCCGTGTGGTCTATGCGGTGATCGTGATACCACAGGGTGCTCAGGGACTCATTGATGTCGCCGTTCGGCTGAAAGTCGAAGCTAAATCCGGCTTGCTGCGCGGTGTGATAGTAGTCGAAATACTGTCCGCGGAAGAACCAGCGGCAGGGGCCGCCGTCGCTTTCCGGAGCGGTGTGAAAATTGTGCAGGTGGGTAGACATCTCCGGGACGCCGAAACCACCGTTCTGGCTCTGTGACGGCAATTCGTTGTACCGGCGAACCACCCAGGGTTGCTGATAGCGGGTAACGATGGTGGGTGCGGGAAAGGTCCCCACGTCGCTGGCGGCCGATCCGCCCAGGTTGAATCCCCAGATCGTCTGCGCCGGGATGTGTGTATCTGAGGTGATCCTGAAGTTCGGATTGGCTCTGATGCGCTGCACAAAATACTGCTGCGTCGGATACTGGTTGAAGAACTGAAAGAAATCCGTTCCCGGCCGCAACACTCCATTGAATTGTCCCCGGCCCTCATACGGAAGACCGGTGGCCGGATTAATCGTGTTGAAGGGGAATAGCTGTGGGGGCGCGCCGAACGTCAACCCCGGATCCGTCAATGGACGCACCGGCAACTGCGGTGGAATGGGCATCGGGTCCACAAATACCTGAGCAGGCTGCGGGCTGTTGCCGACGGCGCAATTCGATCGCGAGAACGACGACGACAACGGCGTCAATGGGTCCTGTCCGAAGGCGTGGGTCAATCCAACCTTGGGGATGAGTACCCCCGCCCCTGTCATGATTCCCATTTTCATCAGGTCGCGCCGAGTAAACCCCGCTGTTACCAACTCCAGCCTGTTCTTCAGGGCATTTTGGATATCACGACGATTTGCCATTGCATATCTCCTCTTCCAAAGTGCATGAGTCTCTCTTCCATGGTGGAAAGTCTTGGAATTCGGCCAACGGGGTCCTGGTGCACGCATAAGCGACCCTCTAGTGCGAAGTTGTAGGGCTGTAATCTGGGTTAGACCAGGCATTTTCTGTTTGATTGGCACGATCTCGAGCGGCTGCACGAAAGGGGTCGTGCGCGGACTCGCGGGGAGCGCAGCCACTTCCTCATGTGATCCAGATACCCGGCTTGGGCCGCGGTTGGGGATGAGCAGACCTGCGCTTGTGAGCAGGTTCGCCACCATCATGTCGGGACCGCTAAATGTGGCCACAATACTATTTTCCCCGGTTCTTCAGCCGGATTGGTAGGCCACCAGTTACCATCAATAAATATCCATGTCAACTACTATTTCTAATGATTATTACTACCTGTGGAAATCTCTCGCACGGATGTGCGCAACAGCAAGAAGACCTGAAGTGCTGTAGATGAAATGCCAGATGAACCAGATAGCTATCGAAACGATTGGTCAGAGCGAGTGGATTTGAACCAATAACCTCTTGGTCCGAAAGCAGATTCCACCACTTATTGAAGTCATCGAGGCGCTGGCGGAAGCGTGTGGGAGTCGAACCCACCATCCGGCCCGCAAAGGGTCGGATCGCCGGCTTTGAAGGCCGGGAGAGTCACCGGACCCTTTTCGCCTCCGCTGGGATTATAGACGGGCCGCGAAGCGCATTCAATCTTTGCGGGAAATCTTGGAGAGGCGCTCGCGAATACGCTCGATGATGTCGTCCGCGGTGCAGACTTCGTAGTATGCGTGCGTGCCCGGGGTGCCGATTTTGCCGTCCGGAAGTAGCTGCCTCACAAATCCCTTTCGAATCAGGATCGACTCCAGGTGATCGCCCATGGGAACTTCGCCGAAGTAAAAAGTCGTGCGTTCGCGTCCCCAGGGCAACACGCAGTCGGCTTGTAACTGCGAGAGCGAAATCTCTTCGCACAGCTTCCCGAATCCTTCCTCGTTCAGCTCAATTCCATTCAGGTTGTAGCGGATGAGGAATTCGTCCGCCTCTTCTTCGGATGTGCCCGCCATCACGGTCTGAAACAAAAACAGGCGGAAGGGCGAATTCGACTGCGCCAGCAGGCGCTTGGCGGCCTTCGAGCAGCTCGAGAGCCGGTCGGAAAGATTCAGGGCGCGCGAAATCATAATCTTCGAGTCGCCGTCAATCCAGTAAGTCGGTGCGGACCCCTGGAATGCCACACCGAGGCCCAACTCCAGCCGCGGCAAATCGCCCGACTGCGCTTTAGTGTTGTAAGCCTGCGCGACGGCCAAGATCTCCCTAGCCAGGAGGCAGGCCTTGGCCACCGCACGCTGCTGCGCGCGGTTCGATTCGTGCTCGAATATGGCCAGCACCATCGCATCGCCTTCGATAAATACTTTCGCCGCGCCGTAGCTCTCCAGGATGCGCGTCACCGGCTCGTAGAGGTTCAAGCTGAAGTGCGAGGCCGGGTTCAGTCCGCGCGCCAACAGGTCCTGCGTCATTTTCGTCGAGCCGCGCACGTCGGCTTTGATCACCGTGTGCGTGACGACGTGGTCCTCCACGGGCTTGGCTTCCTCGGAAAGGAGGTACTCGTAGAGGCTCCGGTTCATCCGCGAAAGGTCGCGCGCCTTGTCCGCACGGATCAGGTTCAACCGCTCCATCGCCGCAGCCAGCCGCTGGTAATTGCGCAGGTCGCGCCGCAGCCGCATGAAGTCCTCCGCAAAGCGTGCCGCCAGCGCGCGGGCCTCTTCGGACGGATAGCGGCGGAGTTTCTTGGCCAACTCTTCGATTTTCTTCAGCGAGTAATTCCGCGCGGGAAATTGCTTCAGGATGCCCGCCACGCGCTGCAACTCGTCGCGATAAACCAGGGCCTTCCGAAGCTGCTGCAAGTGAACCGGCGGGCAGTAATCGAGGTAAATGTTGCGCACTTCGTAGCTCGCAAAAACATTGATCAGCAGGTCGTGCCGCTCGATCAGGCGAATCCATTCGTCCAGGAGTTGCGAACGAATTTCCGGCGAACCTCCCGCGTCACTGCCCGGCAATTGCGCATCAAAGAGCCGCCGGGCGTTCTCCGGCTGGTTCAGGTAACCGCCCAACTGGCTCTGGTACTGTTCGGTCAGGAACTCGGCTTTGCTCCTAGCGGCATCGAGGGCCGGGCCGAGTTCCTTCAGTTTGCGCCGCAGTTGGCTCGCGCGGCGTTCCACCGCGGTGAGCGAGGCCCGCGCCGCCCCCGGCTCCGATCGCAAGCCGACGCGCGCGAGCAGGTCGTCGCCGCGTCCGATCTTTCGAACCAGCGATTCACGCTCCTCTTCAAGGCTCGCCAGCTCGGTGCGCGCCGCCACCGCCGCGTCCACCAGATCCTGGTGCGCCCTCACGGCTGCGCTCATCTCTTCGCCCGGCCCGCTGGCCAGCACGGCGTCGCGCAGCAGATCCAGGAGCATGATGTCGATGTTCTCGATGCGATCGGGGTCGCGCTGATAATTTCCCAACAGCACATAGTGTTCGAGAAAGAGCACATCATCCTTCCCGCCTTCGACGAACACCAGGCGGCTCTTGAGCATGTCGTAGGACTCCTCGGCTTCATCGCCGAAAAGCGCGCGCCGCGCTTTCGCCACCGTACCTTCCTCGATTTCCGTCAGGATCTGATAGATGTGCTGGCCCACCTGCCGGTAGACGTCGCGGCGCCCGGCCTGCAGTTCCGCGATCCGCGCTTTCAGAACGTGGCCCTGCTCGCTGTGTTCGAAGATCTGCCCGCGGCTGCGAATCCACTCCTTCGCTTCCAGCAAAAGGTTCGCGAACTGCGCGGCAATCTGTTGCGTCAGGAATTTCAGCAGCGAGACGCGCAACAGCAGGTCAATCTCAATGTTCTTTTCGTACTTCGCGCGCGTCAGCGAAGTCTGCATCAGATCAGTGAGGAGTTTCCGGAAGGCACTCGTCTCCGGGGCCTTGGAGATCCGCGAGCCGGTGCTCGTAAGCTGCGCCAGGTTCATGGTCTGGCGGATGTCGTCCTGCAAGTACGACCTCGTGAAATCCACGAATTTCTGGCTCAGCGAAACGTCGTAATGGATGTTGTCCACACCGACGGTTAGCGAGCTGAGATGAAGTTCCGCGGAGTACGTCCGGAGATTGATCCGCGCGGGGTGCTCGAGGATGGGCGCAAGAGTGCGTTCCGCCATAAGAAAGGCGCAAAAAGCGACATTTTGAGCGTAGCAAGGCGGGGAGAGGGGGACAAGAGTACGGAGCCTACCCGTTAACAGCAATGTGACGTGCGGAAGGCCCGCGCTGCTCGTCAGATTGGCAGGCCGGAGACGCAGATGCGCCGCGAGTCGTCGCCGGCGTGGGCCAACTCGATGCGGACGACGGGCCAGTCCGTGCGCAGGGAGAACTTTTCCGGCCACTCCACGATGACGATAGCGGGTTCCGAAAACGCGTCTTCGAGGCCGAGCGTTTCGAGATCGTGGAAGCCCTCCACGCGGTAAAGGTCCACGTGAAAGACCTTGCAGCCGTTGTGGAAGACGTGAACGAGGGTGAAGGTGGGGCTGGTGACGTCTTCTTCGGCGGCGGCACCCAGCCCGGCGATGATGCCTTTGGTGAGAGTGGTCTTGCCGCTGCCGAGCTCGCCCGAAAGCAAAACAATCACCGGCGGCTTGAGTTTTGAAGCGAATTCCCTGCCCCGCGCAATGGTTTCTTCGGCGGAGCGGGTAACGAACTCACTTGCGGGCACGATCAAGCTCCGCCCGCACGCGCGCAAAAGCCGTGGGCAGCGATTCCACCAAGTCGGAAGCGATGAGGGAATGTTGCCCCACGCGTTCAGCCGCCAGATCGCCTGCCAACCCATGCAAGTAAACACCGAATACCAGCACCGTCTCCCACGCGGCCGTGCCAAATTGCGCCGTCAGGCCGGCGAGGATGCCGGTGAGTACGTCGCCCGTGCCGCCCGTGGCCATGCCGGGATTGCCGGTGGAATTGACGAACGCGCGGCCTTCTGGCGTGGCGACGATGGTGTGATAGCCCTTGAGCACGACATAGGCTTGCCAGCGCTCCGCGGCACGCAGCGCGGTGTTGAGCCGATCGGCCTGGACCTCTTTCACCGTGCAGCCGAGCAGGCGAGCCATCTCGCCCGGGTGCGGAGTGATGCAGAGCGGCGCACCTTTGCGTTTCGCCAGATTGTCGGCGCAAGCTGCGAACGCGTTCAAGCCGTCGGCATCGAGGATGATGGGCAGCGTGCAGTCCGCCAGCACCGCGTGCACAAATTGCTGCGTTTCGGCATGCGTCGAAAGGCCCGGGCCGATCGCCAAAACGTTTTTTCCCTTCAGCAAATCCGCGAACCGGCCGTATTCGAGGCTGCGGAGACTGATACTGCCGGTATCGGTTGCGGCGAGTGGCGCGGTCATGAGTTCTGCCGCGCCCGCGGCGATGATGGGTAGAACGTCGCCGGGAGTGGCTACGGTCACGAGTCCTGCGCCCGCGCGCAAGGCTCCCCGCGCGGTGAGCACCGCCGCGCCGGTCTTGCCCAGGGAGCCGCTCACGATCAACGCGTGACCGTAATTACCTTTGTTCGATTCCGGCGCACGCTTCAGGGGCAGCGACCGGAATTCGCCGGTCTCGAGCCAGTGCAGTCGGAGATTCTTGTCATCATCGAGGAGCGCCGGCGGCGTCCCGATTTCGACGACGCGGAGTTCACCCACGCAGCTTGCCCGCGGCGAGAGAAGTTGCCCCACTTTCGGCGCGGTGAAGGTGACTGTGAAGTCCGCCTGGATCACCGGCCCGCCGAAGTCAGCGCCATCCGAAGCCAGGCCGGAGGGAATGTCCACCGCGACGACGCAAGCGCGGCCGGCGAACTGGTTCGTATCCTCGATCACTTGCGCCAGCAAACCCTCGACGGGCCCATTCAGTCCCGTGCCAAGGAGCGCATCAATCACCAAATCCGCGGAGGTGAGCTCTTTTCGCAGGAGTTCCCACTCGCGGATGTCCTTGACCATGTGCGTTTCCCCGCGGGCTTCCCGCCAACGCCGCCAGTTGGTGGCCGCATCGCCCTTCAATGCAACGGGCTCGGCAAACAAAAACACGGTGGATTGCGCGTTCTCCTTGCGAAGCAATCGCGCGACGACCAGACCGTCGCCTCCGTTGTTCCCTTTTCCGCAAAGCACGATGGTTTGCAACTTCGATAGATCGGGGGTGATTCCGCGAAGGAATTCGACCACGCGCGTACCGGCGTTCTCCATGAGTTGGAGACTCGGCACTCCGAAGCGCTCGGCGGTGAGCCGATCGGCTTCGCGCATTTCGGCAGCGGTGAGGAGTTTCATGGGTTCGTCATCCGCAGCAAGGAGCCATATCTTCGTCCAGTTTCACGGGGCCTCTAATCTCATCTTAGCATGCGGAAGATGGGGGTAGGCCGGTGGCAAGTCTCTGGTGACGAGTGACAAGTGGCTTGCGAGAGAACCGGGGGCTGGTGAAGCATGATTGGCCGTCACTTATCACTGTTCCGAGGGAATCCGAACATGGCACAATGTCACTCGCCCATTGCCCGGGAGGAACGCATGAACAGAAGCATACGAACCGCCGGATTACTCGGAATGTATGCGTTGCTGGGGTTGTTGGCGGTGGGTTGCGAATCGGTGAAGATTTCCGACATCAATCGCGATCCCGGGCGGTACGCGGAGAAAGAAGTGACCATCTCCGGGCGTGTCACCAACTCGTTCGGCGCGCTGAACGAAGGCGCTTTCGAGATCGATGATGGAACCGGGCGCATGTGGGTCCTGAGTGGGGGCTTTGGCGTGCCCAGCAAGGGCGCGGAAGTCAGTGTGACCGGCCGCGTCCAATCGGGCGTCACCTTCGGCGAACGGTCGTTCGGGACCGTGCTGCGCGAGACGCAACGCCGCAAAGGCGGCTAGCCGGTTCCCCACGCGCAAACCCGGCACGCAGTACAGAGCCTTTCAAATCTAACGGTTGAGTGAGCTAGTTACAGTGGTATGCTTGGCCCTGCGCTAAGGAAGCGTTAATTGAGGGTGTAATGAGAAGCACCAGGGCTATCTGCCTCATCTTTTTCGCGTTTGGAGCGCATGCGGCGAACGCCCAGCAGTCGCCCTCCCAAACGGCCCGCCCACAGGCGGCAGCACAATCGTCCGGCCAGGAAAAGCAGAATCTGGCGATTGATTTCCTTCAGCAAAGCCATGATGTAGGCCGGCAACTGCCCCTATCCGCGCGTTTGTCCCTGATGCCGAGGCAGATCCGCCTGATGTCCCAGTGGAATCCCGCACTGGCGCTGGAGTGGGCGAATGAGATGTACACGCTCTCGCTACAAATCAAAGGGAAGGGGCGAGTGGCCGCACAAAGCAATGGTATTTCCGTTCTTGCCCGGCTCGATCCCGATCGCGCGCTGGGTCTGCTTCGCAGCATGAATGTGGAGCAGGCTGATGACAAATCCGCGGACACGACGTGGAAACACCAAGCAGCACTGTCGGTCTTCACGGCCTTTGCGGGACGGGATGGAGAATCAGCTCTGCCGATGTTGGAGCGCGAGGCTGAGAACCTCGCTGCGGGCGGACGTTACCCCTACTCCGCCATGGGATTTGCTCTGTCGCAGATGGTCCAAAAAAGGTGGCCTGACAACCGGATACAGGCAGTTTCGCTGATTCAGAAATTCCTGGACGAAGCTTGCGCACGATACGACTCGGGAGCTCGAGACTACAAGGATGATCTGGAATTCGGGCATATGCTTCAGGCGGTCGCCGGATACTTGCCGCCGGCGTCGGCGCGACTCGCAGTGCGGCTACTCGTAAGAAACCTACTGGCAACCGACCTTACGAAGAACCGATACCAGGCCGAAGAGGTGACTCAGGACGGCCAAATCGAGAGAATGGACAATGCCATAGACTCTGCGCTGGTAATTTTCGCGTCCATGATCACCCGAAACGACCCTGAGCTCGCTCAAGAACTGCAATCCACTCGGCCGCAGTTAAGAAATTGGCAGCAGATGGGTTCCATGACCATGCGAGCTGCTCCATCACGTCCGCCAGATCCGGTTGAGGAACTGCGACAGGACGCAATGCGCCTCTCACGACGCAATCCCGAGGGAGCGATCGCCAAAGCCAGGGATTTGCCTGAGGCCAAGATGCGGGCAGCGGCCCTTCTCGATATTGCGCGCGATATTGCGGGCGATCACCCCGAGCAGGCCGCGCAATTAATTGCGGAGGCTCAGCCGCACGGAATAACAGCCGACGACTCGCTGCAATTGAGGGCAATTGTGGCGGAGGTGTCCCTCGCCGCGGCACAGGACAAAGCGGCCGAGTTGCGTGAACTTCTCCGGCAGGGATTCGATTTGGCGACGCGTATTGCCTGGCGGAATCAGGGAAAAAAAGACGGAGTCTTTCCGGAATGTGGCGCACTAGTCCAATTCGGAGCGCAGAATGAGCCGGATATCACGGTCAACTTCATCATGAGCCTGCCGCCGACGCCATACCTGAAAACCAACCTGCTCCTCGCAGCCGCTGCGGCGGTGGGAATGCAGCGCTTGCCCATTGGCTCCGGACGACACCAGTAATCCGAAGCCTTGTTTGTCCACAATTTCAGTCGAACAGAACCGGCCGATTGTGAAACCTGGGCTCGAATTGTTCTCAACTGATTAGAAAGAAGAAAATATAGCCCTCACTCATCTCGATTGTCGGGAGGAGTTCGACATCCGCAAGTGAAACGCGTTGCCGGGAGAGTGCCTCTTGAGCGATGATTGGGCCGTTCCAAACGTGATTGGTGTAGAGGATGCCATGCGCGAGTACCGATACTGGCTGATTGTCATTGGGATCGGTCTGTTGCCCCTTATCAACCCGCATTCAAGCCAAGCTGCCGGTGCGGCGCGGGCGGTGATGATTTTTGACGGAGTGGCGACGGAGGTGGCAGATCCTCCGGCATCTGTGCAATCCACATCCCGGCTGTCTCCATCATCACAGCCGACCGACTTGTGGGTCACGCTTGCGGACCTGAAGCGGGCGACGGGATTTGAAGTGAAGCCGCAAGGCGTATGCCGCAAGGAATTGTGTTTTCCGCTGCCCAAGGACAAGCGAAGCGATTTTCTGGCCAAGGCACCTAGCGTGCAAAACGCGGCGGGGCGCGAAACATTGACCTGGTTTAATCTCAGCGCGTTTGCGCGAATGATTCATCAGGCGGTCGCGTACGACGCGCCGCATCGCACCTGGTACATCGGTCCGCGGCCTGACGTGCAGAACGCCTATCTTTCTTCGCTCGATGCCCCGAATTTCACACTGCCGGACATGAATGGGAAGCAACATTCCCTCTCCGATTTTCGCGGAAAGAAGGTGCTGCTCATCACCTGGGCGTCGTGGTGAGGGTGCCGGTTTGACTTGCCCGGGTGGCAAGTTTTTTACAAGGAACTGAAGGACAAGGGCTTCGAAATCGTCTCCGTGGCGCAGGATACCGGCGGCGCGAAAGATGCCGGGCCGTGGATCTCCAAAGCCAATCCCGAATACACCGTGCTGATTGATCGGGAGCATATCGTCACGAAGCTCTACGGCTTGGTGAACGTGCCCACCGGCGTGTGGATCAACGAGCAGGGAAAAATCGCGCGGCCGCCGGAGGTGGCGTTCGTGGACGACCGGTTCAAACCGTTTTCGCACCTGGATTCAGCGCCCTACCTCGAGGCGGTGCGCGACTGGGCCGCGAACGGAGCGCGCAGTCCTTACGTGATGAGTGAAGCGGAGCTCAAGGCGCGCATGACTCCCGCGAGTTCCGAGCGCGCGCAGGCGGATGCGGAGTTCAGCCTGGCGGAATACCTCTACCACGCGGGACATGGAGAAGCGGCGATTCCTCATTTCAGGGAAGCGCAGCGGCTCGCTCCGGACAATTGGAACTACAAGCGGCAGGCGTACCTCTTTTCCACGGACCCGGAGCGCGATTACGGGACGACCTTTGCCAAAGAAGTGCAGAAGTTAAACGGCAAGCCTTATTATCCGCCGCCGCAGTTGCCTGCCAATCCGCCTCCAAAGAAAGCTAACCAGTAGACGGCGAGACGTGCGCGGCGGATACGATTGCCCGTGTCCGTCACGACACCCAGGACCCCGCAACCCCCGGGACATGACCTTGGCGGCCTCATAATAAAGGCAAGCTAGTCGCAGTGGTGCGCGGTCTTGAGCCGCGAATCATCCGCTGAGGAGGTGTCGCATGACGATGAAGACGTTGATGTCGATCTATGCCGTGACCGCGATGGGTTTTTGCCTTGGATTGCTAGCGCTTCCCGCGTTTTGGATCACACTCTATGGGGCTAACGCCGACGCACAGGCCGTCGTGCTTCTGCGTTTGACCGGAGCGCTCTTTGGCGGGTTGGGCGTGATGGCGTGGCGCGGTCGCAGCGCGGAGCCATCAAAATCTCGTGACGCGCTGGTGTTGGGATTGATGATTTCGAACGGCCTTGCCGCCGTGGTGGCAGTCTTGGCGGCACGCTCTGGCGTTTACAACCAATTTGCGTGGGGACCGGTGGGCACGTTTGCCCTGTTCGCTATCGCGTTTCTTTGGGCGGGGCGAGGCGGCGTGACGGCGAGCGCATCCCACTAACAACAGGCAGTTGCCCGCCAACGGAGCCGAAGAAACCGACGCAATAGCCCGAACCGAAAGAGGGCGGACACGAGGTCCGCCCCTACACGAAAACCAAGCTTTATCCGCAACACAGGTCAGCGGCGTTTAGCGGGTTGTGCAGAGTTCGGCGCCGTCTTCGCGGCCTGCTTCGGATGCGGCGACGACGTCAGCGATTTGTCGTACATCGCGCCGTAGGCCAAATACTGATGGATCGCGTCCGGCGGATAGCTGAGAGTGATGCTGCGGAGTTTTCCTTCCGCGGTGAATTGCGCGGTCAGCCTTGAATTGATCCCCGCCCAGTTGGTGGGATTACCGAGTTTCTTGTAGCGCGCCACCACCTGATCGCGCAGCGCGGTATCGAAGTGCACGCCGTATTTGTCCACCAATGCCTTGATTGCGTCGTAATCGCCTTCCGCTTTGATGCGCATCAATTCCGCGAGGAGCATGCCCACGCCTTCACGCATTTTCTGGTAGTCCTGCACGCGGATGTAGGCTTTGCCGTCGCGGTCGAATTGCTCGATGGCGCCGGGGACATTGTCGCGGATGAAGTTGACGATGAGCTGGCGGTCGCGCTGGTGATCTTCCTCGATGGTGTCGCCGCGGGGAATGCGGCGCAACTGCGTCAAGGACACGAGCGCCGCGGTGTCATACATCGCTTTGGTGACTTCTTCCTGGTTGGACACCAGGCCAAGTTCCTTCAGTTTCGGGTCCCAGGCGTTCCACAGTCCCATCAAGTCCGCGCGGCCTTCTTCGAGCGTGGAGAAATACTCCTTCAGGTAGGGCTCGGCGCCGCCCTTCACGCGGTCGCTTAACTTTCCGGAACCGTGGCCGATGACTTCGTGGAGCGCGGTCAGCAGGTCCTCAGCTTCATCGCCGTACTTGGCGCTGCGCGCGGCGATTTCCGGGGTGGCGGCAAATTCCTGGCGGGACGCTTTGCCGCTGGCGTTGTTGAGGGCGCGGGTGCTGCTGAGAAACAGAAAATTCTTCGTGCCGTACTTTTCGTGGATTTCGTTTTCGTTGGGCAGATTGTCGCCGATGGTGGTGACGCCGAAGTCGCCGGTTTCGATGAGCGTCTCGATGGCTTTCACGACGGGCGGCTTGAAGGATTGTTTCTTGTACTTGGCGTCCCACGGCGCTTTATCCTCGAAATAATTGGAATTGGCGGCGAGGCGGAGCATCGTATCGGTCACAGACTTATCGGTGATGCTGACGAAGCTCTGCGAACTGGCCTTGGCGCCGCGAGCGTCGCGATAGACTTCGATGAAGCCATTCACGAAATCCACGCGCGCGTCGTTCTGCACCCAATCCACACCGAATTGGAGCCAGTCCTTGGGATCGCCGGTCTGATAGAAGCGGATGAGGCTGCCGATTACTTTGGCCTGCGCGGGAGATGCGACGCCCTGCGCCTTGGCCAAAAAGAAATTCGCGCGTTTCAAATAGGTGGCATAGAGCCCGGGAGGAACTTTGCCGTCCGGCGTGCCGGCGCGATAGACCATTTCGCGGAGCTTGCCGTCTTTGCCCTTCACCACGCGCGAATTCTGGGGATACGCATCGTGAAAATCTTTCAGGTCGGCGAGGGTCACACCCTCGTAAAACGTGTTCGAGCTGGCCTGGATGATGTCCATTCCGCCCCGCGGGCTTTTGGCCGTGAGCATGGGCTCGAAATCCGGATCGAAAAGCGACGCGCGCAGAGCATCCAATTCCTGGTTCAACTTCGCCGGAGTGGTGATGGCCGGCAGGTCGGCGTTGCGGCTGGCGAATGCGCCATTTTTCTGCGCGGAAAGCGCGGCTTGCTGGAGTTCTTGGAACGTGAACCCGGGCAGGAACTTTTGCGCGGTGTAATCGTTATGATTGCCGCGATTGGCCCAGAACACCTTGGCAAATTGCGCGATTTTCTCGTTCACCGCGGGATCGATCCCCGCGGAATGCGCCACGATGCCCTCGAGCAGGCGCTTCTGGCGCAGGCCGAAGCGCGAGAATTG
Organism: Terriglobia bacterium; assembly: GCA_041497315.1. Lineage (GTDB taxonomy): Bacteria > Acidobacteriota > Terriglobia > Acidiferrales > UBA7541 > JBGQGH01. Next base: position 14,854 of record JBGQGH010000027.1, on the reverse strand, counting down.
GTCATAGGCGATGGGATCGATGGCGATGGAAGCTTGCGTCAGCCAGTAAGCGAGCTGGCGCTGCCGGGCATCGAGCGACTGAAAGCTGCCGGCATCCACGCGGACGAAGCCCGTATCGCCGACTCGTTCAACGAGGGAACTTTTCTCCGCGGATTGAGCAAAAGCCAGCCCGACCGGGCAAAGAACAAGAAGAAGAAAGAACTTTGCAAGATTTCGATTCAAGATTTCCTCCCCAGGCTTCCCGTAATGAATTCTAACCTACCCATTGGTGAATTGCGATGAAGTACGAGGAGCGATTCCTCGCCCGGTTCGCGGACCCGGAATGACAACCGAGTCGAACGGTGCGGGGTCTCTACAGCATCCAGCCGCCGGAGACGTTGAGGACTTGACCGGTGACGTACTCGGCTTCCTCGGAAACGAAGAAGAGGACGGCGGCGGCGACATCTTCGGCGGTGGGCGGGCGTCCGATGGGAAAACGCGCGTCGCGGATGCGGCGGGCTTCGCTGAGCGTCAACTCTTTTTCATCAATGTTGGAAGGATTGACGACGTTGACGGTGATCCCGTTCTTCGCTTCTTCGAGCGCCAGCGAGCGCGAGAGCGCGACGACGGCGGCTTTGGCCGCGGCGAAGGCCGAGATGGTGGCCTGCCCGAAGGCGCGCTCGGCGCCCACGGCGCCAAGATTGATGATGCGTCCCCAACGCTGGCGGCGCATAGCGGGAAGCGCGGCGCGGCTGGCGTAGAACACGCTCATCAGGTTCGAATCGAGGATCTCGCGCCACTCTTCGACGGTGGATTCGGCGAGTGTTCGCCAGCGGAAATCGCCGACATTGTTGACGAGGATGTCGAGGCGGCCGCAACGTTCGAGAACCGTGTCGAGGAGGAAGGTGACCTTCGCGGGATTGGTGACGTCGGCTTCCACGGCAAAACATTCCGCGCCGGCCATCTGCAATTCGCGCAGCGCGTTTTGCGCGGAGGCTTTATTCTCGCGATAGGCGATGGCCACGCGAGCGCCTTCGCGCGCCAGCCCGATGGCGATTCCCTTCCCGATGCCGCGCGTGCCACCGGTGACCAGCGCTACGCGCCCGCGAAGCGACACTTCACTGCCTCCTCAAAAAGCTCGCCAGTATACCTGAAGTCAAGTGACTCGTGACACGTGCTACTTGCGCCGGGCCACGATCACGGTCATGTCGTCGGACTGCTCGGGGCTGCTGGCCCATTCCTCGACTCCAGCCATCAGCGCTTCGGCGATGCCACGCGGCGAGCCGTTGCGATTCCGTAGCGCCACTTCGAGCAGGCGTTTGGCGCCGAACTCCTCGCCGTAAACATTTTCCGGCTCGATGAGGCCGTCGCTGTAGGCCACCAGGAGGCTGCCCGGCTCGAGCTGGATGCTTCCCTGCTCGTACTCGACGCCGTCCATCAGGCCGACCACAGTGCCGCCGCGATCGAGTTTGGTGACCGAGTCGCCCGCAATGTAAAGCGGCGGGAGGTGGCCGGCGTTCGTATAACTCAGCGTGAGCGTCTCGGCGTCGTACACGGCGTAGAATAGCGTGGCGTAGCGCTCGTCGCTGGTATTGATGTAGAGGTGACGGTTCAAGAGCTTCACCGTTGCCGCCGTATCCACCACGGCGCTGCTCCCGCCATCCAGCAAAACCTGGCTGCGCAGGGCGGCCTGCAGGTTGGCCATCAAAAGAGCGGCGGAAATTCCCTTGCCGCTGATATCCGCGATCACCAGGCCCAGCCGCGAAGGGCCCACTCGAAGAAAATCGTAATAATCGCCGCTAACCATCCGCGCGGCGCGGCAGATGGCTTCGACCTCGATCCCCGGAATCGAAGGCACCGACTGAGGGAAGAGCTGCTCCTGCACCTGTCGCGCGATGGAAAGCTCGTTTTCCAGGCGCTGCCGCTGGCGCTGCTCTTCAATCAGCGTGCTGATGGAGCTGGTCATGGAGTTAAACGATTCGGCCAGGGTGCCGAGCTGATCTTTCTGCTGGATGCGGACGCGTTGGGTGAAATCGCCGCGCCGGACGTGCTGCGTGGCTTCATAAAGTTCGGACACCGTGTGAGTGATCGTGCGCGTGAGCATGATGCCGGCCACGAGCGCGGCTGCTTCGATCATCAGGAAGAGCACGCCGATGAAAAAGAGGGCGTTGATGGTGGCGCTGGCGATTTCGCCGAGCGAACTGAAGAGCCGATGGTTGAGTGCGGAAGGCCGCGCCACGAAGGAGATCAGAACGGGATTCGAGGTATCCGCGCCGGCGCTGGTTACGGCGTCGAGTCTTGCGACGCCTTCCACCGCGTAGTCCAGCCAGCTTGCGGGCTTTTGAAGTTCGCGGCGCCGGGTGGCGACGGCTCCACCGCGGAGAAGCTTGTAGCGGTCTACGCCGATGCGCACGGTGCTTTCGGAATCGCTCGCTTCGGCGCTCTGCGTGACGTTCACACGGATCGGCCCCATCTCTGGGGCCAAAGATTCCAACAGCCCCGGGGTAACCGGCACCGATGCCGAGACGATAACGCGCCCCGAGGGTGACGGCCGCGAAATCACCGCGCGGAGCCAGAGTTTTTCCTGGACTTGCACGAGGCCGCGGAAACTAGACGACTCCGCATGGCCGGGCCGCGCCAGCAATTCCTTGCCGGTGTTAAGTTCGAGCTGAAGATTCGGCAAATCCCGCCGGGCCGATTCCAGCATCGCGGTGACGCCGGGAGTGGAGAATCTTTCCGCCGAGACCGGGCCGCCGGAGATCAGGGTGGCCAGCACGGCATCGCCAACGTGCTCCAGCTCACCGAGGCGCTGCTGCACGTCGTCGTAGATGATGTAGGCGCCGAGTTGCCAGTAGAGGATGTAGGTCGAAAGCGCGGCCATGGCCAGCAGGAGCAGCACGGGCACAACGGCGATGAAGATGTACGCGACGATGAGCCGGTTGCGGAGACGCCAGAGCAGCCGGCCGCGCGCCCAGGCCAACAGCCTCACCGCCAGATAGGCGAGCGCGAGGAAAGCGAGCAGGCCGACGAAGGGACCCGCCGGGATCGCAACGCCGAAGCGGGTGACGATGCGGTACAGGAGATAAAGCAGGACGACGGCTAGAGCGATGCGGTCCGGACGAGACAATCGCCGCCAGAAGAAGCGCAGATAGACAAATGGTCGCCGGGTCATAGTAAAGCCGAAGGACCCCTCGCAGGGCTGCGCCCCGAACCGGCCGGTACGGGGCACGATGGCAGCGGCGCAGACGCCCGCGGGAACGTCCGCGCCTCAAGCCGTGAATGCCGAGACCTTAGGGACGCGGCGGATTGCTGATGCGGCTGTGATGCCGGCTGTAGCCAAAGTAAATCACAAGGCCAATGATGAGCCATATGATCAGGCGCGCCCAGTTGACCCACCCCAGCTTGTACATCATGTATCCGTTAAACCCGATCCCCAGGATGGGAATCACCGGCACCCAGGGTGTACGGAACGGCCGGGCCTGGTCCGGGTTGGTACTGCGCAAAATCATAACCGCGATGCAGACGATGATGAACGCCAGGAGCGTCCCGATGTTCACCATTTTGCCGATGTCGTCAATCGGTGTCACGCTTCCCACGATTGCGGCGAGGAGACCAACGAGCATCGTATTTTTCCAGGGCGTGCGGTACTTCGGATGGATGGCGGCGAAGAAGCCCTTGGGCAGAAGCCCGTCATTGGCCATGGAATAGAGCACGCGCGTTTGGCCAAGGAGCATGACCAGCATGACGCTGGTGAGGCCGGCGAGCGCTCCCAATGTGATGATGTGAGAAGCCGTGCCGAGGCCACGGTCCAGGAATGCCCGGGCGATCGGAGCTTCGATATTCACGTCCTGCCAGGGCACCATGCCGGTCAACACGCCTGCCACCAAGATGTAGAGCACCGTGCAAACCAGCAGCGAGACGATGATGCCAATGGGCAGGTCGCGCTGCGGATTCTTTGCTTCCTGGGCCGTCGTGGAAACCGCGTCGAATCCGATGTACGCGAAGAAAATGTAAGCCGCCCCGGCTCCAATCCCACTGAAACCCATCGGCGCGAAGCTGCTCCAGTCGTGACCCCAGTTTCCGAAATTGATGTACTTGATTCCCAGGCCGATGACGAACAGCACCACGGCGACTTTGATCACCACGATCGTGGCGTTAAACCGGGCGCTCTCCTTGATGCCGATCACCAAGATGGCGGTGATGACCAGCGCGATCAGAAACGCGGGCAGGTTGAAACCGATCTCCCAGCCGAACAGGTGTGGCGCGCTCACCATGTCGTGGGCCCGCTGCACCAACTCCGGCGAATGCGTCCCGATGATTGCAGTCACCTTTTCCAGAAACGCCTGCGTTCCCGGAACCATATTTGGGTCCGCCACGCTGGCCATCTGCCGCGCGACGATCTTCTCCGCCGTGGCCAGCGCCGTCCAGTGGTCGTAGGCCAGCCAGAGTGGCATCTTGATATGGAAGATGTTCAGCAACTCAATAAAGTGGTTCGACCAGCCGGACGAAACCGTGCTGGCGCCCATGGCGTATTCGAGCGTCAAGTCCCAGCCGATGATCCAGGCGAAAAGTTCGCCGAGCGTCGCGTAGGCGTAGGTGTACGCGCTGCCCGCCAGCGGAATCATGGCTGCAAACTCGGCGTAGCAGAGGCCGGCGAACGCGCAGCCCAGGCCGGACAACACGAAAGAGAGCATCAAGCCCGGCCCGGCGTAATGCGCTCCGAGCCCGGAGAGTACGAAAATTCCTGCGCCGATGATCGCGCCTACCCCCAGAGCCGTGAGTTGGAACGGGCCCAGGGTGCGTTTCAGACTGTGTTCACCCGACTCGCCTGCTTCCTTCAGCAAAAGGCTCATCGGTTTCTTCGCAAAGAGCGGATTCGCCATTCGGACGTCCCCCTGCGTAGGATGCCGGCTCCCAGCCGGCTCTGAATCCTCTACACGGCCCCTGTTTCTAAGCCACTCCTTGCGCCTGTGAACGGGCGCGTGCCCCAAGTTCGATGTACTGCCGCGCGCGCTCCGCGGGATCGCGCGCCGCGATCAAGTCGCCGGCCACGGCCAGCGAATCCGCGCCCGCGGAATAGACTTCGGCGGCGCGCTCGAGCGTGATTCCGCCGATGGCGACGAGCGGCTTTGACGTCAGCAGACGCGCCTTGCAAATGAAATCCAATCCTACGATCGGATCGGGTTTCTCTTTTGTCTGCGTGGCGAAAATCGGTCCCACGGCGATGTAGTCCGCTGAACTGGTGTTCGCGCGTTGCACCTGCGTCAGGTTGTTCGTGGAGACGCCCACCCAGCGCCCGGACCCGCAGATCGCGCGAGCCTGCTCGACGCCGAGGTCTTCCTGACCCACATGCACACCATCGGCCCCGGCAAGAACGGCAATATCCGCGCGATCGTTGACGATCAGTTTCACGCCGAGGGGGGAAAGCAGGCGCGCGAGATCCCGTGAGGACTCGAACAGAGAGCGCGAGGAAGCTTGTTTGTCGCGGTATTGAATGAGCTCGACCCCGGATCTTGCCAGCATCTCCGCGAAGGCCTGCTCGCGGTTGCGATCCTGCCCGCCGAGGCGGGCCAGCCCCGTTGTTCGGAGCAAAACGGCGTCCATTATTGCATACAGACTCGGGAAGACAAGTTTCATTTGGCGGCGTGTGCGTGCACAGGCGCGAAGCGATCCAGGAAATGAGTGTCCAGCCGCCCGGCTTCGAAATCCGGCTCGGCCAGAATCTTACGATGCAGAGGAATGGAAGTTTTGATGCCTTCGACAACGAACATTTCGAGCGCGCGGCGCATCCGCGCGATGGCCTCGGAACGGTCGCGGCCGCGCACGATCAGCTTGGCGACGAGGGAATCGTAGTAGGGCGGGATCACGGCATCGGTGTAGGCGGCCGTGTCCACGCGAACGCCGGTGCCGCCTGGTGTCTGAAACGTGGTGATGCGTCCCGCGGAGGGCACAAACGTTTCCGGGTCTTCGGCGTTGATGCGGCACTCGATGCTGTGGCCGCGGAACTCGACCTCGCCGGCCACATCCTCCATCTTTTCGCCTGCGGCCAGGCGCACTTGCGATTTGATCAGGTCCACGTTGGTGACCATTTCGGTGACGGGGTGCTCCACCTGGATGCGCGTGTTCATCTCGATGAAGTAGAACTTGCCGTCCTCATCGCGCAGGAATTCCATCGTGCCCGCGCCGGTATACCCGATTTTTTCGAGCGCGGCGGTCACCTTCCCGCCGAGTTCGTTTCGCGTTGCGGCGTCGAGAACCAGAGAGGGCGATTCCTCGATCAGCTTCTGGTGGCGCCGCTGGATGCTGCACTCGCGTTCGCCAAGGTGGATCACTTTGCCGTAGCGGTCGCCCAACACCTGGAACTCGATGTGCCTCGGCCGCTCGATGAATTTTTCCATGTAAACATCGGGAGTGCCGAAGGCCTGCTGCGCCTCCGCTCGCGCGGTCTGGAACAACTGCGCGACTTCCTCCATCGCGCGAACGATGCGCATTCCCCGCCCGCCGCCGCCGGCCGCCGCCTTGATGATGAGCGGAAACCCGATTTCCTTCGCGGCTGCGAGCGCCGCGGCTTCGTCCTCCACCACGCCGTCCGTTCCGGGGATGATGGGAATGCCCAGGCGGGCGACCTCGCGCCGCGCGCGGTCTTTTTCCCCCATCAGGCGGATGATCTCGGCAGACGGGCCGATGAAGGTGATGTGCGAAGCTTCGCACACCTCGGCAAAGTTCGCGTTCTCGGAAAGAAAACCGTACCCGGGGTGGATGGCGTCCACGTTGGTGATCTCCGCGGCGCTGATGACGTGCGGGATGTTCAGGTAGCTTTCGGCGCTGCGCGGCGGGCCGATGCAGACCGCTTCATCGGCAAAGCGCACGTGGAGTGAATTCCGGTCGGCTTCGCTATAGACCGCGACGGTGGAAATCCCCAGCTCCTTGCAAGCGCAAATCACTCGCAGGGCGATTTCGCCGCGATTGGCTACGAGGATTTTTCCAAACATTTTTCCGACGGAGTCTGCGCCGCTTATTTCTTGCGCGTGGGCCGGATGGCAAAGAGCGGCTCGCCGTATTCCACGGGCTGGCCGTTCTCGACGAAAATCCGCATGATCTCCCCGGCCGCATCCGACTCAATCTCATTCATCAGCTTCATCGCTTCGATGATGCAAAGCACCTGCCCCGCCTCCACCGAGTCCCCCAGTTTGACGAAGGGTTCCGCGCCGGGGCTTGGCGAGCCGTAGTAGGTCCCCACGATCGGCGATTTCACCACGTGCTGGTCTTCGGCGCGCGCCGCCTCGGACGCTGGCTCTCGAGAAGCTGCGGACGGCGCCGCAGAAGTGGCTGGTGAAACCTCGGTGGCCGAAGCGGGCGCCGGTACGATGATGTCCGGAGGCGCTAGGCTGCGCGGCGCGGCGTTGCTATCGGTATTGGAATGGGTGGCGGCGCGTTTCAGGCGGATGTGGAGGTCGCCGTGGGAGTATTCGAACTCCTCCAGGCCGTGCTCCTTCATGAAAGAGAGGAGCTGTTCCATCTGCCCCAGGTTCATCCCGACTGGGACAATCTCTACTGGACTGGCAGCCTTTTTTTTCGCCGTCATCGAGTATTAGAGTTCGAGGAGTTCCCGGGGAGCGTCGGTTAAGACCTCGTTTCGCCGGGAGAACACTGCTACGCCGTCTTCGATTCGTATGCCGCCAATTTCTGGGACGTAAACACCCGGCTCCAGGGTTACCACGTTGCCCGCCACAATCCGGCGCTCCTGCCCCCGGGCCAGCCGGGGATCCTCGTGAATCTCAAGACCTAAACCGTGGCCGAGACTGTGGACGAAGCACTGCTCCAATCCAAATCGCTTCAGAACCCCCCTGGCTGCCGCGTCCACCTCCCCGGCTGTAACCCCGGGTCTCAGGACATCCCCGGCGGCTGCCTGCGCTTCCCCCACCGCTCGATACCACTCGCGAATTCTAGCGGGGGCGCGGCCGAGGAAGATGGTGCGCGTCAAATCGGAACAGTAGTGCCCAAGTATAACACCCAGGTCGAAGACGACCAATTCATTTTTCCTCAGGCGCTTGGCGGTCGGCTGGGCGTGCGGCAATGCGGATCGCTTGCCCGAGGCGACGATGGTCTCAAACGACGGCCCGGATGCGCCCAAGGCGCGCATGCGGTATTCAAGCTCAGCAGCCAGGTCGCTTTCGCGGACCCCTGGCTTGACCATCGGCAGGACATCCTGGAAGGCCCGAGAAACCAACCGGGCGGCGCGCCGCAGGATGGAGACCTCATCGGCAGACTTGATCGCGCGTAGGTCTTCTACGGCGGAATGCAGCGGTATCCAGCGCAAGCCCCTGCCCGCCGTCCGGCGCAGATCGTTCGATTGGGCAACGGTTAGATGAGATGGCTCGAAGGCGATTCGGCGCGTCTTCGACTCCCGTAGATGTTCGCCGACCGCGGTCATGAGAGCCGCGCGGTGGATCACGACCCGCGCATTTCGCGCCTCCTCGCGGGCCTGAGTGGTGTAACGGCCGTCGGTGAAGAGCACGGGTCTCCCGCGCCCCACCAACAAGGCCCCGGAGCTTCCCGAGAAGCCGCAGAGGTAGAAGATATTTGGCAGGTGGGTGACCAGAAGCTCACCGACGCGTGCCTGGCTGAGAACGCGGCGGATCGCCGAGATTCGTATTGCGTGCGCGGCTTCCATGGAGACACCCATATAAAAACAAGGGAGGAGACTAACGTCTCCTCCCCGGGCCCTTAGAGGCTATGCCTACTTAATTCTGAACGATCCTCGGAGTCAAGAAGAACCACAGTTCTTGTGACTTCACGTCCACCGCGGTCCGCTTGAAGAGGTGTCCAATCAGCGGGATGCTGCCGAAGAGCGGCACCTGGTTGATGTCCGTGCGCTGCGACGACAAGGTGATCCCGCCGATGGCCACGGTGCCGCCATCGTTAATCAGGACGTTGGTCTCGACAGACTGCGTATCGAGTGCCGGGATACCATTCACGCGCTGGATGCCGGCGTCAATCTGCGTGTTCTCCACCTGCACCTGCATGAAGATCGTGCCGTCGGCGGTGATTTGCGGCGTCACTTCGAGCTTCAGCACGGCGTCGATATATTGCACGGAAACGGTATTGTTGATCGTGGTCTGGATGGGTATGCGCTGCCCTTGTTTGACAGTGCCCTTCTGGTTGTTCTGCGTATAAACCTTGGGCTTGGAGAGCAGCCGGCCTACGCCTTTCGATTCCGCCGCGGTAATCATGAAATCTAGGGCGAAATTCGGTGAGGAATGGGCAAAGGTCAGGCCGCTGGTGGGCCCTGCTGCGCCCAGGTTGGTCACCAACGGCATGGCCGAGGTGGTTCCGGAGACCAGCGGTGGGGGAAGCGGCCTCGAAAGGATAGGGCTCGACCCGACAGCGCTTGCACCGCCGAAGACGGAGCGTCCGCCGGTACTCAATGCGGAGAAGGCAAACTGCGTGCCAATGTCGCGCGCGAAGGACCGCGAGGCCGCCACGACGCGCGCCTCGATCTCCACCTGCTGCGACTTACGGTCAAGCTGGCGGATCAGGTTGTCGAGGTCCGGCAGCACGGAGGGGATGTCGCGGATGATGAGGGTGTTAGAGCGGTCATCGGCCACGATTTCGCCCTTGGAGGAAAGCCAGCGCTTGAGCGTCACGCTCATCACCGAAGCTTTGGTGTAGCTCAGGACGCGGGTGGCCGTCACGGGATCCACCGCCTCCTTCTGCGCCCGGGCCAAGTCGCGGCTCATCTCGACTTCTCTCTTGAGCGTCTCCCGGGTGGCGATGCGCAGCACGTTGCCGTCGAGTTCCTTATCGAGACCATTGTTCTTCAACACGATTTCGAGGGCCTGATCCCACGGCACTTCATCCAGCACCAGGGACGGCAGGCTGCCCTTCACGGCGGGATCGAGCACCACGTTCAGGCCGCTGATCTCATGGATCAAGCGGAAGAAATCTTTGAGGTCCAGGTCCTTGAAGTTGACGGAGATAGGTTCCCCCGTGAACTTCTGGCCGGTCGTAGAAGCCGCCGCACCCTTGACGTGCTGCGGCTCCTGCTGCGCGGGTGCCTGTTGCTGAGTCGCGGGCACCGGATTCGTTGCGGGCGGATCCTGCGGCTTGGGACTCGCCAGGCCGGTTGCGCTTCGCGTCAGCCACTCAGGAAGCGGCAACGTAGAAATGTCTGCCGCCGCGCTCTTCCGGGATTCTGTCTGAACCGCCGGCTCGGATCGCAGCGGCTGCACGACGCGCTTTCCCCGGCTGGGGGCCTGCGCCACACTCGCGGAACGTCCCGTGGCCGCGGGCTGGGTGGCGAAGCTCACCAGGATTGCGGATCCCTCCGCACGCACGCTGTACGGAACGGGGCTGGCCAGATCGATCACCACGCGCGCGATGTCCGGTTTGAATTGTCCCAGGCGGATGCGCTCCACAGGCTGCACGACGTTCTGCGCCGGCTTCGATGGCGCGGTCATACGCACACCGGAGAAGTCCAGAACTAGCCGCTCCGGATTGTTCAAATGCTCGGCGGTGTAGGACATCAGGCCATTGCCGGTCACGCGGACCGTGGTCTGCGCGCCGTCGCGTCCTACTTCGACGCCCGTGATTAACGAGGCGGGAGAATTGGCGGAGGCGGCCCGGGCAGGGATCACCTGTGCCCTCCGCTCAGACGAAGCCGTTTGTGCGAAGGCGGCGCTGCCGCAGAACGCTAGAGTCACCGCAAAGATTCCGGCATGCCGGAGGACCGGCCGATTCGTCTTCATCACTATTCTCCTGCACTCGGGTAGAGTCGTTTGGTGACCTGTCGATCGACAGGTTTGCCGAAGGCATCTTTCCCAAACTCGTGGAACGAGACTGAATCCATGCTGATTTTGGTCACGCGGCCGTCATAGAGCTGATCGCCTTCCCTCACGAAGTAGACGCTCTGCTGCGGATTGGCCACGATGGCGATCATGCCGTTGGGCCCGCTCACAATTCCCTGGATACGCAGCGTGGCGATCACCAAGCCGGCTTTCCCGGGGGGAAGATGATCGGACGAAGGCCCGCCCGGACCCTGAGTGTTGAGGAGCGGCGCAAAGGGATCGCGCCGCGCCACTTTTTGCGGCTCGGGTTTCGCGACCGGCTTGCCCTTCGATTCCTTCGCGGGAGCTTTTCCTGTGGGAGCTTTGCCGGCAGCGGGCTTGCCCTGCGCCGAAGCGGCGGATTTCGCCGGAGCCTTGGCCGGGGTCTTTGCCGGGGCCGCGGTGGATTTCTTAGCCGGAGCTTTCGCTGGAGTTTTCGCCGGCGCGCTGGCCTGCGCCTTGGCAGGCGTGTTCGCCGCCGTCTTGGCGGGCGATTTCGCAGCCGGCGCCCCGGGCTTAGATTTCGCCGGAGCCTGAATCTTGGCGGGCGCCTGACTCTTCGCCGGCGTTTGACTCTTGGCAGGAGGCGCTGATGTGGCCTGTTGCTTGAGTGGTGGCGCTGTTTGCTGCGTGCCCGCCGCTTTCTCAAGCTGCTGCTTGGCACCCTGGATCGTCTGGCCGGGCGCGCTGGATTGCGCCCGAACATTCGAGCCGGAGACCAGCAGGAGAATCGCAAGAGCTAGGGCTGTGCTCATACGCTTTGCAAGTCGCATTTTGGACTCGATACGCATGCTAGTGTTTCCCGGGCTGTTGAGCCGTGGTTTGGCTGCCGGGCTTGGTAAAGAACGTCGTGGCGGTGAAAGTGCCGCTCACCGTCGTTCCCGGCCGCAGCACGAATTTCGCCGGGCCAACTTGTCCGAAGCCGCTGAAGTTGAGGTCACCCACGTTGGTAATGCGCGGCAGCCGGCTGAGCCGTGAAAAGAAATCCAGAATCGCGAAGTAAGGCCCGTCCACCTGCAGGTCGAAGGGCATCTCGAAGTGATACTCCTTGGCCTGCACCGGCTGCGCCACCAGGCGCCGGATCTGCACGCCGGACTCCGAAGCCGCGCCCTGCAGCATGCGGATGAATTCATCGAGGTTTTTCTCTTCGGGTACGATGGTCTTCAGCGTTTCGAGCTGCTTCTGCAGGCTCTCCATGTCGGCCTTGAATTCACCGTAACGGCGTTCGTAAACCGACAGCACGTCCACTTGCTGCTTGATCGTCGTGTAGTCCTGATTGAGCTTCTCCAAGTTTGCCCGCGCCGTCTGCACCGGCGAGGCGGGGATGTATTCACCCATCCCGATCAGCAGGACGGCCAGCGCCACAAAGATCAGCGCCTGGAGGTACCACGGAAATTCACGGAAAGAGATGGCCATCGCTTCCTCCCTAGCTCTTTCCAGGCTGCGCGGGTGCCGCGGCCTTATTCTGTGGCGTGGCAAATTGCGCCAGCAGGCTGAAAGCGAAGGTCTGTACCCCGGGGAGCTTGTCGTCCTCGTGGGACTCCTTGATTTCCACCTGGTCGAATCTGCCGGAGCGCTTGAGCTGGGTGATGAAATTGGCGACCGCGTTGATGGAGGCGGCTGAGCCGTCAATGGTGAGCTCATTGCCCTTGCGCGTAATCGAATTCAGCCATAGCGCGTCCGTGCGCGAGACCGTGTTGGCGACGGAATCGAGCAGTTCCGAGCCGCCAGTGCGGTTCCTCTGCAATTCCTCGATCACGTTGATGCGCTGCTGCAACAACTTCTTCTGAGCGTCGAAGGCATCCACTTGCGCCTTCAGGTTTTCCAGGCGCGCTTTCTCGCTCTGCAGCTTGCTGATTTCCTGCTGCTTTTTGGCGCCGTCCTGGGTGAGCTGGTACCAGTGGAACCACAGCACCCCAACGGCAAAGAGCAGGCTGAGCCCCAGCAGCAGGATCTGCAGCGTGGCTTCGAGCGGCACCGCGCGCCGCTGTGCTTTTGGACGTGCTTGACCGAGCAGGTTGATCCGGATCATGGCGTATCGAAGCTCCTCAGCGCCAGGCCCACGGCGATCGCCAGGCGGGGTGCGAACTCGCGAATCTGTTCTTCATTGTGGCGCCCGGGATTGATGATGATTTTCCGGAACGGGTACATCTCTTCTACCGGCATCGCAAACTCTTCGCGGAGCAACTCCACCAGGCCGGGCACTCGCGCTGTTCCCCCGGCTACGTAAATCCTCTGGATATTCTCTCCGCTGGCGGTGGCCCGGAAGAAGTCAAACGTTTTCTGAATTTCCAGAATCAAAATATCGGAGACCGAGCGCAGAATCGTGGTGCGCTGCTCTTCGGCCACGCCGGCAATCTGCTCGCCCTTCTTCAATCGCTCGGCGTCCTCGAAGCTGAGGTCCAATTCCTTTTGCAGCGCGTCGGTGTACTGGTTGCCGCCGACGGAGACGTCGCGGGTAAAAAGCGGGACTCCCGCGCGCACGATGTTGATGTTCATCACGCTCGCGCCCACGTTCAGCAGCGCCATCGTCTGGCCGGGATCAGGGTCGTAATTCACTTCGAAGCAGTTCTGCAGCGCGAAGGCGTCAATATCCACCACCGTGGGAGTTTTCCCCGACTGCGCCAGGACGTTGGTGTGGTTCAGAATCTTGTCTTTCTTCACCGCCACCAGCAGAACGTCCATCTGCGCATCCACCGTTTCGAGGAGCTGATAACTCAGGTTCACGTCGGCGATGTCAAAGGGGATGTGCTGGGCCGCTTCGGTGTGGATCCGGTCGTACAGCTCTTCCTCGGTCATCAGCGGCAGCGTGACGCGCTTCACAATGACGGAGTGGCCGGAGACGGATGTGGCCACGTTCTTGGTCTTGATCTTCTGCCGGTCGAAGATGCTGCTGATTCCCGCGGCCACCAGCGGCGCGTCCATGATCGCGCCGTCCACCACGGTGTCCTGGGACAGCGGCTCCATGTCAAAATTGACCAGCTCGTAGCCCTGCTTCGAGCCCTTCAGCTCCACAGACTTGATGGAGCTGGAACCGATATCCAACCCAATCACCGGCTTTTGGCTTGACGAACCAAACATTTCACGCCTCTCTCAGGATCCCATGCCAGCGCGGCGCCGTCGTGGCGGACGCGCCTGGCTCATCTTGGTTTCCATCCAGCGATCCAGTATTGTTTTCTTGAACTTCCAACGATTCCCCAGCTTGAAGGCGGGGATCTGGCCCTCGCTCACGTAACGGTACAGGGTATCCGGTGAAACCCCCAGATATTGCGAGGCTTGGCGGAGATTCATGACCTCTCGCGATTCCATGTCTTGGAGCCTCACCACGCCCGTCTATTCCCATCGGACACATTCCCACCTGGGTGGATACCCTGTCACTCCACTCCCCAAGGGTATGCGCCCTCCAACTGGTTATGCTTGAGGGGGAAAGGAGTGTCAAGAAGACGATTCCGCAGGGGCCGCGAGAAGGGGGTATTTTCGGGGTGAATTATGGGGTAGTTGCGAACGAAAGCACAACAAATAGGGTTCTGTTACCCGCCCTACCACTACATATAGACCTTACCTAGACGCGCACAAATTCCCTGCGCGGAGGCGCTCGCGCGTCCTCACTTCAGCGCGAAAATCCCAGCTCACGCCAGAGCGCATCCACTCGCGCTTTCACTTCGGGACTCATGGTGATCTCATCGGGCCACGGACGCGTAAAACCTTCGGACAGCCACTTGCGCGTTGCGTCGATGCCCATCTTGGAACCGAAGTCTTGCATGCGCGCGGCGTGGTCCAGGGTGTCCATGGGGCCGAAACTGAACTGCACATCGCGCTCAGGGTCTATTGCGCACAATGACTTCCAGACTACTTCGCGGAAATTTTGCACGTCCACATCGTGGTCCACAATCACCAGTACTTTGGTGAACATGGCCTGTCCCAGCGACCAGATGGCATTCATGATCTTCCGGGCATGTCCGGGGTACGATTTGCGAATGGAGACGATCATCAGGTTGTGAAAAATGCCCTCGGCGGGCATGGCCACGTCAACGATCTCCGGATACTGC
>JBGQGH010000026.1:0-29242 GCA_041497315.1 Terriglobia bacterium | reverse complement strand
GCCCACGGCGGCCGGATTGCGCGCGACGCCGCCGGTGAAAGTGAATTCGTCGGAGATCCCGCCGGAGCGGGCAAGTAAAGAAACGGCGCGCAACATCATCGCCCGGTGGAGTCCGGCAAGAATATCCTCGCGGGCCTGTCCCAGCGAAAGCCGTTCGCGAAGTTCGGCCCCCGCAAAAACCGTGCAGGTGCTGTTGATCTTGACCCGGCATGTGCTCTGCTGCGCGAGCGGCCCGAGCTCGTGCAGGCCCAGGCTCATTTCATCCGCGATATAACCCAGGTAACGCCCGCAGCCTGCGGCGCAGCGGTCATTCATCTGGAAGCTCGTAACGATGCCCTCGGCGTCCACCTGAATCGCTTTCGTATCTTGCCCGCCAATGTCGAGCACCGTCCGGGTGCCAGGAAACATCGCGTGGGCCCCGAGGCCGTGGCAGAGGATTTCGCTGCGGATCTGTTCCTTGGGGAAGGGCAGGCGCTGGCGGCCATAGCCTGTGCCAACAGTGGCGGCTTCTTCCAATTGGATCGACCGCGCGGCTTCTACGGCAGCACGCAGACTCCCGGCGTGTTGCTGCACCGCCGGTGGCATGGCGTGCAAGGTGGATTCGAGGGCCGCGCCAACGTGACGTGCAAACGCATCCGGGGCGGTGGAGTTCTCGACCACGAGGATGGCCGCGTCGAATAGGCCGCAGAGCGTTTCGAACGTGATGCCCTTTGGATCGCTGTGCTGCTCAGCCAGTTGCATGTAGTCGGCGGCGGCGAGGTCTCGGAAAAAATCGCTCTTCCGCACAGCCAGCGGGCCATAGTGCGCCTTGGCGCTTTCCGCCATGGCGGAGAGGATGCGCTCCAGAATCGCATCGAGTTCGTTACGTTTCTCCCGGTGGCGGGGAGCCTCGCTGGCGGCGTGAAGTGCTTCGCCGAGCGCAACGAGCTGATCGAGGTGCTGTGGGAGCCGGAAATTGCGCGATAGCGCACCGAGGAACGAACTCTCGAAACCAGCCAGTGCGCCGTCGTGAGTGATTGCGGCACGCACCAGCGTGAATCGGGCACGAACGAAAGCTTCTTCACGAGCGACCTGGCAGGCCACATCGTAGTTGCTGCGGCTGTTCGTAATGCCGAGGCCCAGTACCTCGCTGCTTTCATTGAGGAGCACGGCCTTCGTGGTCGTGGAGCCGAGATCGATGCCGGCATAGACCTTCATTGAACTCATGCCTGGGCCCTCGCGACGCGCTTCTGCTCCAACATTTGTAGGTAACTCTCGATCCGGTTCTTGATGTTGGCTGCAGAAAAGTACCGGGGATCAACCAGATCGCTTTCGATGAAGCCGCCCGGAACACCCGTGCGCTCTTCGAGCTGGCGCAGCATCAACAGCTGGCCCACGCTGAAGGAGTTGCAACTTTTGACGCTATTGATCATGAAACCGTCGGCGTGAAAGTGACGGATGTAGTGCTCCAGCAGTTCCACGCGCGTCGGTAGTCCCAGATTCGTGTAACAGCCCATGCAGTAATCGGCTAGGCTTTCCAGCGGCCGGTCAGGGTCATGCCGGAAACCCCGGTCGTAAAGCCCTCCCACCTTCGTGTAGCTGCTGGCCACAACGACGGCACCTTCTTCATGGAACATCTTCCAGAACTCGCGGAAACTCGTCCAATTCGGCGGGCCTTCCACCACCAGGCGATAGCGCTCCTTCTCAAGTTGTCCCTCCGGGGTGATCGGCCCTAGGCCGGCGCGGACCCGCGCTTCCACTTCCTGGCGGAGTGTGCGGTAGTACTCGACGCCCTCCGGCGTACCCCGGAACGCGCTGAACATGGGGCCGATGTAATAGACACCCCCGAAATAAGCATCGATGGGCGAAGGAATATTTCGCGCGCTCTCCAGCACCCAGACCAGATCGTCTTCGGCTTGGGCGGAGAGACGAAGCATCGCGCGCAGCCGGTCTTCATCGTAGCGACGCCCGGTTACTTGCTCAAACTTGGGGATCACTTCGGTGCGAAGCTGCTGCAGGATGTAATCACGATGATGGCCGTGGATCTGTCCGTCGGCTTGGTACGGGACATGAAGCATCGCTACGGGGCAATCGTATTCCTGCCGCAGCAGCTCGAACCATTTCATGAAAGTGAAGCAGCCGGTATAGGAGAGCAGCAGCAGATCGGGCGGAGGGAGTTTCTTCCCCGTCGGACCCATGTTGCCTTTCTTGAGCATCCCGATGTCGCACTTCACGTAGGTGCAGACGTCTTCGCTGTGTCCGTGCTTTTCCGCTTCGGCGATGTAGCCGGCGGAAAGGTTTCTCATGCCGGCTTGAAGAGCGTTGATCTCCGGCAGAACCGGGAGCATGTCGAAGGAACGGATCAACTCGGTCAGATTCCCGGGAACAAAGGTGTAAACGACCTTGCGGCCTTCCTCGTGCGCGCGAGCGAGAGCGTCATAGTGGTTCCCGATCATTTCCTTTTGCAGCAGCATGCTCGGTTCTTTCTGAGCATCTTTGTGCGCGGCTTGTTTCTTGCTGATCGAGGCGCTCATGCCTGGCTCCACAAGCGGATGGAATCGGAGAAAGTGCCGGCCTGTTCGCGGATCACAGCGAATTGGCCGGTGTCCTCTGAATACTTGAACTGCGTGTGAGGAATGCCCGCCTTGTCCAGAGCAGCCACAAGCATGGGTTGTTCCAAGAGCGCTGGGTCACAGAAGCTTGGGGCGCAAAAAACTACGCCCTCGGCCTTGTTTCGCCCCACCGATTCCACCAGCCATCGTCCGCGCTCGCCCTCTGGCATGTAGCGCGAAGCAGTGGGAGCGCTGTGCCGAAGAAAAGCGTCCACGAGGCTTTCCAGTGGATCGCCCGCGGTGGAAACGTCGGCCAATAGCCAGCGCAAACCGAGCAGCAGGTCATCGTCTACCACCCAGCAGCCGGCCCGTTCGAGCGTGAGGAGCAGACCGAGTGGTGGCTGCTCGCAGAACATCCCAACCAAAACCACGCGGCTCTGGTCCTGGTCGATCCTGTCCTCCTCCAGCAAAGCCTGCTCCAAATAGGCGCGCAGCAATGCCGTGTGCTCTTCCGGCGGGAGAACGTTTCCTGCGCGCAGCATGAGATACACTTCTGATGTGGGGAAGAACCACGGCTGCTTGCTTCGCGCTACATACAGATCGCGGATCGCGCTTCGATTCTCGTTGTAGATCGCGATGCTGTGACGCAAGGCGTCATTTGTAATGGGCTGTTGTGCAAGACGAGCGAGATCATCGCGCAAAATTTCGAGCTCATGCCGCCAGTACAAGCCGCCCGCCTGGGGATCGAAGTTTTGCGGTACATCGATGTAGCGGACATAACGGTCGGGGAACAGCATGGTCCACATGCCGGAAAGATTGCGGATGACGTCGCAAATGGAGGGGAACAGCATGCCGTCGAGCGCATCGAGGCGCTGGGACAACGCCAGCTCGATCGTGCTGCGTGGGATGTGGCAGATGTAACTCTGGAAGTAGGCGTCCCCGCGAATAATTTCGAGGCGATCGCCTCCCCCTACGATTCCGACGGGCAACATCCCGGCCGCATGGATCAGTTCCCGGGGAACGTAGATGGGCATGTGCCCGATGGCCTTGCGGCCCGGCGCAGCTTCTTTCCAGGCGCGGACGGCCTTCAGGTCCAGGTCGTCGAACAGGGCCTGAGCCCGTTTGACCAGCTCCGCCATTGCTGGTTTCACCTTGTCACTCCTTCTCGGACTGCCCCCGGCTACTTGCGAGTCTTCTCCGGCTCCACAACCCAGGGAGCGATCTCGCGGATCAATTCCTCACTCCAGCGCACCCCCTCGGACAGTCGCTGGCGCAACAGGACAAAGTCCACCTCGCGCTGGTCGTGCGCGCCGTAGTGGAAGGCGCGGAATCCGGCGTTTGCTTCGGTCATCATGTTCAGTGCTAACCACGCACGATTGGTCTCGCGATTGCGGTCCCAGTGGAGGAGCTTGTGTTTTCGGAGGCTCTCAATCGTCTTGGTCAAGCAATCGGGCATGGTGTAGAGCAACTTGGTGCACAGCTCCTCAACGGCCTCGTCGAGGAGTGACAGGTCAACATTGGATCTATCCATCAGGGTTTTGGCTTCTTGCCGGGCCGCACCCGTTTTCCAGTCGCCCAGTACAAAACGACCGTATTCGTCCAGCAGCCGATCGGTGACGACCATGGGGTTCGGCACCCAGCGGCCTTCTGATTTCAATGCTGGAACGATCTGTGTGAGTCCGCCCAGAGCGTAGAACCGGTGTGCACTCCATGGTTCGCAAAGCGTGCCACTCATCATGGCCCGCTCGATTCCAACGAAGATCGGAAGGAAATCCGTGCTGCCACCGTCCGGAGCAGAACCATGCTTCGGCCCGGCCTGGCTGAAGACTGCCAGATCGCTGGCGATGGAGAAGTCGCAGGCCATGCCCACTTCCTGTCCCCCGCCGACGCGCATGCCGTTCACGCGGCAAATCACAGGCTTGTCACAGTGCAGGACGGCCGTAACCATGTCGTTGAACAGCCGCATGTACTGGCGGTATTCCGCCGGCGCGCCCGCATAGACCTCGGCGTACTCCCGCGTATTTCCGCCGGCGCAGAACGAGCGAGTGCCTTCTCCGGTCAACACCACAGCCACCGCTGCGCGATCGTTACTCGCGGCGCGCAGCGACAGAATGATCTCCTTGATCATTTCCGTGGTGTAACTGTTGAGTTCCTGAGGATTATTCAGGGTGATCCAGACGTTGTGCAGGCCTTCGACTGGCTTGCGCGCACGGTCGCGCGCAGGGCGGTGCTCGATGCGGATCCACCGCGGAGAGAATCCTTCGATCAAATCATGATCCTTCATTGCTTCGCCTCCGTCGCGCCCGTGTGTGATTCCTGGTGCGGCGTCAAGATCGCGCGGCGCCGCAGAGCATGGCGCGCAACCGCTTCCAACACCGCGGGAGCATCCTCGAGCGGATGTTGCTCCACAAAAGGAGCCAGCTTGATTTTTCCCTCGAGGACCATCTTCAATGCGGCCGGATAATTGTCCGGTGGACAACCCCAGTTCCCCTGGGCCGTCGCATCGAAAGCCATCAGATTGGACAAGCGGAGTTCCACTTCCTTCGCCGTGTAGCCAACGACCGCCAGGTGGGCGCCGTGATCCAACAATCCGAAAGCGAGCGCTTGCCCTGCCGGAGTTCCGCTCATCTCGAAGATCCGAAGGCCCAGGCCCTTGCGGCCGCTTTCCTTGACGAAGGAACGGACTGCGGCTTTCAAGTTCTTCGGGCTCGCTGTACCGGCATCGAGAACCAACGATGCGCCGTGTTGGCTCGCGAGGTCGAGCCGGTCACGATCAATGTCAATCCCCACGACGGCCGCACCCAGCGCCGAAGCGATCTGCACCCCGAACCCGCCAATGCCTCCCACTCCCACGAAAACTGCGACGTGGTCGGGACCGAGTTGGGAGCGGCGGATTGCTTCGAATGGAGTGGTGACCGCGTCCGCAACCACAGAGAGCATTGCAAGGCTCAAGCCGTCGGGTAGTATCTCAGGCACTGGGCAGAGGCCGCGTGCCGGGACTCGGACGTGCGTGGCGAAGCCGCCGTCACCGTCATTGCCCGGCATGAACTGTTGGCGACAAATCGTGGGTCGTCCCGCCCCACAAGCTGCACAGGAACCGCAGGGGATAACTGCAGGAATGATGACGGGGCGGCCTTGCCATTGCGCGGCTCTCCCTCCCGTGACGACAACGCGTCCGGAAATCTCGTGACCCAGAATCAGAGGCAGCGGGTGGCGGGTGGGAATGTCGCCGTAGACAAAACCGACATCGGTATGACAGATGCCGCATCCCGCTATTTCCACGACAACTTCGGAGGGGCCGGGCTCTAGAGGCAACAAGTCCTGAAGTTCCAGGGCTTGCCCTGGGACGACCAAGCGGAAGCCGTGGGCGCGTTGGTACATCAGCAAGACATTCGAGCTTTGGCGAAGATTACCTACGCGCCAAAGCTCCCAGACCAGTCCGTCTCACCACTAAAGCGAGCCGGGCCGGTCTGCGTTACCTCTTAGCTCGAAGAGGAGGCTGTTTCGGCGACTTGTCTTGGGTACCCAATAACCTTAATGGCGTGCCGGACGAACCATGCCCCCATGTCGCCATGTGGGAGGAGAGTGCACGTGGCACGCCAGAGAGGGGCCTGGCAGAAAACATTACTAACAGCCCTATTTGTAATGACTTAGCCTAGATAGGGGCACTGGGCCTGCGCGCCTGAGGGCACACCCCTCTGGGTCATATTCCGATGCCGGAGCCGACAAAAGGCCCAGCCAATACTGGCACCTTTCAGCCCGTTGCTCTGGGCGGCATCTGGTCGTGGCGAGACCCCGGGCCCTCACCTCGAACTTGAGCATCACTAGGCCATGTGCGCGACTGACCAGCCCGAGTTCCTGTACAAGCTTCGATGAGAGAGCCTACATCCCAGCCCAGGGCTCTGAAACTGTGCTCGGTTGTCGGTTCAAACGGGAATCGCTGCGCTCCGGCGACTCCATTCTCGTCGGCAAGCACGTGATCCTCGTGGACCTGGAGCACGACGTCTCTCCCGCTCTCGAAGCAGGGCCCAGGAGAGTTGCACTTAAGGTAGCGGAAACGGTCATCCTCGGATCAGCACGGCAAATCGATCAGGGCAAACAAGCCGGGGTTCCAGCGCAATCCCAGGCCGGGCCCGACCGCGCTCGCGTGCCGAGCCTGATCATTCTTAGAGGAAAAACTAACGCCAAGGATTACCAACTCTCGAGCAAGTTCATCATCATCGGCAAGTCACCCATGGCCACAGTGCGGCTCCGCGGATGGTTTGCGCCGCAGGCCGCCGCACAAATCAGCCAGCGCAAGGATGGCTACTACCTCGCTCCCACCAACCGCGTGCCCAAGGTCAACGGCAAGCCAATTTCCGGACCCACACTGCTGGCGGATGGAGACTTGATTGACGTCGCGGGCGTCTCTCTGAAGTTCATGTACCGCGATTAGGTTCGGACCACCCTCCGGGCAAGTATTTTAACGACGGGCACATCCCTCGAAAACTCAAGCGCTCTGCTTCGGAATCGTGAACCATTGGTAGGGGCGGTGGGGATCGAACTAAAAGTGACGTTGAAAGCGCGTAAGTTATTGATTCCATTAAACGCCAAAAACACCGAATTCGCCCAAGTGAGGTACACCGCGGGTACACGGACTGAAACAAATTGTCCACTTGGTTCGGTCATTCTGGGCTGGCTTCAGCGCGAGGATCTGGCCGCCCTAACAGTGAGGGAAGGGAGCGTCAAAAAGGTATTCCCACCCTTCACGGCCTCCCGAATGAAGTACTACACCTACTAAAGCACCACGACGCGGCGCATAACATCGCTTCGTCGCCCCTAAGTGGTTATATTTTTTCTTTGTATCCCCTGAAGCCATCAACCAATTGCCGGAATGAGGTGGGCTTGTATCGCTCAAAACTCTCTTGGTCCACGTAAACGAAGTCGTATTTTACGTCCGTCTGCACGCGATTGATATCTGCACACCATTGTCGCAGTCGCTGCATTTGCAGCGGAACGTCCAAGTCTGTCTGTCCCTTGGTTTCGACGATGAATATTTCCTTGGCGGACAGCTTCACCATGAAATCCGGATAGTAGTTGGAAATGTCGCCGTCGGCGTTCACATAGTCCAGCTTGAAATGCACCGCCAGATAATTCTTGGCGTAGGAAACCACATCGTCGCAATCTTCCAGAAACCGGGCAAACAGCAGTTCAAAATTGCTGTCCCCGATGATGCGGTTAAAGACGCTCTTTTGGGGGACGAGGTAGCCCTGATTCTTTGCCACGAAGGGCCGTGTCTGTCGCAGCTTAATGGTGTCGCGGATTTCGGCGTCGCCTTTCTCCTGCACAGTCAGGGCGTTGATCGCCTTCTTGAACGTTTCTAGCAGGGTCTTGGTGGCCGCCAGTTCTGATAGGTTACGGAGGGTGTTGGGGTCTTCGAGTTCCACCGGGCGGTCGAACAACTGCGCTTGCACAAACGCCTTGACCTTGCCATACAGAACGTCGTAGCCGCTGACCAGCCGCAAATCCTTCATCATGGTCCGCGCGAAGTAACCGATCACGCTGCTGTAATCAGCAATGCCCACCTTGTCCAGAATGGTAGTATGCGTCACCTCACCAGTGGTGATGTCCTTGAAGACGATCTCGCGCTGCTGCTCTTCGCTGAATTTTAGGTACGCCACGCGCTGATGCCCCAGTGCGCTCGCGTCCAGATCGCCCAGGTTCTTATATTCCCGGTAAATGCGCGGCGTCAGCAGCGGTATTTCAATGTCCAGAGCGCCGATGTCTTTTTTGGCGTTTTCTCTATCGATCTCCACCACCAGCGGGGTCTTTGCCTCGGTGCCTTCGCCCATCGGCTTGCGTTCCAGCACCACGCCTTCCGCCTGAATGGATTCCACGAAATCCATAAAGGCATTCGTGCCGACCACGCTGACATATTCCTCCAGGAGGCCAGGGTACATTTTACGCAAGCCGCGCCCCAGGGTCTGCTCGGGCAGGATGTTGCTCGGGGCGGAATAGGCGCGCAGGCCCACGATGGTGGTGACGTTCTGCACGTCCCAACCCTCTTTGAGCACCATCACAGAGATGATGGCTTTGTAGGGGCTGTTCAGCCCGTCAATGGAGTTGGCTTGCTCGCGCAACTTATCCAGCTCTTCTTTGCTCTTGCCTGACGTTGATTCGGAAATCTCGCCGTTGCTCTTGGTGTGAATGACCAGCACGGCGTCTTTCAGATCGGGATAATGGCCTTCGAGGTATTCGGCCACGTCATCGCAATTGCGGGTGTCGTCGGTCATCACGAACAGGATGGC
Source organism: Terriglobia bacterium (assembly GCA_041497315.1). Classification (GTDB taxonomy): domain Bacteria; phylum Acidobacteriota; class Terriglobia; order Acidiferrales; family UBA7541; genus JBGQGH01. The sequence goes on along the minus strand of JBGQGH010000026.1, from coordinate 20,424 downwards.
TTTCTTGTCCATCTTTTCGTGTTCGGCATAGGCCTTGCGCCACTCGATCACGCCCAGGTGAATGTAGTCGGCGTATTTCTCGGTGTACTTGGCGCTCTGGCGCTCCACTAGTTTGGCGCGGCTGGCGGCGTCGGGCAGCACCGGGTGCTTGACCACGTTTTGCGAGATGGCTTCCACCAGCGGGTAATCGGCGACTGTCTGCACAAAAATCGCGCCGTTGTTGTGTTTGGGGGTAGCGGTCACGTCCACTTGCAGGGAGAGCGCGGAACCTTTTTGCTTTAAGCGGTTATGGATGTCTTCGATGGATTTGAACCAGGCCATGCTCGGGTCGTGAATATGGTGTGCCTCGTCGTTGAGGACCATCAGTTCGTCAATGTCGCGCACGATCATGCCCAAATCCACTTTGGAGTCGGTGGTCGCACCACTGGGCCGCTTGCCGAGGAAGTAGTCCATCGTGTCTTCATCGTCGGGCGAAGCGGGAATGTCGTCCCCGGCATAGACGCGGTGGATGTTGGTCAGGAAGATGTTGCCCGTAGGGCGGGTGATGCGCACCTCGTCCTGCACGTGCAGGGTTAATTGGAAATCGTCCTGCCAGTTGCGCCCGTCCACGCCGTTTGCGGGCAAGACCGGGTCGTCTTTCAGGAAGATGCGCAGGCCCTGAAAATCCTTGTAGATGCGATCCAGCACGATAATGTTGGGGGCGATCACCAGAAAGTTGCGCGCCAACCCCGACTCCGGCTCATACAGCTTGTGGAAGAAGCCCCAGGCCAGCACCAGGCTCAATACCTTGGTCTTGCCTGTGCCGGTCGCCATTTTCACCACGAAGCGCCGCCAGGTCTCGTCAAACATGCCCGCAGACACTAGGCCGGAACTATCAAAGCGCATCAAGTCGTACTTGTCCTGCACGGCCACCAGGTCGTACAGATAGATGATGGTTTCCAGCGCCTCGCGCTGCGCGAAGTAATACTGGAACTCGGCCATACTCCCATCGGCTTGAGGCATCAGGTGTGGCGTGTTGAACCACCAGTTGAGCAGGCTCTTGCTGGTGTCGGTCGCCCCCACGTAGCCGCTCTCCCGCCATTCTTTGACTTTCTTGCGCAGTTCCGGCACAAGCGGCGGCATCAGCTTTTCGGAGCTTGACTCCCTCAGGGCTTCATCCGCCGGAAACCAGCGGAGGGCCGGGTCGAGGATGGCGTAGGGCGATTCGGGGAAGCTGGGATGGAGCGCCATTACTTCTTCCCTCCCACGGTGACGTCCAGGATGGTCATCGTATCGTTGCCGAAGATGTCCACCACCTTCACGGCCACCTTGCGCCGCCCCAGTGTGCATTCGTGATAGACGCTTGTGATCTCCAGCGAGCGGTCTTTTTTCGTGCGGAAGGATTGCCACTCGTTTTCGAAGATGTAATCCCCCGTCCATCTCTCTTCCCACTCCCCGCTTTCTTCGTTCTTCACGCGGACAATTTCGCGTTTGCTCTCGAAGTTGAAATCCACCGCCCAGTAGTCGATCCAGTCCGTCCATTTCTTTGTGAGCCGTTCGCGGCTCACGATGCCGTGCGCGTCCTTGCTCACCTTCACGATCTGTCCTTTTTCCACCACGATCTTGCTGGACTTATCCTTCAGCGTCGCTTCGGCGGCGGCGATGGAATCCTGCGAATAAAACACCGAAAAGTCTGTAAGTTCCACCGCCACGCTGTTCTTCTTGACAAGCGGCCTGACCTCGATTGCCGCCACATCATGGAAGACCACCTGGTTTTTTTCCACCGCTCGCTTGTCGAACACTTCGGCGGGGATGTACTTGGGTGCGATATCGATGCCCTTGGCGCGGGCTTCGTCCAGCACGTTCGGAAACAGCCCCATTTCGAACTCAAAGCCGAGGATGTCCACTCGGGTGATGTGCTTTTTGCGGCACTCTAAAATGACTTCTTCCACAAATAGGCGTGTCACGGGGAGGTTGACCGGCCCCACCGCCACGAGCCGCCCGGCCTTCTTGCCGTGGAAGGTGACAAAGCCGTCGGTCTTTTCGGCGCGGTAGGCGCGCAGGATCAGGCCGACAAAGGCCGCTTCCTTTTGCGCCAACTGCTTTTGCTGTTCCGCTTCGCGCAGGTTGGGGTTGACGCCGATGTAGTGCTGGCGCTCGTACTTACCCAGGTTGAGGATTTCAAAGGCGCGGTAGTCTTTGCCCTCGGCCTTGAGTTTCCGTTGCACGCCGATCAGCCGCTTGCGCGTGGTGTGGATAGCGAACTTTCCCAGGTCGCAGGCGATCCACTTGCGCCCCAGTTTTTCTGCCACAGCGGCGGTAGTGCCGGAGCCGCCGAAGAAGTCAGCGACGAGATCGCCTTCATTGCTGCTGGCATTCAGGATGCGTTCAAGCAGGGCTTCGGGTTTTTGGGTGGGATAGTCAAGCCGTTCATTAGCTTGCGAGGCGACTTGTCCGATATCATCCCAAAAGTCCGACACGGGCTTGCCTTTCAATTCGTCCAAATATCGCTTACGTTGAATGCGACCATCTTCAGATTTCGGGAAATACAATCGACCTTCCGCATCCCATTGCTTCATTTTTTTAAGAGAAATAGCCCACCCGTTTCTAGGTGGCTTGTAGCCTTTGTATTCGTATCTAAGTGTTGGTCTCGGCGCGGGATTAGCTAGGTCAGCGATTCGATAGATGCGTCCATCAGGATCCTTATGTCGATAAAACTTGGCCACATACTCAGGATCACTTTCCGTGTACTGCATGCCGAAGTGTGAGATTTCTCCCCTTCCAAAAAAAAGTAGCGAGTCTACATCATGTCCGAAACGATCCGTTGTCGAGCCGATTTGGCTGCTACTTCCAGTCTTTCGCTTCCATGCGATTTCATTCTTGAACCGCTTCGCTCCAAATATCTCGTCCATGACGAGCCGCATGGAACTGTTCACTCGCCAATCGCAATGCACATAAATGCTGCCATCCTCGGCGAGCAGATCATGCATCAGCGCCAGCCGCTCGTAAATCATGGAGATGAAGGAATCCACGCCCTTGCCCCAGGTGTCGCGGTAGGCGATCTCTTCTAGGATGTTGGGTTTCTTGGTAAACGTGTCGTCGCCAATCTCGATGTCCATGCTGAAATCCGCGCCCACATCAAATGGCGGGTCAATATAAATCAACTTGAGACCGCCCTGCTTTTCAATCTCCTCGCGCAGCGGGCCGTTCTTTAGCGACGAAAGGATCAGCTTGTTGTCGCCCCAGATGAGCTTGTTCGTCCAGCCCTTGAGCTGGCGGCCACGGGCGTCAAAAAGACCCGCTTGCAGCGCGGTCTCTTCGGGCTTTTCTGCGCGTGGCTCGTCCACCTGCTCGATTGCTTGAAAGGGCAGAACGATATTGCAGACCTCACTCGTCTTGCCGTTCCAGACCAGTTCCACCTCGCGCTTGTCCTCGAACAGCAGAAAGCGAAATTTATCCGGCAGCGGCTTGTCCGCTTCGATATAGCGGACGATCTCTTGTTGTTCTTGTTCAGTCAGTCGCGGCATGAAAACACTCTACTTCCTGGTGTCCCTTCGAGGGACGCCGGGTGCCCCACTCCTTGCAAAGCAAGGGGAGGGATGGTTTAAGGGTACATTGGTAGGGGCGGTGGGGATCGAACCCACGACCTTCGGCTTAAAAGGCCGCTGCTCTACCACTGAGCTACGCCCCTGCAATGAAGGTAAACGATTCTAGCCTGCGTACGCCCCCGCCGCAACCCGGCCGCGACACACACTTAAACAATCAAGGCGTGACGCTTCGCAATCTTCCCGGTTTGGCTCTTGGGCTGAACTAGTCGCGGGGGCGTTTCCGTTTCCAAACTTAATCGCGCCGCAGGCGGGACTGGTGCTTCTTCAGTTGCATCTTCAGCTCCGTGAACGCCTTCTTCACGCTCTGGCGCACGTCCGGCCCGGCACCCGTGGCATGCAGCGTGCCTGTGGGGAGTGAAAGATTCAGGGAATAGGTGAACTCGACCTTGCGCGGATGCTTCTCAAAGCCGCCGTGAAACTGAACCAGGTCGGGGGAATAGCTTTTCAGTAGTTTGGTGAGCTTATCGAGGTGACGGGACGTCTCGGTTTCGACCGGAGTGCGCGACTCCACATGCCTGCAACTGATGGAGATGTTCATAGGGCCACCTTTGTGCCGGATCTACGGGAGCCACTGCGCGTACGAAAGGGGTGGAGCGAAAGGCAAACGCGTCACACACATTCAGCATAGCAATTCCCGGCCGCGCTTTCAATCCGTGGCCGGCCGCGGATTGACAGCCTTGCCGCGGGCATCATAGGCTCAAATCAAGCCACATGTCCCCGCGCAAGAGTCCGGCGAACGTATCCGCGGCCGAAATCCGCGTCGGCCCCGCGGGCTGGTCCTACGCTGACTGGGCCGGCATCGTCTATCCGGCTCACAAGCCGCGCGATTTTCACGAGGCCAGCTATCTCGCGGAGTTCTTCGATACGATCGAGATCAATACGTCCTTCTACCAGCCGCTGCGCCCCAGCCTCTCCTGGCAATGGGTGGAGCGCGTCGCCGCCAACCCGCGATTTCTTTTCACCGCGAAACTCTGGCAGAAATTCACGCATGAAACCGGGGCGACCGCCGAAGACGAGAAAGCGGTCCGCGCCGGGTTCGATCTTCTCCGCGATGCCGAGCGGCTGGGCGCGGTCCTGATGCAGTTCCCCTACTCGTTCCACAACACTCCGGAAGACCTCGCGCACTTGAATTCGCTGATCGACCGCTTCGGCGATTATCCGCTGGTGGCGGAGGTCCGCCACTCTTCGTGGAACGAGCGCGACTTCTATTCCCTGCTCCACGAGCGCGGCGTAGGCTTCTGCAACATCGACCAGCCGCTGATCGGCAAGTCGCTGCATCCCAGCGGCCGCGCCACCGCGCAGGTGGGTTACGTGCGCCTGCACGGCCGCCGCTACGACACCTGGTTCAGCGACGATCCCGCCGCGCCGGCTTCAGAGCGCTACAACTATCTTTACACCGAAGAGGAACTCGAGCCCTGGGCCGAGCGCATCCGCAAACTTTCGACGCACGCCCGCAATACTTTCGTCATCACCAACAATCACTTTCAGGGCAAAGCCGTTGTCAACGCCCTCCAGCTCATCCGCTTGCTCTCCGGCTCGAAAGTGAAAGTGCCCGAGTCCATGCGCCATCAGTATCCAGAGCTCGAGCGTATAGCCAGCCAGCCACTCCAGGAACCCACGCTGTTTCCGAATCCCCCGCGCTAGGCGGGCAGCGCGTCGACTTGCTATTCGGCGCCGACGCGGCGCTAACCCTTCCAGAATCAGTACGAGCACTCGCGACGGAGAGGGTGAGCGACGCCGCATGGGAGGGAATGCCGTCGGCCAGCGTCCTACCCCCTACGTCACACACGCTAATTGCCCGGTGTTTCCAGAGACACCGGGCCTAGAATCGTCGCGCCAGCCGGGCAGGTAGGGGGGTAGCTAGACCTTCCCACGAGGCCCGCAAAACGGCTCCTATTGCGAAATCCGGCCTGTCAGAATCGCCTCTGGCGATGGGATTCTGTTTCGTATGTGATGGTATCGAAAGCAGTTAGGGCGGCGTCACCTCTTGAAGAGGTCGTCGAAGGCTTTTCGCGCGCCGCCGGTGCGCAAGCTCGAGGTGTGCGGAGTGGGCGCGGATGGCGAAGAAGCAGGAGCCGACGGCGCCGTATCTTTTTCGATGGTGATACGGAAAGCGAAGAAGGTGCACTCGTTGCGCGCGTCCTTGCGCGCGATGCGTTCGGGGATCGCCTGAGTGCATTCGAAGCGCGCGGCGGTATCGAAGAACAAACACTGTTTGCAGCAGTGCATCTCGGACTGGCAGCGCGGGCACTGGCCGTTCTGATCGAAGCCCGCGAGCAGCACCGCACCGCAATTCGCGCAGCGCGCGCGCGTCACATTACCGACCATGCGCGGCGTGCGCGGGCCGATCTGTTCCTGGCGGGGCCGTTGTTCCGGCGCGCGCTCTTTTTTCTCGCGCTCCGGCTTTCCAGAGTCCTGATAGCCCCTCTGCTTATACTTCCGCTCCACAGATTCCTCCCGCGGGATGATCCATCATACCCTTATTCCGCCGGGCGAGCAGCTAATTCGGCGGAATTGTGCAAAACTCCTAATCGGTTCGGACGAATCGCATGGAAAACCACGCGGCCATTTACACCCTGATCTGGGAATTCCAAGTGCGCGCCGGAAAAGAGAGCGAATTCGAGCGCGTGTACGGCCCGCAGGGTGACTGGGCACGGTTTTTCGCCCAATCTCACGAATACCTGGGCACCGAACTCCACCGCGACGCGATAACAAAAAGCCGCTACGTCACCATCGATCGCTGGAACTCTCGCGAGGCGTACGAAACTTTTCGCTCACAGCACGCCGCGGCGTATCAAGAGCTGGACGCGCGCTGCGAAGCACTTACCGAGCGCGAAACGCCGCTCGGGGCGTTCTACTCTATTGGCCAGCCTCCGCGCCACTAAATCGTCGCAGCTTCCACCGATTGGATGCCGGGTAAGTTGTCCGCCAGCAGACCCCACTGGCGGCCCTCGTTGCGCGAGTAGAAGAGCTGGCCCGTCTCCGTGCCGAAATAAACTCCCGCGGGATCGCAAGCGTCGGTGGACGAAGCCTCGCGCAATACCGTCAGGAAAGCGTTGCGCGTGGGCAGTCCGCGCGTCTGCTTCTGCCAGGTGCGCCCGCCGTTCGTCGACCGGTAAGCGGCTGTACAGCCGTTCGGAAAGACGCGCCATTCAGCCCCGATATGCGGCAGCACCCAGATGGTCCCCGGGTCTCGCGGATGCACGGCAATCGGAAAACCGAACCGCGAGGGCAGTCCCCGCGAAATATCCGTCCATTTGTCGCCGGCCGAGTCGCTGCGATACATCCCGCAATGGTTTTGCTGATAAAGCAGGGTAGGCCGGCCGGGCGCCATGGCCAGTTTGTGCACGCACTGGCCGACGACAGGATATTTATTAGGCTGAAAGTCCACGCGGGTGCCCTTGTTCCGCGGATACCAGGATTGCCCGCCGTCGTCGCTGCGAAAAACTCCCGCGGCGGAAATCGCCACGTACATCCGGCGCGGATTTTCGGGATCGAGCAGGATCGTGTGCACGATCAAGCCGCCTGCTCCGGGATTCCAGCGTGAGCGTGTGGAATGCCGATTGAGGCCGCGAACCTCAGCCCAGGTCGCGCCGCCGTCATTGCTGCGGAAAAGCCCCGCAGGATCCACGCCGGCGTAGACCACGCCCGGCTCGCTCTCGCGCCCCGGACGAATGTGCCAGATGCGCTTGACGCTCAGGCCGGCGTCTTTCTCGTAGCGCACGCCGCCTTTCGTTTTCTGCCAAGTGCGCCCACGGTCCTTGCTGCGCTGAATGTCGGAGCCGAACCAGTCATTATTCACCGTGGCGTAAAGCGTTTCGGAATCGCGAGGGTCGAGAATGAAATGGCGAATGTCCTGGCCCTTGTGGTAAACGCCGTCGAGCTTCCAGGATCGCCGCCGCGCGTCGCTTCGGAAGATGAGCGCGCCCTTCCGCGTGCCGACGAGTACGAGAATAGTTCCCTGCTTGTATGAGGCCATGATCATCACCTGTATCGGGCGAGGGTGGAGGATGGAAACGAAATCTTAAAGCGAAAGCCTCCTGAATTCAAGAGCGCGCCAGCCACCGGTTCAGCGCCGCCACCGGCAAATCGGGCTGCAAGAATTTCCGCGGCTCACCCGTTTCCGCGAGAATCGCTTCCGCAGCAAGGTAGCCGCTGCGCACCGCGCCTTCCATCGTTGCCGGCCATTCCGTCGCGGTCCAATCGCCGGCCAGGTACAGTCCGCGAATCGCGGTCTTTTGAGCGGGCCGCCAGCGGTCGCAACCCGGCTCGGGCGAAAACGTCGCGTCCACTTCCTTGATCACGGTCGCCTTCACGAGTTGTGCCTCGCGCGTGGCCGGGAGAATCTGCGCGAGCTCGCGCCGGCACATATCGATGATCTCTTGCCGTGAACGCGGCACCAGGCTGTAAGAAGCGCTGATCACCAGTTGCAAATACTGCGCGTTGCGCTCATCGCTCGATCCAGCATCAGCATAGAGCTTCGATTTGTTGAAAATCCACTGCGTGGTCTGTTCGAGGACGGTGAGAAATGGCTCCGACATCACCGGCCGGTCGAACCACATGTGCACTCCTGTGATCGGCGAGGTGCGCAGATGGCGAAGATTCATGAATGCCGCCTCGCGCTCGACCACGGCAGGCGGCAACAGCGCCGGGACCACATCCTGTGGCACCGCGGCAATGTAGAAGTCCGCGGTCGCTTCGCTCCCATTATCCAGCAACACGCCGGTGACGCGGCCATCTGCAACGCGGATCTCGCGCACGCCCGCGCGAAGCTCCACTTCCCCGCCCCGCTGCTCGATCGCGCCGCGGCACCCGTCATACAGTTGACCGAGGGGCACGGACGGAATCCCCACGCGGTAGCCCTGCCGGTTTGCGAGAAACGCCTTCCAGAAAACGTCCACGCCGTAGCGCGCGTCGGTGCGGCCGAGATCTTCGTTCAAGGCGCTGACCAGCACGACTCTCCAGAAGCGCTCAATGGCGGCCTCGGTTTGGCGCTCGCGACGGAGCCATTCGAGCATAGAAATTCCGGCGCCTTCGAGCCCGCGGGGCCGCCCGCCGCTGCGCACGATCTCGAGCATGGCGCGCGCGATGGCCCGTTTATCGGCCAAGCTGAGCAGGGGAAACACAGCGAAGGACCCGCTCATGTGGAAAGGCGCTGGCAGCGATGAGCGTTCAATCGCGCCGCGGCGGCCTTCCGGGTCAGCGAAAACCAGCCGATCGTACCAGCGGATTTTCCCGGCGGCGCCGACGCGGCGGTAGAAATCGTCCAGGTTGGTGCAGCAGCCCAGCGTCACGTGCTGGCAATTGTCCACGTGCTCGCCGTTCGGCAGTGAATAGGAAGTGGCGCGCCCGCCGAGGTGCGGGCGCTTCTCGACCAGGCGGACGCGAAAGCCAGCTTCAGCCAGCGCGACGGCGGAGGACAGGCCCGCCAGCCCGCCGCCGATCACCAACACGCTTTGCGATGACATCCTTTTTCCACCAGCCGCGCATTCCCGCGATGAGCAGGATATGGACCTTTTCCGCGTTGGAGAGGCTTATCCGGGAGGAGAATACGTCGAATTCTTTGGCTTCAATGCGACTCAGCAACGTGCTGTACGTGCGGATCAGAGCCCACAGGGCCGCACGGCTGTCCGGACTGACGAGCCTCACTAGCGGGGCTCCTTCTTCGTAGAATCGCCACGCTCGGTCCGCCTCGAACGCCAGCAATTCGCGTGCGGCGGGGTTCTCGCCGCGTGCCAGCTCCTCCGGCTGGCAGTGAAATCGTTGCAAGTCCTCCTCGGGCAGATAAATGCGTCCGATTTCATGATCGCTCCGCACATCGCGAACAATGTTCGTCAATTGAAAGGCGATGCCCAGTTTTTCCGCGAGGTCGGGAGCCTTCGGGTCCCTGTAGCCGAACACCTGTAAGCAGCAGAGGCCAACCGTTCCAGCGACCCGATAACAGTATTCGGCCAAGCGGTCAAAGGTCGGATAGGCTCGCACGGTCAGGTCCATCTCCGCTCCGGAAATCAGGTCATGCAGATAGCGGGGCGGAATCTGAAACCGGCCAACCGTGTCAGCAAGCGCGGGCAGTATCTTGTGCCCGGAGAAGTCGCCAGCCAGCGCGGAATCGAGCAACCCGCGCCATCGAGCCAGCCCTTTCTGTTTCGCCTCTGCATCTCCTTTTTCGTCAGAGACGTCGTCCACCAAGCGCATGAAGGCGTATAAAGCGCACATCGCAAGCCGCTTCTCTCTGCGCATGCCGAAGAAACTCATGTAAAAACTGCTGCGGGCTGCGCGTGCGATTCGATCGCATTCTTCGTAAGACGCCCGAAGCCTCTGCGCCTCTGCGGAGGAAACCAATCCCTTATTCCTTTCGCCCTCGGGAATCTCCTCCAGCACTGTTGACGGGTGCGGTTCGTACTGCGTGGGTTCTGCGGGATAGCTCTTGCCGAATGCCGCGATCTTGGATCCCAGGGCCCGGCAGAGCATTCGAATTTGAGTTGAGCGCGAGATTGCCGGGCGATGGTGAAGTGTATCGTAGCCGATCCGCTCGATGGAATTGAGGACTTCGAGCCCGCCACGGCTGAAGAGCTCGATATCGAGGCGCAGCATGGAATCGACGGTCTGCGCGAGGGGGAGGCCTTGCGCGAATAGCGCGCGCGTATCGGCGATGAGCTCCTTCATCAGCGCGACGTAGCACGCATCGAAGCGCTTCGCTTCGATATCGGCAAAACTCAGTCCGTGCGCACCGAGGCGGTCGAGCGGAATGTAAATGCGCCCGCGCTCGTCCTGGTCGCGCGCGACGTCTTGCCAGAAATTGGCGAGCTGAAGCGCGGTGCACGTGAAATCGGAGAGGCGTTGCCGCTCGGCGTCGCAGTAGCCGCAAAGATAGAGCACCAGCCGGCCCACCGGATTCGCGGAATAGAGGCAATAGCCGATCATGTCGTCCCACGTGGCGTAGCGGCGGACGGACTGGTCCTGGCGAAACGCGATGAGCAAATCCGCGAACGGTTTGATCGGGATGTCGCACGCGCGGATGGTGGGTTCGAGCGCGACGAAAACGGGATGGGATGGCTGTCCGGCGTAGCACAGATGCAACTCCCGTTCCCACCAGTCGAGAAGTTCCAGCGCGCGGGCGGGATCGGCCACTTCGTCGCCCAAATCATCGGCCCATCGGCAGTAGGCGTAAAGATTGTAGAAGTGCTGGTGCAGACGGCGCGGCAGCAGCCAGGAAACAACATTGAAATTTTCGTAGTGATGCGTGGCCAGCCAGCGAGTGTAGCGCTGGGCCTCGGCGACACTGCAACCCGGGGGTGGCGCGGTCCGGGCGATTTCGAGTTCCACAAGTGGTGGCATGCGCAGAGGCGATCCCTGATGCAAAAAAAGGCCGGCGCGTCTTCACGCCCCGGCCCCCGGAAAAACGCACCGCCCGTTTGCTACGGCTTGCGGCCGAAATACCGCCGTTTACGGAATAACCGCGGTCTTCAGCTCGCCGTTGCGGTGTTTCATGTGCTCGAACACCTGCGGGAGTTCTTCGAGCTGGATCTCGCCGGTGACGAAGTCGCTCGCGCGGATTTCTCCGCGCGCGATCGAGTCCAGAGCTTCGCGGATAAAGCGCGGCGTATGATGGAACGTGGACTTGATGGTGATCTCGGAATAGTGCAGCGCCGCGGGATCGAACTGCACCTGCGAGCCGCGCGGGCAGCCGCCGAAGAGATTTACCGTGCCGCCGCGCCGCACCATCTGGATAGCCCACTGCCAGGTGGCTGGCGAGCCCACCGCTTCGATAACGGAATCGGCGCCGCGGCCGAGCTCGGTGAGTTCGCGGACCACGCGGACGGGATCTGTGAGCTTGGTGACGTCGAACGCCGCGCGGGCGCCCAGGCGTTCCGCCGCGCGGACCTGGCTGGCGCGCTTGGCGAGAGCGATGACGTTGACGCCGCGGCTCGTGAGCACGCGGATGAACTTCAGCCCGATTGGCCCGCAGCCGATCAGAACCGTGGTATCGCCGGAGTTGATCTCGGTTTCATCGATTCCGCGCAAGACGCAGGCCAGCGGCTCGACCATCGCGGCGTCAATAAACGAAACGTGCTCGGGGATCTCCAGCATGTTCTGACGGACGATGCGCCCGGGAATGCGGATGTACTCGGCATACGCGCCGTTATTGAAGAGCAGGTCTTCGCAGAGGTTCTCGCGGTTTTTGCGGCAAAAGAGGCACGTGCAGCACGGCGCCGAGTTCGCCGGCACCACCCGCGCACCCACGTGGAGTCCGCCGTTGACGTTGCGGCCCATCGCTTCCACGACTCCGGCCAGTTCGTGGCCGAAAATCGCCGGAGGCGTAATCATGCGGGCGTGATATCCCTGCTTCCAGACTTTCAGATCGGTGCCGCAGGTCAACGCGACCATCACGCGGACCAGCACTTCATCGGCGCCGAACTGTGGGATATCCACTCTCTCGATTTTCAGATCTTCACTGCCGTACAGCACGGCAGCGGTCATGTGACCGTTTCTCTCTTTTTGTATCAAGGCAATATCACCACTTTCAAAGAATCGCCCGCGGGACGGGCGGCGATCTCCAGAGCCTCACGAAACTGATCCAGCGGTAACCGGTGAGAAATCAACTCGCGTACCGGAATAATTCTGGACAGTACAAGCCTCGCACTCTCGGCCTGCAACTCCACGGAAGCGCTATAGCTGCCGAGGATTTCCTTTTCATCGATCCCTACGGCCGCGGCGGGAAACTCGATCTCCATCTTGGGGTCATTCTGCGCAAAAAGCAAGACCCGGCCCCCCGGGCGCGTCAACTCCAGCGCGGCCGTGACCACCGCGGGATTCGCGACCGCGACCAGGGCCACGTCCGCTCCGCGGCCTTCGGTGCGCGACCGGACTTCTTCGCCGATTCTGGAATCTGCGGGATCGAACGCGGCAATGGCGCCGAGGCGCACACTTTTCGCGCGGCGCTCCGCGATGGGATCGGTCGTCAGCACGGTGGCGCCGGCCAGCCGCGCCAGCATCATCAGCAGAAGGCCGATGGGCCCCTGCCCCAGAACGACGACGGTCTCACCCGCCTCCACACGTGCTTTTTGAATCGCTTTCGCGCAGGTATTGACCGGCTCGATGAAAATCGCTTCTTCATCCGTCACGTCCGGAGGGATCGCCACCATTCCGCGCTCCACGATCCACGGCATGGCGCGCACGTATTCGGCGAACCCGCCGCCGTTGGGATCGTAGCCCGCCGTCAATCCCACTTTCTTGTAGGCCGGGCACTGGGAAAACAATCTGCGCTGGCAGTAGAAGCAACTGCCGCACGGAATGTGGTGGAAACTCACCACGCGGTCGCCCGGCCTCCATTGGCGCACGCCGCGCCCGACTTCAACAATCGTGCCGGCGACCTCATGGCCGAAGATTTGCGGCGGTTTCACGAAGCCGTTCTGGATCTTCTTGAGGTCGGTGCCGCAGATTCCGCAGGCGTTCACGCGGATCAGGACCTCGCCCGCGGCAATCTCAGGGACCGGAACGGACTCCACCGCCACGCGGCCCGCGCCCAGATACACGCCCGCGCGCATGTGGCGAACCGCCGGCGCGGCAGGCGTGAGCGTTTCGAGTTGGGTGGCGCTGTGACTCATGTGGCGGCGACCGCCTCTGCCATCTCCAATTCGCTCGGCCGGACCTTCGCGGCGACCGTCACAACGTAGCAATCGAGGTAGTCCGCGAGCGCGATAGCCGCGTCGCGGCTTTGCCGCGCGAATCGCAGCAGGCCCGGCAGCGCCATGGGCCGTTTCAGCAAGGCCGTGAAAATTCGCCCACGGCTGATTCTTCCCTCGGGCGTAACGGCCTGATTGAAATCGAGCGGCAGATCCTCGTCCGCCGAATCTCCCACCGCGCGGATGGCGATGCCGGGAATTCCCCGCGAGAGTGCCTCGTTCAGGATCTCGAAACTCTCCATCTCCACCGCGTCGGCCGTCTCCGCCAGAAGCGACTTCTCGCACGCCGTCAGGATCAGATGATCCGAAGTCCGGAAACGCTCCACAATTCTTGCTCCGCAAACGCCCGCGAGTTCGAGGCATCTCGGGTGCGCAGGCAGTTCGCCGCTCGAAAGCAGCAGATTCTTCTCCTCTCGGGCAATCGAGCTCGCTGCCAGAATATCGCCTGCGGCGTAGCCCAGTTTCAGCGCTCCTGCAAGCCCGGTCGAGATGCAAAGATCGAACATGTGCTCCGACTCGAGGCCGGCCAGGAGAATTCCGGTGCTGAGTTTCGCGATCTTCGGTCCAATTCCCGTCAGAAGCGCGGTGACCTCGGCATCACCGACGCGCGCCTGGAAAACATTCGGATCCTCGGGCCGGGTCGGCGCAAAGCGGTGCCGCGCCTGCCAGGGCCCGAATTCTTCGCTGACCGCAAATGTGACCAGAACTCTCATCCCATATCCTACGCGGCCGCAGCCTCGATGGAACGCCCGGTGCGGCCCGGCGTGACGTATCCGTTCTCCTCGTACCAACGCACCGCCCGCACCAGCGCGGCCTCAACCGATCCCGCCGTGAACCCAAGTTCGCGCGCCGCTTTCGTGGAATCCACAAACATGCGGTGCCGCGCCATGCGCACGCCATCGAGCGGAATTTGCGGCTCGCGGCCCACGATGCGGGAATAAACCTGATCCGCGTAGCCGGCGGCCATGGCCACGGCGTGCGGAATCTGCATGCGCGGCGCGCGGCGTCCCGCGACGCGGGCGAGGACTTCGAGAATCTCTTTCAGCGTCATATTGCGACCGCCGAGGAGATAGCGTTGTCCAATGCGGCCGCGCTCGGCGGCTAGCAAATGTCCCGCTGCGGCATCTTCCACCGGAATCAGGTTCAATCCCGTATCCACGAAGGCCGGCATGCGGCCCTTCAGAAAATCGAGGATGATCTTGCCCGTGGGCGTCGGCTTCCAATCGCCGGGGCCAACCGGCGTGGTCGGATTCACGATCACGATCGGCAGACCTTTTTCCGCCGCGCTTTGGGCTTCCTGCTCGGCCAGAAATTTCGAGCGCTTGTAATCGCCGATCATGTCATCGAGGCTCGCGCGAGTTTCTTCATTCGGCAGCACACTGGAGTGCGGGACGGCAACCGTCGCCACCGTGCTGGTGTAAACGAACCGCTCGACTCCGGCGCGCGCGGCGGCGTCGAGCAGATTCTTGGTGCCGCCGACGTTCGATTCGTAGATCTCGCGTGGGTCTCTTGCCCAAAGGCGATAATCCGCCGCCACATGAAAGACGCGTGAAACTCCCTCCATCGCGCGAGCGAGCGAAGCGGCGTCGCGCAGATCGCCGGTCACGCGTTCCACATTCAGACCATCGAGCGCGCGCGATTTGCTCTCCGCGCGCACCAAAGCCCGCACGCGCTCTCCGCGCCCGACCAGTTGGCGCGCCACATGGCTTCCCAGGAAGCCGGTGGCCCCGGTGACCAGCGTGGTCATAGAACCCGCAGACTCCCGTCTTTCGCGACCAATTCTTCCTGGGGCGGACGGCTGAAACCGTTTCCGCGGTTCGCCGAGTCGCCGTTGTGACCGTTTCCGTGCCCATTGCCGTGGCCGTTTGTCTTTGCCGCCTTTGTCTTGCCGCGGGCGCCACCCATCGAGCCGCGCAACTGCCAGGTCAGCATTTTCCAGTTGTCGCCGAACTTGGGATGCGCGCCAAGCACCGCGGAAGGCTCGAACCCGACGTGCACCATGCAGTCGGCGCAGCGCGGGTCGCGGCCGGGACCGTACTTTTCCCACGGCGTTTCTTCCAAAAATTCCTTGAACGTGGCGTGGTGCGTATCCGTCATCAGGTAACACGGGCCTTTCCAGCCGCGCGGGTTGTAGGTGGGATTGCCCCAGGCCGTACACATCAGCTCGCGTTCGCCGCGCAGGTATTCGAGATAAATCGGCGAGGTCATCAGGTTGAATTTTTCGAGGAGCTGGCAGGCCAGGCTGAATTTCTCGCGCACTTCCTCGCGCGACATGAAAATGTCCTTGGTCATCACCGCGGCATAAGAGTACGCGGGGGAGATCATGTAGCCGTCCACGCCCAGTTCGTAGAGGTAGGCGTAGAGTTCGGCGATTTCGTTGAGGTCGGTTTCTTTGTACACCGTGGTGTTGGAGCAGACGAAGAATCCCGCCGCCTTGGCAGCCTTGACGCCTTCAATGGCCTCGCGGAATACGCCGTCCTTCTCGACGCAGAGGTCGTGCGTGCGCTCCATGCCGTCCAGGTGAACGTTCCAGAAAAAGCTGGAGGTGGGCTTGAACTCGTGCAGCCGCTTGCGGATGAACATGCCGTTGGTGCAGAGGTAGATGTGGCGCCCGCGGTCCAGGATTTCGCGCACCAGCCGGCCCATCTCCGGATAGATCAGCGGTTCGCCGCCGCAGATGGAAACGACCGGCGCGCCGCACTCCTCCATCGCGGCCACGCACTGCTCGACGGTCATCATCTCGTTGATGGTGGACTTGTACTCGCGGATGCGGCCGCAGCCGGTGCAAGTGAGGTTGCAGGCGTGCAACGGCTCAAGCATCATCACCAGCGGAAACATTTTCTCGCCACGGATTTTCTTGCCTGCGATGTACTTCGTCAGATTGGCGGTCAACTTCAGTGGAAATCTCATGCACTCTCCCGTATGGCTTCGAGGCGCTCCAACTGTTCCGGCCGGATTTCCAGCGCGGAAAATTGCGAAATCTGCTGCGTGAGGTTGCGATAGCGCGCCAGGGCGTAAAGCGGAAAATAATTGCGATACAAGTGGTACTTCAAATAGAAAACGCAGGGAAAACCAGTGCCCGTAAATTCCTGCTCGTCCCACGAACCGTCGCTCTTCTGCTGTTCGACAAGGTGCGTCACCGCGCGAGCGATGGCGGGATCGCTCAACTCGCTGGCCGCCAGCAGGCCAATCAGGCCCCAGGCGGTTTGTGACGGCGTGCTGCGTCCCTTGGCCTTGAGCGAAGCGTCGTAGTACGAGGCGATCGATTCGCCATAGCCGCCGTCGGCGTTTTGAACTTGGCGGAGCCACTCGACCGCCCGTTTGCAGTATTCCTGAGCCGCGAGCGACACGGTTTCAAGCGAGCGCAGGACGCCGCTGGTGCCGTACACGTAGTTCACGCCCCAGCGGCCGTACCAGGAACCGTCCGCGGTCTGATCCTTCAGCAAAAAGGTCACAGCGCGCTGAATCACCGGATGGGTTGCGGGCCAGCCGTAGCGGCCCAGACATTCCAGCACGCGCGCAGTCACGTCAGCGGTCGAAGGATCAATCATGGCGTTGTGGTCCGCGAAGGGCACCTCGGTGAAGACGTAACAATCGTTGTCGTGATCGAACGCACCCCAGCCGCCGTCGCGGTTCTGCATGCTCAGAAGCCACTCGATGCCGCGGCGCGTGGCGTTTTCCAAGCGCGTGCGGTCCGGATAATCTACGCGCTGCAGCGCCATCAGCACGAAAGCCGTGTCGTCCACGTCCGGATACAACTCGTTGCGGAACTCAAACACCCAGCCACCCGGCACGCTGGGATTCTTCACCTGCCAGTCGCCAGGCCCGAGGATCTGGTGATCGAGCAGCCACTCCGCGGATTTGACCAGCGCGGGATGATTCGGCGGCAGGCCGGCTTCTTCGAGCGCGACCATGGCAATCGCCGTATCCCACACGGGCGAGAAACACGGCTGCACGCGAATCGTGTCGCCTTCTTCGATCTCGAAACGCCCCAGTTCGCGAATCTCGCGCGCCGTGAGTGGATCGTCGGGGCCATGTCCGAGCGCGATGAGCGCGAAAATGGCGTTCATCATGGCGGGATAAATTGCCGCGAGGCCTTCCGAGCGTTCCAGGTGCTCGTAGAGCCAGGTCTTGGCCTGGCGCAAGGCGCGCTGGCGCAGAGGTTTCCACGGCAGACGCTCGTAGAGTTTCAGGCCGCGATCCAGCGCCAGAAAGAAATTCCGCCAGCTCAGAAGCTGCTGGCGGTCCCAGGCAAAGGCGGCGCGCTTCTCGGAAGGATCGCGGAAGAGTTCGTCCACGCGCGCGTTGGCGGGCAGCATCCAGCGCGGCTTGTGCGCGTACAAAATCGCCAGCGGGATCACGATGCCGCGCGACCAGGACGACATCTCGTAAATGTTCAGGTAAAACCAGTTTGGCAGGAGCATCAGCTCCGGCGGGACAGCCGGCACCATTTCCCAGCCCAGCGCGCCGACCAGTGTGAGGTAAAACCGCGTGAAAGAATTCGTGCGCTCGAGGCCGCCTAGGCGATGCACAGCTTCGCGCGCACGCACCATGTGCGGAGCATCGGGCGAATCCCCCGCCAGCTTTAGCGCGAAGTAAGCTTTCACCGACGCGTTTAGCTCGGATGGCCCGCCGAAATAAATATTCCAGCCGCCATCGGGCTGCTGGCGCCGCCGGATATAGTTGGCCAGCTTGGCGATGCGTTTGGGATCGGCCTTGCCGAGAACGTTGAGGTAGAAAATGTAATCGGATTCGAGCGTGGTGTCGGCTTCGAGTTCACCCAGCCAGTAACGCTCGTCCACCTGGAGAGAGAGCAGGTGGTTAACGCCGCTCTCGACAGCCTCATCGATTCGCGTTTCGAGACTCTTCAATTCCTCCGGCCGAGGGGGTACACCACCGGACGGCTCAAACTCTAATTTGGTTCCCGAACTCATCTATCCCTCAAATTACCTGCTTCCAAAAAATGAATGCGCGATCCAGCCAAAGCGCCCGTGCGCATGTACGCACACCACACACCGGGGGAAAACACAAATTTTCCCTACGCCCAGCAACAATACCCCGAAATGCCAGCTCCGGATGGAGTACTCCATCCGCCCCTAACACTTGTACCTCGAGGACTCCTTAAACCCAATATTATCTCTATGTTTTGGATGAGGGTCAACAAGTAAGATGTTGTCTTCTTCCCCCCGATTGCGCCCCGGAGCCGAAGAAAACTCGGGAGACGAACTTGACCATCGGTTCGGGAAGCGGATCGCCGAGGGCCTGCTGGAAGCGGGGAATCTCCTGGATGACCCGCCAGGGAAAACCTGCCCACCAGACGGCGCGCTGCGAATCCACGGGGATGATGGTCGGCCCCGGAAGCGGGTGCCGCAGAACCAGTCCGTCGGCCCGATCCAGGTGGAATCGCGCCGACTCCTTGAAATCCTCCCGCGTGGGATCGAGGACGACCAAGTAGAGCCTCGGGCGCAGGAAATTCAGCAGCGTGTTGCTCTCGATGATGACGTTGCCGTCCGAACCGGCAGAGTGGTCAAGCGTTTTGCGCAGCAACGGGAGAGCCTCCGCGAGGCGGCCTTGCTTCGTCCGCAGCCAGAAAGCGTGCGCCGCGCCTGCCGCGAGGAACCTTGAAGTGTCCGAACCAGAGTTGCGCTCTTGCTCCTCGTCGATGGCAAACATGTGCTCATCCGGCGCACAGTCGCAGGCTTTGGCTTCGCGTGAGCAAAGGCCGTGACCGTACTGCGTGATCTTCACCGCGGTCCAGGCGGCTTCCGGAAACGCGCGCAACAAATCCACCACCAGCGCAGTCTTGCCGATGTTGCGCGTGTGTCCGCCGACGACCAGGAGTCGCATCTGCGCTGTTACTCCTTTGTGCCGGCGCGCTCGAGCTTCTTCAGCCGCTCGGCCAGCTCCGGCAGCCTCGCGAACCAGGCGTATTGCTCTTTGAATTTCTCGAGCGGCCGCGCGGGAGTGCCCCAGACGATTTGCCCGCTGCGAATTGTCTTGCCCGTGGGGATGCCGGCCTGCGCGCCGGCGACGGATTTGTCCTCGAGGCGGCAGTGATCGGCGATGCCGACCTGGCCCCCGATGACGACGTTCTTGCCGATCACGCTCGAGCCAGAAATGCCGGTTTGCGCCGCCACCACGGAATGTTCGCCGATCTCCACGTTGTGCGCAACTTGCACCAGGTTGTCGAGCTTCACACCTACGCTGATTCGTGTCGCATCCAACGCGCCGCGATCGATTGTGGTGTTCGCGCCGATTTCGACGTCGTCTCCGATCTCGACCGTGCCGATTTGGGGGAACTTCCAGTATCGGCCATCGCCGAAGACGTAGCCAAACCCGTCCGACCCGATGACCGCTCCGGAGTGCACAGTTACGCGATTCCCTAGCCGCGCGCCGGCGTAGAGCGTCACCCGCGGATAGAGGCGGCAATTCTCGCCGAGCCGCGCGCCGCGGCCCACAAAGCAGTGCGCTCCAATTTCAGTTCCCTGCCCGATCTCGGCGTCGTCTTCAATGACGGCATACGGCCCCACGCTCTCGTCAGCCGCGAGCCGCGCGCTCTTGGCGATGATCGCCGTGGGGTGAATCCCGCGCGCGATGGACGGTGCGGGCAGCAACCACGCTGCGGCCTTGACGAACGCCAGCTTGGGTTCCGCCGTGAGCAGCAATGTTTTCCCCGGCAGATCGATGCCGGGCGGCACAATTGCGCATCGCGCGCGAGAAGCAGCCGCGCGGCCGGCGTGCTTCGGTGATTCAACGTAAATCAAATCGTTCTCGCCCGCCAATTCCGGGCTGGCGACGCCGCTGATCGAACCCGCGCCGTCCCCTTCAATTTCTGCACCCAAATACAGTGCAAGTTCGTGCGCCGTATGACTCATAGCAGTCCTTTCCGCACTCTCGCTAAAACGGATAAATCGGTTTTTCTCCCGGCGGGCGGGTCTTCCAACGCTTGTGTATCCAGAGCCACTGGTCCGGAAACCGCCGCGCGTAGTTTTCGATTACTCTTGTGAAGCGCACCGTATTTTCGCGGATGTCCGCGTCGGCGTCACCGGTCCGCACCAGTTCGACGGCCGGATCATAGCGCAAGCGGTATTTCCGCGACGGCGCGTCCCAGTAAATGTATGCGGGGACCACCGCGGCATCCGTGTGGAGTG
>JBGQGH010000025.1:0-29252 GCA_041497315.1 Terriglobia bacterium | reverse complement strand
GTCGTCCGGAACCCTTTCGCGGTAGCTTTCAACGTGTAATTGCCAGGGGCCACAACAGGGAATACAAAGTGGCCCGCGGAGTCACTAACGCCGGTCAGCGTCGCGCCCGTGGCCGCCTCCGTCAGAGTGACCGAAGCGCCGAGAATGACCGCACCGGACGCGTCTGTCACTGTGCCAGTCACCGCACCCGTTGTCGGGGACTGAGAATGTAAGGTTGACGGCATGATTGCAAACACGAACAGCAAGGCAAGGCAAGAATAAGCAGCTCGTTTAAAATACATCTCACGTCCTCCTCGGGCCAGTTCGGCGCTGAGATTACACTTTTGTTGTGTGCATCTGTCTGATAAGGAAACGAGAGGACAATTCTTCCTAAGCCACTCTGACATGTTCATAGCCCCCCACCAATAA
This sequence comes from Terriglobia bacterium, assembly GCA_041497315.1. Lineage (GTDB taxonomy): Bacteria > Acidobacteriota > Terriglobia > Acidiferrales > UBA7541 > JBGQGH01. The sequence continues at coordinate 28,844 of JBGQGH010000025.1, read as the reverse complement.
TTTTCATATGAACAGGCAACCGAACTCTTTTTCCGACCGAAAAAATGCTAACTTGAGGCTTACTTATTCCTTCCTCAGTAGTTTGTCAAGGAAAAAGTTTTCCCCTGTAAGACCAAAGTGAGATTGTCCGGTTTGTGCAAACTAGGAGTGTCCGCTTTTCTAGGGGCCGGGAGGCCCGATGCCAGAGGAAGCGGATCAGCATAAGTCAGCGCGAGAGGGAGCGGTGGAAGGTGCTGCAGGAGATTGAGCAGGGACACGTGACGCAAGTCGAACGAACCAATGCGTCTTGGATTCGAGGCCACAATCCAGAACCTGTTTAGCCAGGCGACGGTGTTGTCCGTGAACTCGAGCCCGATCGCTGGCTCAGGCATCCTCTTCCTCAACAGCCGGGCCTTCAAAGGTGGCAGCCGGAACATGCAGCTTGGGCTGAAGCTGATCTGGTAGCCTGAAGCAAGAACGTCACACCGAACCGCAAACGGGGCCCGCAAGGGCCCTGTTTGATCTTGGCTGACCTCTTCATTCCCACTCTGTCCGGAATCCGATTTCGGGCGGCTCCCATCATCGGGCGCTCCGTGACCTGCGAGGCTCGCGGATCAGAGTGCTTCCATATTCTGGTCCGAGTCCTACCAAGAAGCGTAGGAAGATACGGATTCCCGGATGGAGGGGTATATTAAGATTTTAAACGTTCCAAGTTCTTAATCTATCTCACTCACAAATAGAAACATACGCGGCTAGAATTTCATGTTCGCCTGGCAAATCAATTGCACGTTAGAAAGCTGCCGCTAGTTCGGTTAGTCCACGCCCGTCCGGTGTGAACATCAACCTCCACACTGATTAGGTTCCAAGCCGCCCGCCAATTACTCAGGAGGAAAGAAGATGAGAAAGCTCAGCATTGGGCTTGCTATTGCCCTCACTTTCGCCCTGTTCATCCCTGCAGGACTTTGGGCCCAGGGCGGTGCAACCGGCGCAATCAGCGGCGTGGTACAAGATGAGAAAGGCGGCTCGATCCCGAACGCGAACGTTGTCGTGATTAACAAGGCCACGGGAGCCAAGGTGCGCGAGACGACGACTACCACGGCGGGGGTTTTCAATATCACACTGCTTCCCCCGGGCACCTATCGAGTAGAGATCACGGCCGCAGCCGGGTTCGCGAAGTTCGTCGCGGACGACATCGTGGTCCGGGTAACCGAGACGACTTCGGTGACGGCCACGATGAAACTGGGGGCGGTGACCGAGACGGTTACCGTAACCGGGGCTGCGGCGGCCGTCAACCTCGCGAATGCGACCACAGGTCAGACGATCGGGTCAGAGACCGTTGCCAGCCTGCCGCTTTCCACCGGCAACTTCCTGACGCTCCTGACCCTCTCCGCGGGCGCGAACAGCGAGCTGTTCGACAACGCCTCACTGGGCCGGGGCCAAGTGACCATGAACGTCAACGGCCAGCGCCCGACGAACAACAACTATCAGCTCGAAGGCATCAACGCGAACGACATCAACCTGCCCATCCTGGACAACGTGCCGCTGCCGAACCCGAACACGATTCAGGAGTTCAAGGCGCAGACGTCGCTCTACGACGCCTCGCAGGGACGCAACGGTGGCGGGAACATTCAAGTCAACTTGCGGTCCGGGACCAGCCAGTATCACGGGAACGCGTATGAGTTCTTCCGCAACAACATCCTCAACGCGAACTCGTGGTTCAACAATGCCTCGGTGCCACAGGTACCGCGGCCAGTGTTGCGCCAGAACCAGTTTGGCGCCTCGTTCGGCGGCCCAATCCCGTTCTGGAAGGACGCGTTTTTCTTCGTCAACTACCAGGGCAGCCGGGCGGCCTCGGGAGCTTCGGCTTCGACCTTCTTCACGACCACGATCCCGATCTTCCCCGCAGTCCGGACACAGGCCACACTTCAGGCTGCGTTCTTCCCGACCGGGTTGCCGACTGGGTTCACGCAATTGGATCCCACCGCGCTGGCCTTCCTGAACCTTCCGGCCTCGAAGTGCCCCGGGTTCAGCGACGGCACGCACTGCATCCCGACGCTTGCAGGTACCCCCGGCCTGGACCCGACAACTGGAGCACCGTTGAAGGCCCGGATCACGCGGGCGGCGACGGGAGTTGCTAAGGATGACCAATTCGTGGTCACCTTCGACAAACAGCTCACGTCGAAAGATCGGATTACGGCTCGGGCGTTCTACGACAACAACAGCACCTTGCTGCCCTTCGGTGTGGCGTCGTCGCTGCCGTTTGCCAAGTCGCTGCCGGGGGGAAACCGCTTCGTCAAGGTCGGATGGACGCACACGTTTTCGTCCAACATCGTGAACGAGGTGCGCTTCGGGTTTAACCGCTTCACGTTTGGGCAGGTGCCGGATGAGCCGATTCTGCTCACCGATGTCGGCGCCACTCGGGCGAACTCGGCGCAATTCCCAGCCGCGTACCGCGTGGCCGTTGCAGGCGGGGGCCAGTTCAGCATCGGCACGGGCGTAAACGACAACCGGGGCGGCGTGTTCAACACGTTCGTCTCCGGCGACGACATCTCCATCACGCATGGGAAGCACCTGTTCCGATTGGGGATGGAAAGCAGCCGGTACCAGTTGAACCGGTTCAACAACTTCGCCCAGCGCGGCAGCGTCACCTTTGCCGACACCGTGGCGGGCGACCCAGTGGCGGCCATTCCCGCGCTCGCGGGCCTTCAGAACTGGCTCCTGGGCCGGGTCACCGGCTCGCAGGGGAGTGCGGGGTTCAGTTCCTTCCACTTCCGCGCGCTGGACTTCTCCGCGTACTTGCAGGATGACTGGAAACTCTTCCCACGCTTCACGCTCAATCTGGGTCTGCGCTGGGAGGGCTTGAGCACGGCGCACGAACTAAATAACTTCCTGGCCAACTTCGCCGGGCTCGAGGATGGAACACAACAGATCATCCACATCATTCACCCCGAAGCCACACCGCGCGTGGGCACGCCTGGCGTCTCCAGTTGCACTCTGCTCAACTGCTTCTCTTGGAAGAACTTCGCTCCTCGCGTTGGCTTCGCGTGGGACCTCTTCGGAAACCAGAAGACGGTTCTGCGCAGCGGCTATGGCGTCTACTACATGCGCGTATCCAACCAGTCGCTGTTGCAGACGTCCGGTGGTTTGCCGTTCGCGCAGGCCATCAGTGCTGCGAAGTTCTCCGTGACACCGCAGAACCCATTCCCGACGATTCTGCCGAATTCGGCTTTCCCGCTGCCCACCGATCAGGTGGTGCCGGCGCTCGTGGCATTCCGCGATTCTAGCGGCGCCGATCCACGTGCAGGCTGCTCAGCAACTCCGCTCCCAGCGGGTTGCATCGCCACCGACGCAAAGCTAGGGGGGGGGCCGATCTTTGCCGGCGGCGCGCCGCTCTCCGGATTCTTTTTCTTTCCGGTGCGCGGCTTCCGTCCACCCTACACCCAGCAGTGGAACTTGACGATCGAGCGGCAGCTCTTCAAGGGTTGGGTGCTCGAACTGGGGTACGTGGGGACACACGCCGTTCACCTGCTCGGAACCGGACGGCCCGGGAATCCGGGTCAGATCTGCACGATTGCTCAGCCCTGCGCGATTCCGTCGAGCCTGGGCCAGAACATCAATGTGCCGGCCGGGACGCCGTTTATCACCAAACAGACCGACGGGACCATTCTGATCACCGGGAGCACCGCCAACAATCTGGATGCCAGAGTCCCCGTGCAATTCCTCGGGCTCGCCAATTCCCGCGGGTTCTTCCAGTACCAGGATGGCAACTCGATCTACCATGCGCTCCAGGCCACGCTCAGCCACCATTTCTCGAGTGGCCTGTACTTCCAGGGCGCGTACACGTGGGGCCGGTCCATCGACAACTCGTCGGGTTCGACCTTCTCGGACGAACTCAATGGGTTGTTCGGGTTCGGCGACCTGCAGAACCAGAGGGGCCAGCGCGGGCCTTCCGACTTCGACCGGACGCACCGGCTGTCCGTGAGCTACGTCTATGAGCTGCCCTTCGCGAAGTGGGCAGGCATCAGCAATTCCGGCTTCGCCGGCCGCCTGCTGCATGGCTGGTCGATCAATGGTGTAACCACGTTCCAGTCCGGGACGCCATTCGTCGTGGTGGACTCCAGCGCCCTCACATTGCAAGACCTCGAGGGCGTCAACGGAACGAACTTCGCGATGCTGGCTTCCGGCCGCACGCTGGCCTCGGCGCTGGTGTCCGGCAGTGTCCAGAGCAACATCAACGGGTTCTTGGACCTGTCGGCCTTCGTCAAGGGCGGCAACTGCGTGAACAACCAGAATGTTGCGGTCCCGTGCAAGATCGGGGCGGCCGCCAACCCGGCCGTAGCCGGTCGAGCGATCGGGAACGTGGGGCGCAACTCGTTCCGCGGGCCGTTCCAGCAGAACTGGGACATCGCCATCAACAAGAACACGAAGATTACGGAGCGGATCTCGATTGATTTCCGCGCCGACTTCTTCAACGCGTTCAACCACCCGTCGTTTCAGAGCCCGCAGGCCGCCGGCGGCTCATTCGGCAACTACGGGTACGTGGACGTGGCTGGGAACGACAGCTCAATCTTCGGTACGGTTTCGTCGCCCCGAATCCTCCAGTTCGGAGCGAAGATCAACTTCTAACCCTCCGTCAAGCGGAGGTCTTTACAGGGCGTCCCGGCGCAGGCCGGGACGCCCTTTTTATTGGAGCACGCAGCACGCCTTCTCCTCCTCCTTGAGACGTCCACAGCCGTTTTCTCACCGTAACTGATTCGCACTTCGCGAGACAGCTTTTGACGTGCTCTGCGCATCGAACTACACTGTGAGGGGAATCCAGAAAAATGCCCGCGAATCGCGGAACCCGGCCGCCGCGCAGGTGTTTCACTTTGCAGGAGGAACTATGCGCAAGTCAGCGGTTACAGTTGTCGCGCTCCTGATCGTCTTGGGGTTGGCCGCCGGGTGTTCTGGCACGCGGAGCGACCAGGAAATCTCCACCGAAATCAAGGCCAGGATGTTCTCGGATTCACAGCTCAAGGCCACAAATCTCGACGTCGCGGTGAAGGCCGGCGAAGTGACTCTGCACGGCGAGCTGCCCAGCGAAAGTGTGCGCTTCAATGCCTACAAGATGGCCAGCGATACGCCCGGCGTGAAAAAAATCATTGATCAAATGACCGTGAAATTCGCCGAAGCGCCCCCGCCTGCTCCCGAGCCCGCTCGAAAGTCCGCCGCGAAGCCCGCCGCGCGCAGGGCGGTGCATCGCCAAGCACAGGCATCGAACAACAGCGGCGTAAAGTCGGCTCCCAAGCCCGCAGCGGCGATGGATTCGCAGCCTGCGCAATCCGCATCGCCAGCGACCGCGCCTGCGCCGGAGCCTCCTCCCCCGCCGCAGCCCAAACACGTTGAGATTTCCGCGGGGAGCGAGCTCAGCATTCGCATGATTGACTCGGTGGACTCCGAGGTCAATCACACCGGCCAAATCTTCAAGGCCGCGCTGGACGCGCCGATTGTCGTGGACAACGAAGTCGTCGTTCCCGCGGGCACTGACGTTTTCGTGAAGCTCGTCACCGCAAAGTCCGCTGGCCGCATCAGCGGGCAGAGCGAACTCGGTCTCGAACTGGTGCGCATGGAATTCCAGGGCAAGTCGTACTCACTGGTGAGCAGCCAGTACTCGCAGAAAGGCACCTCGCGTGGCAAGCGCACCGCGGCGATGGCCGGTGGCGGCGCCGTTCTCGGAACGCTGATCGGCGCGGTGGCCGGCGGCGGAAAGGGCGCGGCAATCGGAGCTGCTGTGGGCGCAGCGGCCGGCACGGGCGCAACCGTGGCGACCAAGGGCCAGCAGATCAAGATCCCGTCGGAAACCAAGCTGGATTTCAAGCTCGAGCAGCCCGTCGAGGTCAGTTACTTCCCCGAAAAGAATCAGAGTCACCGCCGCAAGCCGTAACATTTGAGTCGAAGCTGGTTTCACAGGGGCGTCACCGCAAATTCGGGACGCCCCTTCTCTTTTTCCTTCCCTTGACTTCCCTCTCCCGGACAAGTAGAAAACCAGTTCACGCTTTGCGCAGTCCGAGAACGAGAAAAGTCCGGAGGCACGATGACCATCTCGCGGCGCAATCTGCTCAAGTCCAGCGCGGCGCTTCCTCTCGCCGCCGGTTTGGGCTCCGCTCTCAACACCTGGCCCGCCACAGCCGCCGTGGCAGCACCGCCGCAACAGCCGCGCGAGCTCCCCGAAGCGTTTCGCGCGCTCAAACCCCTGGGCGACCGCGTAAAGCCGATCACCGTCGCGGAATTTCAGGGCCGCATAGCCCACGCGCAAAAATTAATGGCCGACCTCAAGCCCGGATTCCAGGCCCTCTACATTTCGCCGGGCACCTCGCTCTACTATTTCACCGGAATTCGCTGGGGTCTCAGCGAACGCGTGGTCGCGCTCACCATTCCGCGCACCGGCGATCCCCTCCTAATCTGCCCCGGCTTCGAGGAAGGCCGGCTGCGCGAACTGATGCGCTGGCCCATCGAGCTGCGCGTCTGGCAGGAAGACGAAAATCCCGGCGAACTCGTCGCCAAGTGGCTCACCGAACGCGGCATTCGCGCCGGAATCGTCGGCATCGAGGAAACCACGCGCTACACCTACTTTGACAAGCTGCGCAAGGCCGCGCCAGGCCTGGGATTCCCCAGCGGCGATCCCATCACCATCGGCTGCCGCGGCCAGAAGAGCGATCACGAACTCGAACTGATGCGCCTCGCGTGCGAAGCCACTTGCGACGTGTACAAAGCGCTGTTCGCTTCGATTCGCGAGGGCATGTCCCAGCGCGATATCAACGGCCTCTACTCCATGGGTCTGCAGCGCATGGGACTCGGCGGTGGAGGAGGCCTGGTGCTCTTCGGCAAGTGGGCCGCGCTGCCGCACGGCACCACGCAGCCGCAGCAACTCAAGGAAGGCGAACCGATCCTGATCGACGCGGGCACTTCTGTGGAAGGTTACGCCTCCGATGTCACCCGCACCGGCGTGCTCGGCAAACCCTCGGACAAATTGCAGAGGGCATTCGACACGCTGCACAGAGCGCAGGAAGCCGCGCTCGACGCCGCGCGGCGCGGGCGCCTCTCCGGCACCGTGGACGACGCCGCGCGCGCCGTCGTCACCGGCGCGGGCTATGGCCCGGACTACAAATACTTCACGCACCGCCTGGGCCACGGAATTGGTCTCGACGGCCACGAGCATCCGTATCTCGTACGCGGCAGCAAGACGGTGCTTGAGCCGGGCATGACGTTCTCGAACGAGCCGGGAATTTACGTGGTGGACGATTACGGCATTCGACTGGAAGACGACATGGTCGTCAACGCAGACGGCCCCGCGATGCTGCTGACCCCCCGACTGCAGCACTCGCTTGCAAACCCCATGGGCTAGACAAGCGCGGACTTCGCCCGGCAAAACTCCACAACCCGCGACTCCGCCCAGAAGCGGTTCTCCCCTGCCACGTTCGAAATGAAGCTGCAGTGGCCGCCGTACGCGGGCGCCTCAAGCTGAATCGCGGGATTTCCGGTGATGGCAGGTTGTTGAAAAACGGCGTACGGCACGAACGGATCGTCCTGGGCCGGCAGAACCAGCGTCGGAACGCGGATACGATCCGTCACGCGGATGGCGCTGGCGCGGAAGTAATAATCGTCAGCGTCGCGGTAGCCGCAGTAGGGTGCGGTGATCACCTCATCGAATTCTCGGACGCTGTGGACGCGGTCGAGCCCGTTCAGCGAGTAACGGTCCGGATAGAGCCGCGCCTTGCGGCGCATGCGCTGCTTCAGCCCGTGGACGAAGCGCCACTCGTAGAGGAAATTCTGTCGCCACTCGAGCGCTGCGGCGCATGCAGCGAGATCCAGTGCGGGACATATGGCCGCCACGCCGCGGAGTTGTGTAGGTGCAGCATCGCCCAGCTCGCCCGCCATTTTCAGCACAAGATTTCCGCCCATCGAATAGCCCGCGAAGAATATTTCCGGCAACTTGTCGCGCTCGATAAGCTCGTTGACCACCGCGCGGTAATCGCCGCTCAGGCCGGAGTTATAGAGCGTCGGTGTGAGCCGTTCGGTGCCGCCACAGTTGCGCTGGTTCAGCCTAAGCACATTGAAGCCCGCCGCAAACGCTTTCTCGCCCGCGCCCAGCATATAGTTCGAGTCGCTCGAACCCTCGAGGCCGTGCACCATTGCCAGCGTCGGATGCCGGCGCAGCTCGGCCTGCCAGTGGCAGTGCGCCAGAATGCGCGTGCCCGGTTCGACCTCGAAGAGCCTCTCGGTGACCGTTCCGAGTCGCGGGAATTTGCGCCGCGCGAGCGCCCCGGCGATGGTCATCAAGTGGGCGTTTCGCAGGAGCGGATGCGGTTCGAACGCAATCACGCCTTACAATCTACGTTATCCGCCGCGCGGCCCGCAACGCCGCCAGTGACCCCCACCTTCCCCTCGCCGCGTGCTATTTTCACTTTTTTCTTTTCCATTTTTATTCTCCACGTTCTCAGGTATCTTCTCCTCATTCGTCGGCGGGGTGGGGGATGTTATGCGCAGCGAGTGGTGGAAATCCCGGCGGGAATTTCTTCGCACAATCGTTGGAGTGCCTGCGGCGCTCGGCCTTTTCGGTGAATCCGCAAACGCGGCCAAGGAACTCCCTCGTCGCATCCTCGGCAAGACCGGCCTGAGCTGCACCATCCTCGGCTTCGGCGCGGCGTGGCTGGGCCTGTACAAAACCGATGAGCCGGCGATCGAATTGGGGCGCCACGCGCTCGATGTAGGCGTGAATTTCTTCGATACCGCGCGCGACTATGGCAACAGCGAGGAGCGCCTGGGCAAAGCCCTCGAAGGCCGGCGCAAGAACGTCATCCTCATGACCAAAGTGCTGGGGCGCACGCGCGCCCTGGCCACCGATCAGCTCGAAACCAGCCTGAAGATGCTGCGCACGGACTACCTCGATGTCTGGCAAATCCACAGTATCCAGCGGCCCGAGGAAATTGATCAGATTTTCGGCCCCAATGGCTCAATGGAAGCCGCCGTCGCCGCCCAGAAGGCCGGCAAAGTGCGCTTCATCGGCGTCACCGGCCACGTGGACCCGGAGCTGAGCCTGAAAGCGCTCTCCTACTACGATTTCGACACCATGCAGATGCCGCTAAACGTCGTGGATCCGTTCTATCGCAGCTTCGAAAAAATCGTTTTGCCCGAATTGGTCAAGCGCAACATCGGTGTGCTGGGAATGAAGTCCATGGCCGGCGCCTGGCTGCTCCAGAAGGGCGTGGCGCGAGCCTCGGAAGCGCTGCCGTACGTCTGGAGCCTGCCGGTGCACGTCCTGATCTCCGGCGTACAGACCAACGAGCAACTCGACGAAAACGTGCGGCTCGCTCGCGAGTTCAAGCCGCTCTCCGAAAAGCAGAAGCAGGCGCTCCTCGATCGCGTGAAGCCCATGGCCGGTATCCAGGTGGAGTATTACAAGAAAAAACCGGACGGCAGCCTGTGAAGCGCGGCAGCCGTCCGGTCGTCGTTCTCAGATTTTACGTTGGGAACGAATCACCGAGCAGGAACTAGTTCCCCATCTGTGCCTGCAGCACCTCGCCCGGAAGCGTAACCATCCTGCCTCTGGGCGCCGACGCAACGTGGTGCACGCTGCTTCGCCGAGTCTCTCGTTCCCTCGGCAGATGGCCTCCGTTGCCGGACAGGTGTTCGTCGGTGGGCATTCTCTCCATCCGAATCCCCAGCGTCTTCTCCAGGTTGAAGAGTTCCGCGCGCTGCTCTCGCGCAAAAAACGTCGAAGCCACGCCGTGTTCGCCGGCTCGGCCCGTGCGGCCCACGCGGTGAATGAAGTTCTCGGCCACGTCGGGCATATCATAATTGATGACGTGCGCGATGTCCTGCACGTGAATGCCGCGCGAAGCCAAATCGGTCGCCACCAGCACGCGGTAGCGCCCCTGCTGAAATCCCGCCAGAGCGGCGGATCTCTGCGATTGCGTGCAGCCGCCGTGAATCATCGCCGCCGCAAATCCATCGCGGCTCAGATTCCGCGCCAGCTTTTCCGCGCCTCGCTTGGTGCGCGCGAAGACCAGGCATCGGCCCTTCTCTTTGGACAGCGACTGCTGCAGCACTTCGTGTCGGCGGTCGGCGGAAACCTCGAACGCCTGCACGCGCACGTTTTCCGAAGGCTTCAGCACGGACCCCAGCGCGATTCGCACCGGGGCGCGCATGGAATCTCGCACCAGGTGTGCCACCGAAGCTTCGAGCGTCGCCGAAAAACACATCGTCTGCCGCTCGCGAGGCAGCACGCCCGTAATCCTGCGGATCGCGGGAAGAAATCCCATGTCCAGCATGCGGTCCGCTTCGTCCAGCACGAGGATTCGCAGCGACTGGAAATTGAACAGCCTGCGGTCGAGGTAATCCTCCAACCGGCCGGGTGTCGCCACAACGAGCCGCGCGCCCTTGCGGATGGCGTTAAGTTGCGGCCCTTCGGACAGGCCGCCCACCACCAGCGCTGCGGGCGAAAGCTGCTTGCCGCGCAACGCGTTGAACTGATCCACCACTTGCATGGCCAGCTCGCGCGTCGGCACCAGCACCAGCGCGGCAATCCCCGGTCTGTTCTCCTTCAGCAGTTGCTCCATGATCGGGATCAGGAACGCCAGCGTCTTGCCGGTCCCCGTCTGCGCCGTGGCCAGGATGTCCTTGCCTTCCAGCGCCGGCGGGATGGCCGCGGCTTGCACCGCGGTCGGTACTGTAAATCGAGCGGATGACAGCCGCTCACTGGTATAGGTTGAAATCTGTAATTCTGTAAAACTTTCCATTGGTCTAATTTTCTCACTGGCCAGGGCCGTCGCCGCGCGCCTCCACTTGCAGGCGTCCGCAGCAACTGGCGTGGCCAGCTTCTGTTTGAATTACGCTGAATAGAGACGGAGGGAACTCAGGGCGGGTAATCTCAGATCACGTACGTACTTAACCGAGGCGACCAGCACCACACAACCGCGTTCTTAAGCGCAGAGAGATTATACCACAGTTCCGGCCGGTGTGCCCCGCAATTATTATGGGCTTGTCTCCGATTTGCCGACTAATCGTCCCCTGAGCGTTATGCTGGCTATCCCTGCTCTACTCGGGCTACTCGCGCGCGAACTGCGAAATCTTGTGGACATGCCCACCTAGGGCAACTCGATATTGAAGAGTAAAACCACCCAGAGGCGGCTCGTCGAAATGCCCATACAAGACGACGAGTAACTCCCGCGAGTTGAGCCAGCGTTTCGCTTGTAGATATGAGTGCCCCGCATTCAGGAATCGGGCCGCGCTCGGATCACCAGCCACAAGCAGTTTTGCTAGGTCCGTAGCCTGAAGTGTGACCCCGTCGTACACGTAACTAAGAGTCCCGTTACTGCCATACGCATCGTTAACGAAGAATAAGTGACTGTCCGGCGCCCAAGAAATACTCAAGTTCCGCTCGTATTCTCCTATGAGTCGTCGTGTGTGCGAGGCGCTATCTTCAATCGATAGCCTCCTCTCACTGCAATCCTTTGGACATTCAAAAATCAGAGTCCACTTCCCGTTGGGAGAAGAAATGCGAGTAACTTCCGCCCGAGGAAGGTTTACGACGGCCGGGTGGGCTGATTTTGTTTGCGCGGTCACCCATGGTAGATGAATAAGGAGAACGCCCGTCATCAGCACTCGCCAAACCATCTAGGCCTCCACGAAACTAGAATCTATCACGTGTTGACGACCAAAGTCCGCCGAGTGATTGCGTCTTTAGACATCGAGAGCGTCGAGATGCCTGATAAACGCGTTCACCGGAAATTGGCCGCCTGTCTTAAGCCCGCGGCTCCTCCTTTCCCCGTTGACTCCCTCCCCAACCCTCAGGCATCCTGCCCTGACTTCATCAAGCTGAGTGAGGCCACTTGCACGCGCCGCTGGCTGCCATGTTCGGGTTCGGCAATCTCTTTTATCCCTGGGGATTTCTTGTCCAGGCTCTCGCGCTGGTGCATTTTTTTCGTCGCCGCCCGGAAGGCTATTGGCTCTGGATCATCTTCCTCGGAGGCTCGCTCGGAGCCTTGGTCTACCTCGTCGTGGAAGCGCTCCCCGACGCAGGCCTGCTTCGCGGTGTTTACCAGGGTTACGGCCGGAGGTCGCGCATCACCACGGTCGAAACGGCCATCCTGGACAATCCCTCCGCCGCGAATCTCGAAGAATTGGGCGAACTCTACTGGGACGAAAAACAGTTTCAGAAATCGCGTGAGGCCTTCGACCGTGCCGTCGCCGCCCGCAGCGATTCCCCGCACTCCTTCTATCGCCGCGGCCTCTGCCTGATGGAGTTGGGCCAACCCGCCGCCGCTGTCCCCGACTTCGAACATGTCGTGCGCTCAGATCCGAGGTGGGATTCCTATCGCGCCGAGCTGATGCTGGCTCAGGCCTACGCCGCGACGGGCCGGGAAAAGGACGCTGCACCCCTTTTCGCGGATGTCGTGCAGCACTCCACTTCGCCCGAGACGCTCTACACCTACGCCGCATTCCTGAAATCTCAAAACCGTCGTGAAGAAGCGCGCGAATGGGCCCAGCAACTCCTCCACAAGAAACGCACCCTGCCCCGCTACTGGCAGCGCATCGAGCGCCCCTGGTTCCGCAAGGGCCAGGCCCTCCTCAAAGAACTGCAAGCCGCTGACAAGCCAACCCGGAAGTGATCGAGGAGCGGTTGAGGCATTCTTACACCTCAAACTCACCCGCGCGACCGGCGTCTCCCCCACCCGGGTCGTTTCCATCGCCCCAGCGTGGACAAGCTCGGATGTGCAGCAGCCCCGGGCTGCTAACTTATGACTGGACCAAAAACGGGGGCAGGTCACTGAATACCTCAAAAAAAACTACCGAATTTAGCGCCCAAAACCACAAGTTCCAATAACGAACTTAGCCGCGTCCGGTTCCGGGTTTCGGATTCTTCTGGGCGAGCAGGCGCGGCCGGTAGGAATCAAGCGCCGCACGTGTCAACATCAGATCTTCCTCAGCACCCCAGAGATGAGCCTTTTCCTGCAGAATCGGCCCGTTCCAGCCCAGATCGCCCCATTCAGGCGGCCATTGCCACTCAATTGCATGGCTGTCCTTCCAGCCCGTGGATGACCAGCTCTTCATGATCCGCTGAAGTTCCCGCTCGCGAAATTCGAGGACGGCCACGAATTCCTCGAATGAGAGGATGTAAAACCCGTCAGCTTCGCCTTCCCCATGTTCTGTCCGTAGTCTTTCCCGGTACCGGTTTGCGGCTTCCTGATAAACGTCGAAGTCATAGTCGAATTCCGGCAAGCTGGCTGCGACGGCCGACCAGAAATAGTACTTGACCCCACCCTCCGGCCGCCGCCGCGCATGCCACAGGAGATGACCATCGAAATCACGTCCGAGCGCCGCCACGAGACGCCTATGGTGCAGCTTCGCAACGAGTGAGCTTCCGACAGCCGCTGCGCTCCTCGCATCTTCCTCGACAAACGCGGTGTCATGCACGATGCTGTTCGCAATCGCCACAAAGTCCCGCAGGTAGTCCGCCAGGTCGGGTTCGATGGCACCGGCTTTTTCCAGTTCTTCGATGTGCCGTCGGACGGGCCATCCCGTAACATCCGCCGCCAAGCCGGGAGTGAATCGGGACAGGAGAAAAAGTTCTTTCTCGACATCAAGCCTCATTTGGGCAATCGCCAGACGCGAGTCGCTGTGCGGAGTCTCCAATGTCACGCCCACGCGACGGTTTTCGAGACGCGGGGGAGAAGCCAGCCCGGCTGTACCCACCTTCGTTTCAAGCTGCCGTAGCTGCATCCGGATATAGTTCTCTTCATCCCGGTAATCCGCCGGCCCGTAGAGCTTTCCACCGTGACGACTGACGAGCCACGAGAACACAACCAGCACGAGCACTGGGAAAAGGACAAGGAACCAGATCAACGGCAGGCGTTCAGACAGTGACAGCGATCCGGAGAAGGTTGTGACAAGCGCTGCGAAGCCGTACACCAGAACGATGAACAGCGCGATGATGCCGAGTGGGTTCTTCGCCAGCCCCTTCGCTGTATCGCCGATATCCTTTATGTCTTTGCTCATTGTTGGTCGCCCTCATTCGAACACTCAACACTGGCCCTCCCACAACATCGCTCCGAGGACTCTACCAGCGCAATATGGGCCCCTTGACAGCTTCTTTTTGACGGGTGGGCCAGACAATTCTCCCACTTCCGGCTCTCGCTTTCGTCGAAGGAACTGAGCCATCATACCACCGCGACAGTTCATCACGGAGTAATGAGTCAGCAAGATTGGGGTGCCCCACCGCGTCGGCCTCACGCGTGGGGATTTTTCACATGAGCGCGCGCGAAGGCTTACTCACTTGCCCCGCCCAATTTCCACAGCCGGAACTTTCACGCACACTCTTTCCCCTTGCTCACAATCACTTCCTGCGCTAATCTATGTTATGGGTGTGGTGAAGCATCTTTCGTTTGTCTCCTCAAGGTTTCGCGCTGCGCGACCCCTCCCTTTCCTCTCGCTCTCGGGCTCTCAATGTTATGATATCTCTGGCACCGAGATTTCGTCGATTATGGCGGCCAGCCCTAAGGCCCTCGAATTGCCGAATCATGAATTATTGTTAACTTCCAAGTCCTTACGCGCCATCACTTACGCAATTGTCTGTAACTGCTCATTCCAAACGACTTTAAGTCCAGCCCCTGCCACTCTTACGCGACACCCCCTACCTAACTCCTTTCCCTGCCACTCTTACGCAACTAGGGGGGGAGGGGGGGTACATCCAAGAGTTCGTAACTCACTGAAAACAAAGAAAAGCCGTTCACAGCAGTCCCGGAAACCAGCACTTTTGCCGACATCGCTTCACGAGTCACGAGTCACGAATCACGAGGTGTTGGAATGATTGATGGAGCTATTCCCGAAGGCTTGACCTTCGACGACGTGCTGCTGATGCCGGGGAAATCTTCCGTGCTGCCGTCGGAAGTGGATACGCGCACCTGCTTGACGCGCAAGATCGCGCTAAATATTCCGCTGGTCGCCGCGGCCATGGATACGGTCACAGAGTCGCGCCTGGCCATCGCTATCGCGCGCCAGGGCGGTCTGGGGTTCATCCACCGCAACATGTCTATCGAGAAGCAGGCGGAGGAAGTGGACCGCGTGAAGCGCTCCGAGAGCGGCATGATCGTTGACCCGGTCACCATTGCACCGGAGCTGACCGTTCGCCAGGCGCTCGAGATCATGAACAAGTATCACGTCTCGGGCCTGCCGGTGACGCGCGGCGCGCGCCTGGTGGGCATCCTGACGAACCGCGACTTGCGCTTCGAGAGAAACCTCTCCCAACCGGTGAGCAACATCATGACCAAGGAAAACCTGGTCACCGTCGCGGTGGGTACCACGCTTGAGGAAGCCGAGCGCATCCTGCAGAAGCATCGCATCGAAAAATTGCTCGTGGTGGACAAAGATTTCAACCTCAAGGGACTCATCACGGTAAAAGACATTCAGAAAAAACTCGAGTATCCCAGCGCCACAAAAGATGAACACGGGCGCCTGCGCGTCGGCGCGGCCATCGGCGCCGTGGGAGATTTCCTGGAGCGCGCGGAAGAGCTGGCCAAGACCGGCGCCGACGTTTTGGCAATCGACACGGCGCACGGCCACTCGACGCGCGTGATGGACGCCATCCGCACCGTGCGGAAACGTCTGCCGGAATGCCAATTGGTGGCCGGAAACGTCGGCACCTACGAAGGCGCAAAGGAACTCATCGGCCTGGATATCGACGGGATCAAAGTCGGGATCGGCCCGGCCTCGATTTGCACGACGCGCGTGGTGACCGGCGCGGGCGTGCCGCAAATCACCGCGATTTACGAAGCTGCGCGCGCCGCGAAGGGCACCGGCGTGCCCGTCATCGGCGACGGCGGAATCAAATTCTCGGGCGACATCTCGAAAGCAATCGCCGCGGGCGCGTCGGTGGTGATGATTGGCGGGCTTTTCGCGGGCACGGAAGAATCGCCGGGCGAGACGATCCTCTATCAGGGACGCACGTTCAAGTCGTACCGCGGGATGGGTTCGCTCGGCGCCATGGAAGCGGGCTCAGCAGACCGCTACGCGCAAGAAACCGTAGCGCGCGGGAAGTCTGTTCCCGAAGGCGTGGAAGGCCGCGTACCTTACAAGGGGCCGCTCTCCGCGCTCACCGATCAACTTGTGGGCGGGCTCAAGAGCGGCATGGGATATTGCGGCGTCGTGAATTTGCAGGAACTTCGCGAGCGCGGCCGCTTCGTGCGCATCACCGCGGCCGGCTTGCGCGAGAGTCACGTGCATGACGTCATCGTGACGCGCGAAGCGCCGAACTATCAGATCGAGTAGGCCGGGCCAGCCATGCGAATCCTTCGCGCCTGGCTGCCCACTGTCGTTTGGGCCGCGGCCATTTCGATTGTTTCCACGGGAAGTTTTTCCGCCGATTCGACTAGCCGTTTCATTCTCCCTTTTTTGCATTGGCTGTTGCCTTCCGCTTCAACGCAGACCTTGCAGCTCCTTCATTTCCTGATCCGCAAGTGCGCGCACCTGACCGAGTATTTCATCTTGGGTGCTTTGCTCCTGCGCGCGATTCGTGGAGATCGCACTGGTTGGCGATGGAAGTGGGCGCTCATCGCCATTGCAATCGCCGCAGGTTACTCGGCGCTCGACGAGTTCCACCAATCGTTCGTGCCCACGCGCACCGCAAGCCCCTACGATTCGTTGCTGGACACCGCCGGCGCCATCCTGGCACAGGTCTTGCTCTGGCTTTACGCGCGCCGACGGACTGCAAGGGAGGAAAAGCCTGCTTGACCGCGAGCGTGCCGTGCTTCTAGGCTAGCGGCTCGCCATTACCCGCCGGTTCGAAGACTAGGGGAGGATTGCCCATGTTCCGACGCCGATTGAATGTTGTGCGGTGGATCGCCACGATGTGCGTGCTCGCAGCTAGCATCGCGGCCGCGCCGGCATTTGCGGCGGATCCCATCGCGTACAAGCTCCGCTTTGAAGCCCCGAACACGCACCTGCTCTCGATCACCATGCGGGTCGGCGGGCTGATCGGCCCGACGGCGGATTTCGCGATGCCCGCGTGGTCTCCCGGCTGGTACGTGATCAATGACTACGCCAAGATGGTGCAGGAATTCAGTGCCGAGGCGAACGGCAAGCCGCTCCCCTGGCGCAAGACGGACAAGCAGACCTGGCGAGTCGATCTGAGCGGCAATACGAGTCTCACCCTTCATTACAAGCTCTACGGCAACACTCTCACGGTCGACTGGGTGCAGTACAACGACCGCCATGCCCACATTGCAGGGCCCGCGGCGTGGATGTACCTGGTCGGCGGAAAAGACCGCCCGGCGCGGCTCACCATCGAACTCCCGGCGGGGTGGCGGGTGGCCACGGGTATGCAGCGCACCGGCGAAAATCAGTTTGCGGCCGATGACTACGACCGCTTCATCGACTCGCCGCTGGAGATTTCCGATTTCGCTGAGAAAACATTCACGGCCGGCGGCGCAACCTTCCATGTGATTGTCCACGACGTGATCGGGCGCACCGACTTTATAAACTTCACTCAGGACCTGCAAAAAGCGGTGGAGAAGGAGATCCCGATTTTCGCAACAGCGGTTGGCGGAACGCGACAAACGCCGTTTGCCGAGTACTGGTTTCTCTTCCACATCTGGCCGGGCACGGGCGGGGGCCTCGAGCACTGGAACTCGACGCAGATTTTCTACGGCAACGATTGGGAAGTGGGACGCGGGACTTCACCCTCCGCCTATGAAGGAAAGCTCTCCACCGCCGCGCATGAGTTTTTTCACAACTGGAATGTGAAGCGGATGCGGCCCAAGCCGCTGGGGCCGTTTGACTACTCGCGCGAGGTACCCACGCCTTCGCTGTGGATTTCAGAGGGGCTAACGAGTTACTACGCCTCGCTGGCGATGGTTCGCGCGGGCCTGGTGACGCCGGAATCGTACTTGAATCAGATGGGCCAGTTGATCACCGGCTCCGAGCGCGCGCCGGGGCGGAAGGAACGCAGCATCGAGGAGACTAGCTTCGACACGTGGTTTTGGTATGTCTCACCCGGCCGCGCCGAAACGAACATCAACAACGTGAACCATTCGTACTACACCGGCGGGCAGATCATGGGACACTTCCTGGACTTCGCCCTCCGGCAGGCCACGAACAATCAGAAATCACTCGACGACTGGATGCGGCTGATGTACCAGCGCTATGCGCTGCCCAAGCCGGGCTTCGAACCGGACGACGCCATGCGCGCCGCTTCCGAAGTCGCCGGAAAAGACATGAGCGATTTTTTCCGGCGCTACATCAGCGGCAAGGAGATTCCGCCTTACGAGACCTACTTCGGCTACGCGGGGATCCAGGTGGAGAAGCGGGTGGACGGACAAAAGTTCTGGTTCGGCGCAACTTTTCAGCGAGGCGACGACGGCCACGCGCGGGTGACGGGTTTGGTTTCCGGCGGTCCGGCAGAGGCCGCGGGGCTGGATCGCGGAGACATCATCCAATCCATGAATGGCCGCGCGGTGACGGCGGAAGAAATCCAAATTGTTGCCGCTACACTCCATGTTGGAGACACATTGAAGCTGACCGTTCTTCATGCCGGTCAACCAAAGGAAATCTCCATGAACCTGATCGCCGATCCCCATCCCACCTACATTTTGAAGCCGGTGGACAACCCGACCGAACTGCAGAAAAAAATCTACCAGAGCTGGATGGGTCTGCCGCAGTAGCCGAAAAAACAAAGGGCCCGCACCGATCCGACGGTGCGGGCTCTTCGAACAATTGTGCGGAACCGGGCTAGGTCTTGGCCTGGGCTTCCTTCTCTTCTTGCGGCGCGGCTTCCTTCTTGCCGCCTTTTTCCTTCTTTTCTTTTTTCTTCAGCTTGTAGCCGAGAATTTCGAGAATGGCCACTTTTGCGCCGTCGCCGACGCGCCAGCCCGCATGTAGGATGCGGGTATAGCCGCCGGCGCGATCAGAAAAGCGCGGCGCGATGTCGCTGAAGAGTTTCTGCGTGGCCGCCGGAGTCATGAGATACGCCGCGGCCTGCCGCCGCGTGTGGAGCGTATCGCGTTTGCCCAGCGTGATCATCTGCTCCACCAGCGGCCGGGCCGCCTGCGCGCGGGCCAACGTGGTGGTGATGCGCTCTTTCTCGATCACGTTGGTGACCAGGTTGCGAAGCGTGGCGCGCCGGTGGCCGGGCTGGCGACCGAGTTTGTTGTGACGTTTCAGGTGTCGCATGGTCTTTTATCTCCGGGGCCTCACACGATGACTACAGTCCCGCGGTTTCCTCCGGCGTGGGCGGCGCGGTTTGGCTGGGCAACGGCGGCCAGATAATGCGGCCGTGCTCATCGAACTTCATGCCCAGGGCGAGCCCCATCTTCTGCAGGATTTCCTTGATCTCGTTGAGCGATTTGCGGCCGAAGTTCTTCGTCTTCAGCATTTCGTTTTCGCTCTTCTGCACGAGTTCGCGGATGGTCTGAATGTTGGCGTTCTTCAAGCAATTGTAGGAGCGCACGGAAAGCTCGAGTTCTTCGACCGAGCGGTCCAGATGCTCGAGGCGCGGATCGTTGTAAGACTCGACGGCCTCTTCCGTGATCTCGGGCTGCTCTTCGAAGTTGATGAAGATGCTCATGTGGTCCTTCACGAGCTTGGAAGCCAGGCCGATGGAATCCTGCGGCGTGATAGCGCCGTTGGTCCAGATTTCGAGGGTGAGTTTCTCGTAGTCGGTCATCTGGCCGAGGCGCGCAGCTTCAACGGAGTAATTGACCTTGCGCACCGGCGAGTGAACCGAATCCACGGGGATGTAGCCGATGGGCAGGTCTTCGTCGAAGTTACGGTCGGCGGCGACGTAGCCGCGGCCGTTCTTCACGCGCATCTCGAGCTGCAGCTTCCCGCCTTCGCTGACCGTGGCGATGTAAACGCCCTTGTCGAGGACGGCGAAATCGGCGTCTTCCTCGATCATGGCGGAGGTGACCACGCCGGGATTCTCGACGTTGACGTAAATCGTCTTGGGCAGGTCGTTATTGAGCTTCAGCGGCACCTGCTTCAGGTTCAGGATGATGTCCGTGGCGTCTTCCACCACGCCGGGGATCGAAGAGAATTCGTGGAGCACTCCTTCGATCTTCACAGCGGTGATCGCGGCGCCTTCGACGGAACTCAGCAGGGCGCGCCGCAAAGAGTTGCCCACGGTGGTGCCCCATCCGCGTTCGAACGGCTGCGCGGAAAAACGGCCGTACTTGTCGGTGAGCGTTTCGAGTTCGGCTGCCAGTCGCTTGGGTTTCTGAAAACCTTTCCACATCGAGTCGATCCTCCCGCCCCGAATTTTTCGGGGCTATCCTGCGAATCAATTGCGAAATCGAATGGCCGCCCTTACTTCGAATACAGCTCGACGATGAGCTGCTCGTTGATGGGCGGGGTTTGCACGTCCTCGCGCTTGGGAAGCGCGGTGACGCGCGCCTTGAAATGCTCGCGGTCAATCTCGAGCCAGGGAACCATGTTCTGGCTCTGCGCGACGTTGCGCGCTTCGAGCACCATGGTGTTCTGGTGCATGTTTTCCTTGAGCGTGATTTCCTCCGCTACGTTCACCAGGTAGCTGGGGATATTCACTTTCTTCCCGTTGACGCGCACGTGCCCGTGCAGCACAACTTGCCGCGCCTGCGCACGCGAAGAGGCCAAGCCGGCGCGCCAGACGGCATTATCGAGGCGCCGCTCAAGCATGATGATGAGGTTTTCGCCCGTGGGACCCTTGGCGCGCTCCGCTTTTTCGACGTAGTTACGGAACTGTCGCTCGAGCAGCCCGTAGGTGCGCTTCACTTTCTGCTTCTCGCGCAATTGGAGGCCGTAGCCGACCGTCTTCGGCCGGCGCGCCTGGCCATGCTGGCCGGGCACGAAATTGCGCTTCTCGATGGCGCACTTCTCCGTAAAACAACGCAGGCCCTTCAAGAAGAGTTTCTGCCCTTCCCGGCGGCACAGCCTGCAAACCGCTTCACGATGTCTTGCCAAGTGCGTTTCTCCTTTGTCCTTCCCGGCAACCCGCGCGAGCCGTTAAACGCGGCGGCGCTTGGGCGGCCGGCAACCGTTATGAGGAATCGGGGTGACGTCCCTGATGTGCACGATATGCAGACCGGCGGAAGCGAGCGCGCGGATGGCGGACTCGCGTCCGGAACCCGGGCCGGTGACGCGCACCTCGACGGACTTCACGCCGTACTGGTCACGCGCGACACCGGCCGCGGCCGCGGAAGCCTGCTGTGCGGCGTAGGGCGTGCCCTTGCGCGAACCTTTGAACCCGATGGCGCCCGCCGAGGACCAGCAGAGCACCTGCCCGTTCGGATCAGCGATGGTGATTATGGTGTTATTGAACGTGGCCTGGACGTGCACAGCGGCGTGCGGCACAATCCGGCGCTCGCGCTTCTTCTTGAACTCTTTCTTACGCTTGCTTGGTTTTACCGGCGCTGTTGTCGCGGCGGCGTCCTTCTGTTCTTTTGCCACGGTCTAATCCTTTCGCAATGGCTCGTCAAACCGGCTACTTCTTGGCCATCACTTTCTTCTTGGCCGCAATCGCGCCTTTGCGCGGACCCTTGCGCGTGCGGGCGTTGGTATGCGTCCGCTGGCCGCGCACCGGTAGATTGCGGCGGTGCCGCAGGCCGCGGTAGCACTGGATTTCGATAAGCCGGCGGATGTTCATCTGGATTTCCTTGCGGAGATCGCCTTCCACGCGGCCCTCGGCTTCAATCGCGTTGCGGAGCTGGTTGATCTCTTCTTCGGTCAGGTCCTTGATCTTCTTGGTGTGCTCGACCTTGGCCTTCTCGCAAAGCGACTGAGCGCGCTTCAGCCCGATCCCGTAGATCGAGGTCAGGCCGACCCAGAGTCTTTTCTGCGGCGGAAGATCGACACCGGCGATACGTGCCATAACTCGGCTCCTTTTCCCCTGTCCCGGCCTATCCCTGGCGCTGCTTGTGTTTGGGGTTCGCGCAAATCACGCGCACCACTCCGCGCCGGTGAATGACCTTGCACTTGTCACAAATCTTTTTGACTGAGGACCGCACTTTCATTTTGTTGCTCCCGTTTTCCACTCTCAAGCCTCGCCCGTCATTTATATCTGTAAACGATCCGGCCACGCGTCAGGTCGTACGGCGAAAGCTCGACCGCGACTTTATCTCCCGCCAGGATGCGGATGAAATTCTTGCGCATCTTGCCGGAGATGTGCGCCAGCACCTGATGCTTGTTTTCGAGTTGCACCCGGAACATCGCGTTCGGGAGAGGCTCGATCACCGTGGCCATCACTTCGATAGCGTCTTCTTTGGAGCCGCCGGCGTCGGTCTTCTTCTTCTTGGGTTCCGGTCTCTTCTTCATATTCCTCGATTCACTCTTCGAACCGCCCTTACCAGGAGGGTCCGCTCACCTCGCGCGGCCGGGTCAGCACCCAGGGGCCGTTCGAGGTCACCGCGACGGTGTGCTCGAAATGCGCCGAAGGGCTGCCGTCGAGCGTCACCGCGGTCCACTGATCGTCCAGCACCTTCACGCCTGCGCCGCCGGCGTTCACCATCGGCTCGATGGCCAGGACCATGCCTTCCTGCAACTTCGGCCCGCGGCCCGGCTCGCCGTAATTCGGCAGTTGCAGATCCTCGTGCATCCGGGTGCCGATGGCGTGGCCTACAAATTCACGCACGACTGAAAAACCGTTCTGCTCGACCCAGTTTTGCACTGCCGCGGAGACATCTCCGAGGCGCTTGCCGGGCCGCATCTGGTCAATGGCGCGATCCAGTGATTCGCGTGTCACGCGGAGCAGAGTCTCCACCTTCGGTGCCACCTTGCCAACGGGCACGGTAACGGCCGCGTCACCGAAGTAGCCTTCCTTCTCGACGCCAAAGTCGAGCGAGATGATGTCGCCCTCGCGCAACTTCCGCGCCGCCGAAGGAATCCCGTGTACCACTTCCTGATTGATCGAGGCGCACAGCACGCACGGGTAACCCCGGTAACCCTTGAACGCCGGGCGGCCACCCAATTCCTTCACGCGCTGCTCGGCGAACTTCTCGAGATCCATCGTGCTGACGCCCGGCCGAATCATCGCGCGCAGGCCGTTCAGCACGTCCCACACGATCAACCCGGCGGCGTGCATCTTTTCGAGTTCGACGGAGGACCTCAGGATCACCCCCATCGGTTCACCGCTCCCGCGCCAGGATCGCCAGCACCGACTGCGTCACCTGCTCGACCGCTGCGGAACTATCCACATCTTCGAGCAGGCCGTGCCGCCGATAAAACTCGACGAGGGGCGCGGTCTGTTGCTCGTACGCCGCCAGGCGGCGCTCGATCACTTCCTCCCGGTCATCCGGCCGCTGGAACAACTCGCCGCCGTCTGCATCGCAGCGGCCCGGCACTTTCGGCGGGCGGTCGTAAATGTTGTAAATCTCGCCGCCCACTTTGCAGGTGCGCCGCCCGGTCAGGCGTTGGAGGAGCTTTTTCGGCTCGACCACAAAATGCACTACCAGGGGCCGCCCGAAACCTTTTTCCCTCAACACCGCGTCCAGCCGCTCGGCCTGCGGCAGCGTGCGCGGAAATCCATCGAACACAAAACCGTTCTTGCAGTCGGGCCGGGAGATGCGGGCTTCGACCATTCCCAGCACAATCTCATCGGGCACCAACTCGCCGCGTTCCATCAGCGGGTTGGCTTGCAAGCCGAGCGGCGTCGAGTTTCCGACGTGCTCGCGGAACATGTCGCCCGTCGAAAGATGCGGCACGCGATACAACCGCGCCACCTCCTTGGCCTGCGTGCCCTTCCCCGCCCCCGGCGGTCCCAGGAAGATCACCGGCTGGCGGAGACCGCCCGCTGCCGGAATGGCTTGCGAACTAGCCACGGCGCCCGCGCAGCCTGCCCTTCTTGACGAATCCCTCGTAGTGGCGCATGACGAGCTGCGCTTCGATTTGCTGCACCGTATCCATGGCCACGCCCACGACGATCAGAAGCGAAGTGCCGCCAAAATAAAAAGTGAGACCCAGGCCGTTGAGGAACCAGAACGGCATGTGCGCTTCAAACCACTGCCCGGCCAGCCAGACGGGCAGATGGTGCAGCTTGATTCCCGCGATCATCCACTCCGGCAGCAGGCAAACCATGGCCAGGTACACGCCGCCGACAAAGGTCAGCCGCGTCAAGATGCGGTTGATGTGCTCGGAGGTGTTTCGTCCGGGGCGAATGCCGGGGATAAACCCGCCGTACTTGCGCATGTTGTCCGCCAGCTCGGTGGGGTTGAAGACGATGCCCACGTAAAAGAAGGCGAACACGATGATCAGGGTGACGTAAACCAGCGTGTAAAGCGGCTCGCCCCAGGAAAGCCGCTGCGAAAACAGGTGCAGATACTTCGACTTCTGCTGGAAGAACAGATCCAGCGTGCCGGGAAAGGTCAGCAGCGAACTCGCAAAAATCGGCGGGATGACGCCGCCGGAATTGACGCGCAGCGGGAGATAGGTCATCTGCCCGCCCATGACGCGGCGGCCCACCACGCGCTTGGCGTACTGCACCGGGATGCGCCGCTGGCCGCCTTCGACCAGAACGATGAAGGCGATCACGGCAATCATCAGCACGAGGAGCAGAATGACAGCCAGCGCGGTGAAATTGCCCCACGCGCCGTTCTTGACCTTGTCGTAGAGGTCGCCGATGCCTCGCGGCAATCCCACAACGATGCCGGAAAAAATAATCAGCGACATTCCGTTGCCGATGCCGCGGTCGCTGATCTGCTCGCCGAGCCACATGATGAACGCGGTGCCCGTGGTGAGCGTCAACATGGTCATCAGGGTGAAGGAAAGCCCCGGATGATAGACCAAGGACTGCCCGTTCAGGCCCTGGCTCTGCAGCGTGGCCGCAATCGAGAGAGATTGCACCGCGGCCAGGATGACCGTGAGATAGCGCGTGTACTGCGTAATTTTGCGGCGGCCGAGCTCGCCCTCTTTTTGCAACCGCTCCAGGTAGGGCCACACCACCGTCATCAACTGCAGGATGATGGACGAGGTGATATAGGGCATGATGCCCAAAGCGAAAATCGAGAGCCGACGGAAATTGCCGCCGCTGAAGAGGTCAAGGATGCCCAGCACCGAGCCTCGGCCCTGCTCGAAAATCTGCTGCAACAAATCCGTATTGATCCCCGGCGTAAAAACGAACGAGCCGACGCGATAGACCGCCAGGAGCGCCAGCGTGAACAAGACGCGCCTGCGCAGGTCCGGAATCTTGAAGATGTTGGCGATCGCCTGGAAAAACCGGTTCATGCGATGATCTCTACTTTTCCTCCGGCGCTGGTGATTTTCTCCTGCGCCGATTTGCTGAAGGCGTGGGCCTGCACGGTAAGCGCGATCTTGAGTTCACCGTCGCCGAGGATCTTGACGCCGTGGCGCTCGGTGTGGACCAGGCCGCGCGCGACAAGGGCTTCGGGCGTCACCGTGTCCCCGGCCGCGAAGGCGGTGTTCAGCATTTCGACGTTGAGCACGGCCAGATCCTTCGCCGCGCCAGGATTGTGGAATCCGCGCTTGGGGATGCGGCGATGCAGCGGCATCTGACCGCCCTCGAAGCCGGGGCGCCGCGAAAAACCCTTGCGCGATTTCTGACCCTTGTTGCCCGCGCCCGCCGTTTTGCCGAGCTTCGAACCAATGCCGCGGCCGACGCGCACTTTGCGGTGACGCGAGCCGCGCGGGGGACGCAAATTGGAAAGGTTCACTGCCATGGTGTCCTCGTCTCGATTCTTGTTACCGACTCCTCTACTCCTATTCCTGGACTTCGACCAGGTGGCGGACTTTATCAATCATGCCGCGGACGGACGGAGTGTCTTCGCGCTCGACGACCTGCTGCATGCGGCGAAAGCCCAGGCCGCGGATTGTTTCGCGCATCGCGCGCGGGCAGCCGATGAAACTGCGCACCCACTTGACCTTTACCGTCGTCGATTTCTTTTTTGACGTCATCGTTCTGGCCATTTCCCCGGACTACGCGGTCATCTCCTCGACCTTTTTGGAGCGCATCTCGGCAATCTTGGCCACATCTTTCAAGCGCAGCAGCGCGTCAAACGTGGCCTTCACCACGTTGTGGGGGTTCGACGTGCCGATGGATTTCGTCAGCACGTTGTGGATTCCCGCAACCTCCATCACCGCGCGCACCGGGCCGCCGGCAATGATCCCAGTGCCTTCGGAAGCGGGTTTCAGCAGCACGTGGCCGGAGCCGTAGTGGCCGGTAACCTGATGCGGAATCGTCGAGCCTTTCAAGTTCAGAGTGAGCAGGTTTTTCTTGGCCTGCTCGATGGCCTTGCGGATGGCCATGGGAACTTCGCGCGCCTTGCCCATGCCAAAGCCGGCGTGGCCTTGCTGGTCGCCGACCACCACCAGCGCCGAAAAACTTAAGTTCTTGCCGCCCTTCACGACTTTGGTGACGCGGTTGATGGACACAACCTGGTCCTTCAGACTATTGGCGCTGACTTCGATGGGCCGACGAACAGAGAGGCTCTCGCGTAGAGTGTTTTTCGGCATACCGTTAGAATTTCAACCCCGCTTCCCGGGCCGCTTCGGCCAGCGCGCGAATCCTTCCATGGTATTTGTACCCTCCCCGGTCGAAGACGACCTTCTCGATGCCCGCGGCCTTGGCGCGTTCCGCCACGGCTTTGCCGATCACCTTGGCCGCGGCGACGTTGCCGCCGCCCTTCATCTGCTTTTTCATCTCTTTATCAATCGAACTGGCGGAAACGAGCGTGCGTCCGGTGCGGTCTTCGATCACCTGCGCGTAGATATTGCCGAGCGAGCGATAGACGCACAGCCGCGGGCGCTCCGGGGTGCCTTCGACGCGCGTGCGCACGCGCGCGTGGACGCGCTGGCGGTGCGCGTTGCGCGAGAGCTTGGTTACCCGTACGGTGGCCACGATCGTTCTCCTTACGCTGCGGCGGTCTTGGCCGCGCCGGCCTTCCCGGCCTTCTTCTTCAGGCGCTGGCCGGAAATGCGAATACCCTTCTGCTTGTAGGGATCCGGCGGACGCAAGCGGCGCATATTTGCGGCCACCTGTCCCACCTGGCCGCGATCGGCGCCGCTGACGGTCATGCGCGTCTGTTTCTCGATGGCAATCTGGATGCCCTCGGGAATCGGAAATTCGATGGGGTGCGAATAGCCCAGGCTGAAAACGACGTTCTTGCCCTTCACCTCGGCGCGATAGCCGACGCCCACGATTTCGAGGTCCTTCTTGAATCCCTGTGTGACGCCGAAGACGGCGTTGGCGACGAGCGCGCGGGCCAGTCCGTGCAGCGCGCGCTGGTCTTCATTCTGGCGGACGGCAGTGAGCACGTTTTCTTTTTGCTCGAAGCGAATTCCCGGCGGCAGCGGCACGTGCATCTTGCCCTTGGGGCCCTGCACGTCCACCGCGCTGGCGGAAACCTGCACTTTCACGCCGGCCGGCACTGGAATCGGTTTCTGTCCAATTCGTGACATGGTTTCTTCTTCCCCGCCTTACCAGATCTCACAGAGCAGTTCGCCGCCCACGCGCGCGCGGCGCGCCGCCCGGCCAGTCATCAGGCCCTGCGGCGTGGTCAGGATGCAAACGCCGAGGCCGCCCATCACCGGACGGATTTCGGTGGCGCCAGTGTACCGGCGATTGCCCGGGCGCGAGACGCGCTTCAGGCCCGTAATCACGCTGCGCTTGTCCGGCGTGTACTTCAGGAAAATGCGCAGTTGCTTGGTGGGCTTGTTCTCGTCCACCACTTTGTAGGTGGAGATGTAGCCCTCGTCCTTCAGGATGCGCGCAATCTCCGTTTTCAGCTTAGAGAGCGGCATGTCCACGCGCGCATGCTTGGCGCGCGAGGCGTTGCGGATACGCGTCAACAAATCGGCAATCGGATCAGTCTGCATCGTGGGTCCTCAACCCTCTTACCAGCTCGCCTTGGTTACGCCGGGGATCTCGCCCTTGAGCGCGAGCCCGCGGAAACAAATGCGGCACATCTGGAACTTGCTTAGGTAGCCGCGCGGACGGCCGCAGATGCGGCAGCGGTTGCGCTGGCGAATCTTGTACTTCAGCTTCCTGCGCATCTTGGCAAATTGTGACAAACGCGCCATCGGTTCTCCTCGTCTCTCGGTTACGGCCGGAAGGGCACGCCGAGCAGCTTCAATAGCTCGCGGCCTTCTTCATCGGTCCTGGCGGTCGTGGTCATGGAAATGTTCAATCCCTTGATCTTGTCCACGCGCGTGTAGTCAATCTCCGGAAACACGAGTTGATCGCGCAGCCCCAGCGTGTAATTCCCCCGGCCGTCGAAGGAATTGGCCGGCAATCCCTTGAAGTCGCGCACGCGCGGGAGCACGACGTTGCACAGCCGGTCCATGAACTCGTACATCGTCTCGCCGCGCAGCGTGACGCAGCAGCCGATGGGCATGCCTTTGCGAATCTTGAAATTGGCGATGGACTTCTTCGCGCGGGTGATCACCGGCTTCTGACCGGTAATCTGTCCCAGCTCGACCACGGCGACGTCCAGTAGCTTGACGTTCTGGCTGGCCTCGCCAAAGCCGATGTTCACCACCACTTTGGTCAGCTTGGGCACCGCCATCTGGTTCTTGTACCCGAAACGCTTCATCAGCGACGGGATTACGTCATTGCGGTACCGTTCATGCATTCGGGTTATCATGCCGATTCCCTCAAAATTCGTCCCTCAAACTCGATTCTCTGTGCCTACTTCTCGAGCGTCGCGCCGCACCGGCGGCAGACGCGCGCCTTGGTGCCGTCCGCGAGGGTCGAGTGGCCCAGGCGGGTATGTTTGTTGCACGCCGGGCACAGCAGCAGCACGCTTGAGACGTCAATCGGGCCTTCGCGCTCGACGATCCCGCCCTTGATGTTCTTCTGCGGGTTCGGGCGCGTGTGGCGCTTGATCATGTTGGCGTGCTCGACGGTGACCTTG
>JBGQGH010000024.1:0-30413 GCA_041497315.1 Terriglobia bacterium | reverse complement strand
TTCGCCATCCACGGATTCGGCGAAGCTGCGCAGGCGTATTTCGGCAAGGACGTCCGCGATCTGAGCCTGGGAGAGGCGGCTTTCCTCGCGGGAATCATCCGCGCGCCCAACCGGTATTCTTCAGCCGATCGCAAGCCGGAACGCGTGGCCGAGCCGCGCAATCGCGTGCTGGCGCAAATGGTGGAGAACAAATCGATTTCGCCTGAGGCGCAACAGGCAGCAATCAAGGCGCCGCTGCATTTGGTGAGCGGCGCGCTGGAATCGAGCGCGGCGCCGTATTTCGTGGACATGGTTAAGGACCAACTGCTGGACCACTTTTCCGAGAACGATCTGCTCTCGAACAGCTACCGCATCTATACGACGCTCGATCCGGCGCTGCAGCGAGCGGCTGCGGTCGCCGTGGATATCGGCGTGAAAAATGCGGATACGCTGCTGGCGGGGCGCTATGCGCGCTGGAAGAAAGACGCTCTGCGAGAGCAGAAGGCTAAGGGATTGAGTGCGCCGGAACCTGTGCCTCAGGTTCAAGTAGCCATGGTGGCGCTGGACCCGCGTACGGGCGAGGTCAAGGCGCTGATCGGCGGCCGCAACTACGGCCAGAGCCAACTCAATCACGCGCTGGCGCGGCGGCAGCCGGGCTCGGTGTTCAAGCCGTTCGTGTACGCCGCCGCCTTCGACGACGCGGTGGATGGGAACGGGCCGATCGTCACGACCACGACGACCGTGGTGGACGAACCGACCACGTTTGAATTCGACGGCAAGGAGTATACGCCGAACAATTTCGGAGAAAAGTTTCACGGGCCGGTCACGCTGCGCGAAGCGCTGATTCATTCATTGAACGTCGCCACGGTGAAGGTGGCGGAACTGGTCGGCTACGGACGCGTCGTTGAGGTGGCTCGGCAAATCGGGCTGGACCCACGCATCCAGCCGACTCCAGCCGTGGCGCTTGGCGCGTATGAAATGACGCCCCTGGACGTGGCGGCGGGTTACACCGTGTTCGCGAACGGCGGCGTGCGGGCGGAACCGATCTTTCTGCGCAGCATGGTGAGCGCGGACGGAAATGTTTTGGAAAAAAACCAGCCGCACACGCGCCAGGCGCTCGATCCTCGCGTCGCGTACGTGGTGACCAACATCCTGGAAGACGTGGTGAATCGAGGTACGGGAGCGGCCGTGCGCGCGCGCGGCTTTTCCGCTCCCGCGGCGGGCAAGACGGGAACGTCGCGCGACGGCTGGTTCGCCGGCTTCACCTCCAATCTGTTGTGCATCGTCTGGGTCGGATTCGACGACAACCGCGACCTCGGACTTTCCGGCACGGCCGCTGCGGCGCCGATCTGGGCCGAGTTCATGAAGCGCGCCATCACGATCCCCGCGTATCAGGACACGCACGGTTTCCCTCCGCCCGAAGGCGTGACGACTGTGGCGATTGATCCGGAAACATTGCAGCTGGCCACGCCGCTTTGCCCCGTCGTGCGGCAGGAAGTTTTCGTCAGCGGCACCGAGCCGACCGAGTATTGTTCGCGCCATGGCGGGAGAGCCGCGGCGGAACTCGCGCAACCCGCGGGCGGTGTGAATGTGGTCACGGGAATTCCTGCAAACCCGCCCGCTGCTGCCGATGTGAATCCTTCGGGGCCAGCGAAAACGCCGGGGAAAGGTACATTGAAGACCACGAGCCCTTCGAAAGCGACGAAGCAAACTCCGGCGGCCACGCCTGCTCCGGCGCCGGAAAAGAAAAAAGGTTTGCTCGAACGGATTTTTGGTATCTTTGGAGGAGGGAAGAAGTCTACGGACAAGCCGAAGCCGCCGCCTGGGTAACAGCACGAAGCGGGCGGCTCAGAGGCGGACGGGCAACGGCAGGGGGTGGCCATGACCCGTACCACAAGGTTTTTCAGGGTATTGTTCCTCGCAGTCTGCGCGCTGAGTCTCTTGGTGTTCCTGCTCTGCTCGCAAGTCGCGGCGGGCCAGGCTTCCGGCAGTCCCTCCCAGTCGCAGCCTCCTGCGCAGCAAGCCGGCTCCCAGCAAGCGGAAAACACCAAGAGTACCGCGTCCGCTGACGCGCCCAAAGTCCAGCGCACACCGCGGCAGGAAGCGGAGCTCCGCGCGGATCTGCTGATGGCGCGCAAGGAGTACGCGGATGCGGCAGTCGCGTACGAGGCCCTCGTCAAGAAGGAGCCGCGAAACGCGCAATTGATTAACAAGCTGGGCGTTTCCTATCAACTGCAAACCAAGCTGGACCTGGCCAAAAGATATTACGAGCGGTCCGCGAAACTCGACCGCAATTTCGCAAACGCCCTCAACAACCTGGGCACGGTTTATTACCAGCGGAAGAAATACTCGAAGGCCGTCGAGAATTATCAAAAAGCGCTGAAAGTGGACCCGGAGATGTCCGTGGGCTATAGCAACCTGGGCTACGCGTATTTTCACATGAAAAAATACGACGAGGCGATGGATGCCTTCCACCGCGCGCTGGCCATCGACCCGGAGATTTTCGACCGCAGCAGCAAGTCCGGCTCGTTGCTGCAAGACCGCACGGTCATGGCGGACCGCGGCCTCTTCAATTTCTTCCTGGCCAAGTCGTTCGCTGCGCGGGGAGATGCGGGGCATTGCGCGCAGTATCTGAAGAAGGCAATCGAGGACGGCTATCCGAGTATTCTGGCCGCGCGCACGGATGCGGCGTTCAAGCCCGTGCTGCGCGATCCCACCGTGCGCGAGTTGCTGCAGCTCGAGCCGTTGCCACCCGACCCCAAATCAAACGGGGCGCCGACGGGTTAGAGACAGCCCCTGCCAACCGGTTATTCTCACGGGTTTTCCCCAAGTCACTCGTAGCGCAAAGCCGCGACCGGATCGACGCGCATCGCGCGCCGCGCCGGAAGGATCGCCGCGACCACCGCGACACTCAGCAACAAGCACGATACGGAAACCAGCGTCACCGGGTCCGTGGGCGACATCTCGAACAGAAGAGTTCGGAGTACGCGCGTCAATGCCAAAGCCCCGGCCAAGCCTGCAACGACTCCCAGTCCCGCCATCAGCAAGCCTTCGCGTAACACCAGACCGGCCACGGCGCTTCGCGACGCTCCCAAAGCTACCCGAATTGCGATCTCCTGAGTGCGTTGCGTCACCGAATAGGAAACGACGCCGTACACGCCGATCGATGCCAACAGGGCGGCGATGACAGCAAAGATAGTCAGAAGCAACAACTGAAACCTCGACTGGGCTACGGAATCCGACACAACTTCTTCCATGGTCTGCACGCCTGTGATGGCCTGATCCGGATTCACTCCGTGAATGGCCGTCTCCACGGAACGCACGATTTGGCGCGGGTCATCCTTGGCGCGGATCACCAGCGTGCCAAAATCCATTGGGGCCTGCGCCGAGGGGAGAAATATGGTCGGCTGGGGCGATTCTCTTAGAGTAGCCTGGCGAGCATCTCCGGCGACGCCGACGATTTCGACCGGATTCTTGATTGTCCAGCAGACGTTCAGGCGCTTGCCGAGGACGTTTTCGCCGGGAAAGAACCGCTGCACGAAGGCGCGGTTCACGATGGCGATGCTGGATCCACCGATTCGGTCACTTTGAGTGAAGGCGCGGCCAGCGAGCATGGGCGTGCCCATAGCGTTGAAATACCTGGGACTGATAATTAGAAACCGAGCCGAGGGCGAAGCGCTGGGAGTGGGTTGTGGCTCTTCCGCACGCGCGAAGCACGAGCCGGAGATCCTCTCCGTCATGGGCAGAAAGTGGATCGAACCGGCGTCCTGGACGCCAGGTGTGTTTTCCACGGCCATCAAAAGCTGATTCATATACTCAACTTGTTTGGCGGGATCCTCGAACTGGGGCCCCGCGAAGGAGACCTGCATGGTGAGGACACGCTCGGGGTGAAAGCCGGGATCGACGGAGATCAGCCTGGCGAAGCTCCGAATCATCAACCCGGCGCCGGCCAAGAGCAGCAGTGCCAGCGCGACTTGCGCGGAGACGAATGCACGGCGATATTTTTGGTTGGTGCCGACGCCGCCCCGCAGGGAACCCTTCTTCAGGGCGTCGTGAAGTTCGACGCGCGAAAGGGGTATGGCCGGCAGCAGTCCAAACACAATTGAAGTTAGGATGGAAACCAGGAGAGTAAAGCCGAAGACACGCGCATCCAGGCTGATGGATTCCACTCGTGGCAAGGGAAGATCGCCCGGCAGGGCAGCTAGCAGCGCCTGCAATCCCCAGTATCCTGCGGCGATACCAGCGGCACACCCCGCGAGTGTGAGCAGGAGGCACTCCGAAAGAAGCTGCCGGAGGATGCGTCCCCGAGTCGCCCCCAGAGCCGTGCGAACGGCGATCTCGCGGAGCCGGCCCGTGCCGCGCATCAGAAGCAGGTTGGCGACGTTGGCACAAGCGATCAGCAGCACAAAACCGACCGCCGCGAGAAGGACCAGCAAAGGAAGCCGGACATGGATGGTGGAATCTTCTAGCTCAGGAATCACTTCCGCAGACCAAAGCTTGTTGTACGCCGGACGGTCCACAGCCGATTGAGCCGCGACGCGCGTCATGTCTTCGCTGGCCATCGGCAGGGTAACGCCGGGCTTCAGGCGCGCCAGCACGGTCAGGTATCGGCCGCGGCGCCATTCTTCCGTGCGCATAATCGGCAGAGGGATCCACAAGTCCGCCTTGTCGTGGGGAAATGAAAAGCCGGCTGGCATGACGCCCACGATGGTGCGGGGCATTCCATCCACCAGGATCTTTCTGTTCAGGACGTCTCGCTCACCTCCGAAGCGCTTCTGCCAGAGGCCGTAGCTGATCACGACACTCTGGTCCTGGCCAGGAACGCCTTCTTCCGGGAGAAGGGTGCGACCGAGGAAGGCAGGAATCCGAAGAATGGAGAAGAATTCCGGGGAAACTCGAGTGGCGGGAACGGAGACAGGCTCGCCACTGCCAGTGAGGTTTACAGGGCCACCGAGCATTGCTGCAACCTGCTCGAAACTGCGGTTTCGCTCGCGCCAATCGAGAAAGTTCCAGGGGTTTACGGCATTCCTATGGTAATCGCGCGACGGTGAGTACTCCCAGATGCGGACCAGACCGGCGGACTCAGGAAAGGGCAGCGGGCGGAGAAGGACGGCGTTCACGACGCTGAAGATCGCGGTATTGGCGCCGATGCCGAGGGTCAGTGTGAGAACAGCGATGAACGTGAAGCCCGGGCTCCGGCGGAAGCATCGCAGGCCGTAGCGGAGATCTTGCGTGAATCGCTCCAACGACGTCCAGCCCCACGTTTCGCGGGTGGTTTCTTTCACCAGGGTGACGTTGCCGAGTTGGCGGCGCGCGGCGCGTTCGGCGTCATCGGGAGACGCCCCGCGGTCCACGCGGTCTCGCTTGGCCATTTCAAGATGGCTCTTGATTTCGTCATCGAGCTGCTCGTCCTGTTTCCGCCGCCACAAAGGGAATTTCATGCCATCTCCTCCATTCGGTGCTGCTCATTCATGACGGAGAGCCACGACGGGATCGACGCGCATGGCACGTCGCGCGGGAATGTAGCAGGCCAGCAACGCGACGCCGGTCAGAAGGACCGCGACACCGCCGAACGTCAGCGGGTCGGTGGCGCTCACTCCATAGAGTAGTGTGTGCATTAACCGGGTGAGACCGAGCGCGGAGACTAATCCGATGACGATGCCCAAGAGTGCGAGCTTCGTGCCCTGCCCGAGGACGAGCCGCAGCACATCCAGCCGCTGGGCTCCCAGCGCGAGGCGGATGCCGATTTCGTGCGTGCGCTGGCCGACCAGATACGAGATCACGCCGTAGATGCCGATGCTCGAGAGCAGGAGCGCCAACGCGGCGAAAATGCTGAGGAGAATCATCGAGAAACTCCGCGCGGCGAGCGAGGCAGCGATGATTTCATTCATCGTTTGAGCGCCGTAGGTGACGAGCTTCGGATTCGAAGCCTGCAGGGCGCGGCGGAGAGAGTCGAAAAGTTGTGGATCGGCGCCCGTGGAGCGGACGACCACTCCCGTTCCGGTAGTTGAGAGCGCCATCACGCCATCATCTGATTGCATGAAAGGGGTGTAGAGCTGGGCACGAAGTTGTTGCGGGTCGTCGTCCGTATCGAGGCCCCACTGCTTGATGTGCCCGACGACGCCGATAATCTCGACAGGTTGATCGCTATTTTGAGTGACAATGCGCTTGCCAATGGGGTTTCCCTTGCCGAAGTACTGACGGGCGAGTACGTCATCCACCACGGCGATGAGCGGCGCGCGCTCGTCATCCCGAGGAGTGAAAAACCAGCCACTCTTCAGTGGAATCTGCATCACCTTCAAATAATCCGGCTCCACCACATAGTACAAAGCCGAGTTCATCTCGCTCAGGTTCTTGGGCTTTGGCTGATCGGCCATGTAGAAAGGCCCATCGTCCTCTCCGCTCAAGGGCAGCGAACCCGAAGAGAGTGAGACGCTCTGCACGCCGGGAGTCGCCGCTATCCTCGCTTCGGCGTCGCGAAGAGCCGCGCGAATAGCGCCCGCCGGGGCCTTTTGCATCGAAGGAGGAAGGCTAATCCCGAAGCTCAGCACATGATCAGGTTGGAAGCCGGGATTGACGCGCCACAGATGAGAGAGGGTGCGAATCATGAGTCCAGCGCCGATGAGCAGGACGAGCGCGAGGGCCATCTCGACCACGACGAATATGCCCTGGGCGCGATGGCGGGCGCCGGTCGAACCGCGTCCGCCTTGTTTCAGGACCTCCTGCAACTCACGCTGAAAAGTCCTCAACGCCGGAGCCAGCCCGAAAAGGATGCCCGCAAATACGGAGATCGCCAGCGTGAAGAGCAGGACGCGAGTGTCGACGTGAATTTCTCCCGCGCGCGGGAGGTCCGAGGGGAGAACGCCAAGCGCCGCTTGGATGCTCCAGCTCGCGAGGAGCAAACCGAGCCCGCCGCCGGCCAGCGCGAGCAAAGTGCTTTCCGTAAGAAGCTGGCGGATAAGTCGCGCGCGACCCGCGCCGAGGGAAGCGCGAATCGCGAACTCGCGACTGCGGGCTGTCGTGCGGGCCAAGAGAAGATTGGCGACGTTTACGCAAGCGATCATCAGCACGAATCCGACCGCTGCCAGGAGTACGATCAGGAAGGAACGTACGTCGCCCAGCAATTCCTCCTTCATCGAATGGACGGATGCACCGATGGCCTTGTTGACGTTCGGATAGGCACGCGCGAGATTGTCCGTGACTCGCTGCATGTCTGCGCGCGCCTGCGCGATGGTGACCCCGGGTTTCAACCGCCCGATGCCGTGGATGGCGAGACCCGCGCTTCTGTTGTGGACAGATGGGTTGGTCCATTGGCCGATGGGGACGTAAACATCCGGGGCGCGAGAACTCAGCAGGCTGAGACTAAAGCTCCCGGGAATGACGCCGACGATTGCATAGCTCCTGCCGTCGAGCGTAATGCTCTTGCCGAGCACGTCCGGCGATGAGCCGAACTTGCGGCTCCATATTCCGGCGCTGATGAGGGCGATGGGGGCGGCGCCGAATTCGTCCTCGCCCGCAACGAAGGTGCGGCCCAGCGCAGGCTTGACTCCGAGAATGGAGAAAAAGTCAGAGGAAACAAATCTGGCGCGTAGCTGCTCGGCCTCGCCCATGCCGGTCAGGCTGAAGGAATACCCTCGCACCACAGCCATGCCGGAAAACGACTGGTTGTCCTTCTGCCAGTCGAGGAAATTCGGATAAGAGATGGACCCGTTCGGAAAATTCGGCTTGCTCGCGTGGAGCAAGACGAGCTGGTCGGGTTCAGGATACGGCAGGGGATTCAAGAGTACACCATTGACGACCGAAAACAGCGCCGTGTTGGCCCCGATGCCGAGTGCGAGGGTGAGAACCGCGACGATGGTGAATCCGGGACTTTTTCGTAGCATCCGCAGACCGTAGCGGATGTCCTGGAACAAAACCTCTAGCCACATCCAGCCCCAGGTGTCGCGCGTGGTTTCTTTGACCAGAGTCTCGTTGCCGAGTTCGCGGCGCGCGGTGCGCTCGGCTTCCTCCGGCGCCTCGCCGCGTTCGATGCGGTCGCGCTTGGCCATCTTGAGATGGCTTTGGATCTCGTCGTCGAGTTGCTCATCCCGCTTGCGCCGCCATAGGGGGAATCTCACGCCTCACTCTCCTTGCGCGCGGGATTCAGGATGCCCGCGATGGCGTCTGAAATCTGCGCCCAGCGCGAACGCTCTGTCGCCAATCGCTTTTTCCCCGCGGCCGTCAGCCGGTAGAGTTTTACGCGCTGCTTGTTTTCGGAGACCCTCCATTCCGAGGCGATCCATTTTTTGCGTTCCAGTCGGTGCAGCGCGGGATAGAGCGAGCCCGTGTCCACCTGCAAGATTTCGCCGGAGTTGGTGCGAATCGTCTGGCTGAGGCCGTAGCCATGCTGCGGGCCCCAAAGCAGACTTTGCAGGATCAGCAGGTCCAGCGTCCCCTGCAGCAGTTCGATTCGGTTCTGGTAGCGTTCTTTCATGAGCTCCTCGGGGTGTAGGCTCTCTACTGCTAGGCCTGTAGAGTGTCTACCCCCTCTGTTAGACGCAAGTCAGGTGCCGATGGTCTTGCGGAGGGAAGTGATTCGCGGCGAAGCTCTTAGGCCGGGCGCAGCCTGGGCGAGCCCGCCTCGGGCTGACCGAATTCGGGACGCGGTGTCGCCTTACCGGACAGTGTGCCCGGAAAGTGCCGCCTCACCCGCCCTCCGCTCGCCATTCTGTTACAATACTTGTAGGCAGATGACCCGAGCTTCCCGCATCGCGGTTCTGTTGTCGGTTTCCCTCTTCCTGCTCTTTGCAGCGTCGCACGTTTCGAGTTTGCCTCCGCAGTCCGCCAAGGCGGCTGCGCCTCCGCGCGTCATCGAGCTGCGCATTGCCGATCAGATTGACCCTGTCCTGTCCGAGTACATCACCGCCGCGATGGACGAGGCTAACGGGGAAGGCGCAGCGCTGATCCTGATCACTATGGACACACCCGGGGGCCTTGACGTTTCCATGCGCGAGATTATCCAGCACATTTTGGAATCGGCTGCGCCCGTGGTGGTCTACGTCACGCCAACGGGCTCGCGCGCAGCCTCCGCGGGATTCTTCATATTGGAGGCGGCCGATGTCGCGGCCATGGCGCCGGGGACGCACACCGGCGCGGCCTCGCCGATCCTCGCCGTGGGCGGCTACCCCATCGTTGTGGATGAAACGCTCAAGAAAAAGATCCTCAACGACGCATTGGCATATTTGCGCAGCTACGTGGGACGCCGCGGGCGCAACGTTGAACTCGCGGAAACCGCCATCACCGATGCCAAGGCCTTCACGGAGAAGGAAGCCCTCGATGGCAAGCTGGTGGATCTCATCGTGGAATCGCGCCCGGCGCTCGTCGCGCAGCTCAACGGCCGCACCATTACCCGCTTCGACGGCCGCACCATAACTCTCTCCCTGTCGAATGCGCAAATCGTGATTTCGGAGATGTCGGCCAGGCAACGCTTTCTCTCGCGCCTCGTCCAACCGGACATTTTCTTTATCCTGCTCTTGGTGGGCGTGCTGGGCCTCTACACCGAATTCACACATCCCGGCCTCGTCGCGCCAGGTGTCATCGGCGGCATCGCCCTGCTGCTGGCTCTTTTCGCCATGCACATCCTGCCCGTGAACGTCGTCGGGTTGCTGCTCATCTTCCTCGCCCTGGCGTTCTTCATCCTGGAAGCGAAATACACGAGCCACGGAGTCCTAGCAGCCGGCGGCGTGATCTCCATGCTTCTCGGCGCACTGATGCTGGTTCGCTCGCCGCTGACGGGGGCAGGCGTCAGTCTGGGAGTGGCCCTGGGCGCGACGCTGCCGTTTGCCTTGTTGAGCATCGCGCTGATGCGCCTGGTGCTCCGCTCCCGAAGCTGGAAACCGCAGACGGGAATGGAAGAGATGGTGCGTGAAGTAGGCGAAGTCACCGAGGCCATTCCCGGCGGCGCCGGAGCGGATGAAAAAGACGGAATGGTTTTCGTGCACGGCGAACTGTGGCGCGCGGCAGCACGACAGCCAATTCCTAGGGGTGCGCGGGTGCGGGTGGTGCGCGTGGATGGCTTGACGCTTCACGTTGAGCCGGTGGAAGCAAGCTTGCGGCACTAGCGATTCGCGACGCTTGCGTTTCGCTGAACGATCGAGCATGACGATTGGAAGGAGACTTCGATGGAACTGCCGTTTAATTTGTTGGGTTTGATCATTGCGGCTGTTATCTTCCTCACCTGGTTTTGGAATTCGATCTACATCATCAAGGAATGGGAGCGCGGGGCGGTGCTGCGCCTGGGACGCATGATCCCAGACGCCAAGGGCGCCGGGCTGCGGCTGGTGTTCTGGCCGATCGAGACGCTTTACCGGATTCCCCTTCGTTTGGTGACGCTGGACGTGCCGCCGCAGGACATCATCACGCGTGACAACGTGTCGGTGAAGGTGAACGCAGTCTGCTACTTCAAAGTGGTGGATGCCAACCGCGCGTTGCGCGAGGTGGAAAACTATCTCTACGCCACTTCACAGCTCGCGCAGACCACGTTGCGCAGCGTGGTGGGGCAGTTCCAATTGGATGAGATCCTCTCCGAGCGCGAAAAGGTAAACGCCAAGCTGCAAGTACTCCTTGACCAGGATACGGAGGCTTGGGGTATTAAGGTAACGAAGGTCGAGGTCAAGCAGGTCGATATTCCGGAGACCATGCAACGAGCGATTGCCCGGCAGGCCGAGGCGGAGCGCGAGCGGCGCGCCAAGGTCATCCATGCCGACGGAGAATTCCAGGCCTCGCAAAAGCTAGCGGATGCCGCCAAGATCCTGGAAACGCAGCCGGCCGCGATCCAGTTGCGTTATTTGCAGACCCTTACTGAAATAGGTGTGGAGAAGAATACAACCATTGTTTTCCCGCTCCCGATCGATATCATCAATGCCTGGGTGAAACAGTTGGCGGCACCGAAATAAAAATGGCAAAAAAACCAAACGGCGGCGGGCGGGAGATGGTGCTGGAGAGCCGGCACGTCGTCGTACTGTTCCTAATGATCGTGGTGATCTCCGGCGTCGTTTTCACGCTCGGCTACATCCTCGGGCGAAACCAGTACGAGACGCAGGTGCGCGCGGCTGGGCCCGTCTCGAGAGAAGTGCCCCGCGAGATCAAAGAAACGGCCAAGGCGGTGAAGCCGGATTCCGCGGCGACGAAGGCGCAACCCGGAGCGCCGAATCCGGCGCCCTCGCCGTCGGACTGGGATTTCTACAAATCGGCGGAATCGAAGAAGCCAGCCGACCACCTCCAGAAGGCCACTAAGACCAATGCGCCGGCTCCCCCGCCGTCTGCGTGGAAAACCAAGCCGGCTCCGACCGCGAAAAACACTTCGGCACCCGCACCTCCTGCAGCGAAGAAGCTCAATCCGCTGATGAATGCGCCGCTCGTGCCGCGGGGCGCAATCGTTTTGCAGGTGGCGGCTCTCAGGCAGGAAGGCGACGCGCTGGCCCTCGCCGAATCCTTGCAAAAGAAAAAATTCCCCGCGTTCGTCCTGACGCCCTCGGCGGACCAGTATTACCGCGTACAAGTCGGACCCTATGCCGATGCGCAATCCGCCAAGGCCGCGCAGAAGGGTCTCGATCAAGCCGGATTCAAAGCCATCCTGAAGCGCTGATGCGCGCTTTCTGCCTCCGCGCTCGGCTGACTTCCGTTACAATTCTCGGATGAAGCGCTCGTGGTTTCTTCGCCTGCTGCTCGCGCTTGCTTCCGGCGCTCTGCTCGCGCTGGCCTATCCGAATTACAACCTCCACTTTCTCGCTTGGGTCAGCGTCGCGTTCTTGATTGTCGCGGTTCTCGACGTGGGGATGAGTTCGGCTGCGCTTTTCGGGTTTTTGCATGGCGTCGTCTTCGCCACCATTAGCGTGCCTTGGATCTACACAGTCTTGCGGGTGCACGGGAATGCCGATCAGTTCTCCGCCGCCGGAGCGATGGCCGCGCTGGTGATCGCGTGGGCGCTCTTTCCGGCGGCGTACGCTCTCGTCATCGCCTGGATGGGGCGAAGGAGCGTCGCGCTCGCCTGCATCGCCGCGCCATTCCTGATTGTGGCGCTGGAATTTGCCCGCACGAACTTGCCCTACATCGGTTTTCCCTGGAACCTGCTCGGCTATCCCGCCGCGGTGAATCTCTCGCTGCTGCAGCTCACCGCGTGGACTGGAATCTGGGGACTCTCGCTACTCGTCGCCGGCTATAACGCACTCCTCGCCTGGGTTTTCCTGGCGCCTCCCAGCCACAAACGGCGCGCGTGGCAAACTCTCGGAGCCGCGACGCTCGCTTTCGTTCTCGTGATCCCATTCGGCGCGCTTCTCGTACCCAAAGCGGAAGCGCATCACACCGCACGACTCGTACAATTGAATTTTCCCGAGGCGCAGAGTTATCCGGTGGACTGGATGACAATCCACGCCGCGGACATGGACGAACTCGAGCGCTTGAGCGTGTCTGCGCAGAAGGGCAGGGAAGATTTCATCGTCTGGCCGGAGGTGCCCGCTCCGTTCGCGACGCAGGACGCCGTTTTTATGAACCGGATGCAGCGCATCGCGCAAACGGCGCGCGCGGATTTTCTGTTCGGCGTCGTGGATTGGAAGCCCGGCCCGAACAATTCAACGCTGCCTTACAACAGCGCGATGCTTCTGGACGCGACCGGCCGGCGCGTCTTCCTCTATGATAAAATCCATCTCGTCGCGTTTGGCGAGTACGTGCCGCTGCGCCGCTGGCTGACCTTCGCGCAGAAGCTCACCGCCGAGATTGGCGACTTCACGCCCGGAACCGAGTACAAGATCGGCGAACTTG
This sequence comes from Terriglobia bacterium, assembly GCA_041497315.1. Taxonomy (GTDB): domain Bacteria; phylum Acidobacteriota; class Terriglobia; order Acidiferrales; family UBA7541; genus JBGQGH01. The sequence continues at coordinate 17,636 of JBGQGH010000024.1, read as the reverse complement.
CCAGCGGGCAGAAACTCGGCGCTTTTATCTGTTTCGAGGCGGTCTTTCCGGATCTAGTGCGCCGGTTTTCCGCCAATGGCGCGCAGCTTCTCGTCAATATCTCGAATGATGGCTGGTTCGGCGGCACCGCGGCTCCCGCGCAGCACTTCACGATGGCCCGCGTCCGCGCGGTCGAAAACCGCCGCTGGCTGCTGCGCAGCACGAATACCGGGTTCACAGTTTCCGTGGACCCGTACGGTCGGCTCGCGGCGCGATTGCAACCGGATATCCACGGGGCGCTGGATGCGCCGTACGATTTCCGCTCGGACATGACGCTCTACACGCGCTGGGGCGACTGGCTGGCATGGTTGAGCGTGCTCGCAAGCGTTTTTCTGATCGCCGCGTCGCGAATTACGAATCACGAGTTGCGAGTTACGGAGAAGCAATGATCCTCGAAGACCTGGAACGCCGCTACGACGAACTTCACAAACGCATCGAAGTTGTGCGGAGCTATCTTTGACGTTCCCGCCAACCGCGCCCGCATCGCGGCGCTAGACCTGAAAACCACTCAGCCCGACTTCTGGCAGGACGCGGAACAAGCGCAGAAAGTCCTGCAACAACGCAAAGAAGCCGAATATTTTGTCCAGGCTGACGAAAAGCTCGCGCGCATGGTGAGCGACCTCGAAACCTATTTCCATCTCGCGCACGAAGAGACCAACGCAGCGCAAAACGAGAGCCTGCTTGGTGAAATCCAGCGCGAACTCGACGCCGCCGATGCCTACGTTTCCGAGCTGGAGACCGCCACCCTCCTTTCTGGCGAGAACGACAAGCTGAACGCCATCATGACCATCAAGCCCGGCGCCGGCGGAACGGAATCGCAGGACTGGGCGGAGATGCTCCTCCGCATGTACCTGCGCTGGGCAGAGCGCAAGGGCCTCCGCGCGACTGTGCTCGATTCGACGCCCGGCGAAGAAGCCGGCATCAAGTCGGCCACGGTGCGTGTGGAGGGCGAGCACGCATACGGTTTGCTCTCAACCGAAACCGGCGTGCACCGCCTTGTGCGAATCTCGCCCTACGATCAAGCCGCGCGGCGTCATACTTCGTTCGCTTCGGTTTTTGTGATTCCGGAAGTGGACGATCGCATCGAGATCGACATTAAACCTGACGATATCCGCGTGGACACGTTTCGCTCCGGCGGCAAGGGCGGGCAAAACGTCAACAAGCTGGAGACTGCGGTTCGCTTCACCCACTTGCCCACAGGCATCGTGGTGCAGTGCCAGAACGAGCGCAGCCAGCACAAAAACCGCGAACTGGCCATGAAGGTTTTGCGTTCCCGCCTGTACGAGCACGAATTGGCAAAGCGGCAAGAGGAAACGCGCAAGCTCGACGAAACTAAGCGCGACATCAGCTTCGGCAGCCAGATCCGCTCGTACGTCCTGCAGCCCTACCGGCTCATCAAGGACCACCGCACGAAGTTCGAGGTGGGCGACGTAGATCGCGTCCTGGATGGCGACATCGATCCCTTCATCCGCAGTTTCCTCCTGGCTAGGCGCGGGAGGATCCTCGAGAGCGGAGATGGCAAGGATTTGCCCGGGGAACAATAGGGAATTGATTTCCGCTTGAGGCGCATGTGGGGAGCTCCGGGAGGCGTTTCAAGCCGGATTTCATGCCGCTCAATGCGAATCTAACGCTTTTGGCCTCAATGCGTTGACACGCTCCGGGGGCCATGCTACTTTGCTTTGATTCATGCACTCATCCCTCACTAATCTTGGGCCGGTGAATTGCACCAAAATCACCCGGAGGAGACTAGCTTGAGCTCATCAAACCGGAGATTCCTGTTTACCTCGGAGTCGGTGACCGAAGGCCACCCCGACAAGATAGCCGACCAGATTTCTGACGCGGTTCTCGACGCCGTGCTCGCGCAGGACGCCATGGGTCGCGTGGCTTGCGAGACTCTGGTGACGACAGGCTTGGCCCTGGTGGCGGGCGAGATTACCACTTCCGCCCAACTCGACTATTCCGACATCGTCCGCGGCGTGATCCGCGACGTAGGCTACACCCGCGCGAAGTATGGCTTTGACGCCGATACGTGCGCGGTCATCTCTTCGCTTAAGCGCCAGTCCCCGGACATCGCCATGGGCGTGGACACTGGCGGCGCGGGCGATCAGGGTTTGATGTTCGGTTACGCCTGTGACGAAACCGACGAGTTGATGCCACTGCCCATCATGCTAGCCCACAAGCTCTGCCGGCGACTGGCCGAAGTGAGAAAGAACGGTTTGGTGGAATTCCTGCGGCCCGACGGCAAGTCACAGGTTACCGTGGAGTACGTGGATGGCCAGCCCGTGCGAGTGGATTGCGTTGTGATTTCCACACAGCACAGCGACGCCGTCCCCAACAAAGATATTCACGACGCCGTGATGAACGAAGTGATCCAGAACGTCGTTCCCCAGGCGTTGATGGACAAGAACACCAAGTTCCACATCAATCCCACCGGGCGATTCGTCATCGGCGGTCCCATGGGCGACGCCGGACTCACCGGACGCAAAATCATCGTGGACACTTACGGCGGCTATAGCCGGCACGGCGGCGGCGCTCTCTCCGGCAAAGATCCGACCAAGGTGGACCGTTCGGCTTGCTACATGGCGCGGTACGTGGCCAAGAATCTGGTGGCGGCGGGAGTGGCGCGCAAGATCGAAGTCCAGGTCGCCTACGCCATCGGTGTGGCCGAGCCCGTCTCCGTCATGGCCGAAACGTTCGGCACGGGCGTGATCGCCGACGTGCAGATTGCCGAGCTCATTCGAGCCCATTTCAAACTGACGCCGCGCGGAATCATCGACGCTCTCAATCTCCGCCGGCCGATCTACCGGCAAACCGCTGCGTACGGGCACTTCGGCCGCTCCGAGCCCGGCTTCACTTGGGAGCATACAGACAAGGCCGAACTCATCCGCAAGGAAGCGGGCCTGCAAAGTGCTGAAGTGGCAGCCCGCCGCTGACCCCGTCCCCTCCGGGGTGGTAAACTACGAAGTTCACATTTCCGAATCAGGAGCACACGCGTGGCTACAGCGCAAAGATCCACTGGCGACGTGAAGGACATCTCTCTGGCCGAAAAGGGCAAGCGCAAGATCGAGTGGGCGAACCAGCAGATGCCCGTTCTCCAGCTCATCCGCAAACGTTTCATCAAGGAACAGCCGCTCAAGGACATTCGCGTCGCGGCCTGCCTGCACGTCACCAGCGAAACCGCGAACCTGGCCATCACGCTGCGCGATGGCGGCGCGGACGTGGTGCTGTGCGCGTCGAACCCGCTCTCCACGCAGGATGAAGTGGCCGCCAGCCTGGTGAGGGATTATTCGATCCCCACGTTCGCCATCAAGGGCGAGGACAATGCCACATACTATGCCCATCTGAATGCAGCGCTCGATCACAAACCGCAAATCACCATGGATGATGGCGCGGACCTGGTCACCATGCTCCTCACCAAGCGCACCGACTTGGTGCCCGGCGTGATTGGCGGCACAGAAGAGACCACGACCGGGGTGATCCGGCTACGCGCTATGGCCAGGGACGGCACGCTGAAATATCCCGTGATCGCGGTGAACGATGCGCAGACCAAGCATTTCTTCGACAACCGCTATGGCACAGGCCAATCCACGATTGACGGCATCCTGCGCGCCACCAACCTGCTCATCGCCGGACTGAAAGTGGTCGTGGCGGGTTACGGCTGGTGCGGGCGCGGCGTAGCCATGCGCGCCAAGGGACTTGGCGCCGACGTGATCATCACCGAAATCAGCCCGGTGCGCGCGCTGGAAGCGGTGATGGACGGCTTCCGCGTGATGCCCATGGCCGACGCGGCCAAGATCGGCGACATCTTCATCACCGTGACGGGCAATAAGAGCGTGCTGACCGGCGACCACTTCGAGAAGATGAAGGATGGCGCCGTACTCTGCAACTCGGGCCACTTCAACGTCGAGATCGACATTCCCACGCTCGAAAAACTTTCCAGCGCCATGCGCCCCGCGCGGCCCTTCACGGACGAATTTGTCATGAAGGACGGCCGGAGGATTTATCTGCTTGGCGAAGGCCGCCTGATCAACCTGGTGGCTGCCGAAGGCCATCCTGCTTCGGTGATGGATATGAGCTTTGCCAACCAGGCTCTCTCTGCGGAATACATGCTCAAGAACGCCGCGGAGTTGAGCGCCCAGGTCTATTCCGTGCCCGAGCTGATTGATCGCAACATTGCCAGGCTCAAGCTGGAAGCCATGGGCGTTCAAGTGGACAAGCTCACGCCAGAGCAGGAGCAGTACCTGGCGTCGTGGTCGGAAGGCACCTGAGCAAGACACGAAAATAGCAAATAGAAATCTGGAAACGAGTTTCGTTTTTCGAGTTTCATTCTTCATCCGTCCCCATGATGCAAGAGTGGGTCAACTGGGCGCTGGATACGGCGCAGACGCGCGGCGCAACCTACACCGACGTGCGCGTGATGGATGTCCGCCAGCGCGATCTCTCTACAAAAAACGGTGAAGTAGGCAATCTGGCCGAGTCCGAATCGCTCGGCATCGGCGTGCGCGTGATCGCCGAGGGCGCCTGGGGCTTTGCCTCCACCGACCGCCTGACGCGTGAGGGAGTGCAAGCCTGCGCCGCGGAAGCGGTGGCCATCGCGCGAGCGTCCGCGCTGGCCAAGCGTCACGACGTGGTGATGACGCCCGAACAAGCATACGAAGACACCTGGCAGAATCCTTTCGTCAAAGATCCGTTCCGTATCCCGCTCGAAAGACAACTTGAATTATTGCTGGCTGCCGACGCCGAGATGCGCAAGGTCACCGACGTGACTGTCGCTGAAACTTCCATGCAGTTCCGCCGCATCGAGCAGCTCTTTGCATCTTCCATCGGCTCCCGCATCCACCAGATCAAGATGCAATCCGGCGCGGGCATCGTGGCCACGAGTTTCAGCGGCAACGAGATTCAGAAGCGCTCCTACCCGAACAGTTTCGGCGGGCAGCACATGCTGGCCGGATACGAGCTGGTAGAATCGCTCGATCTGGTTGGCAACGCGCGCCGCGTCGCTGAGGAATCCGTCGCGCTGCATTCCGCGGCGCAATGCCCTGAGGGCGCGGGCACCATCATCCTCGATAGCTCCCAGCTCGGCCTGCAGATTCACGAATCCATCGGCCATCCCATCGAGCTCGATCGCGTTCTGGGGATGGAGGCCAATTTCGCTGGCTTGAGCTTCTTGACGCTCGAGAAGCTGCGCACGTTGCGCTACGGCTCAGACATCGTGAATGTAGTTGCCGACGCGCGCCTTGAGCACGGCCCCGGGCTCGGAACGTTCGGCTATGACGACGAAGGTGTGCCCGCGCAGTGCACCAAGATAATCACGGACGGACTTTTCACCGGCTACCTTTCGAATCGCGAGACCGCCGCGGCCATTGGCGAGCCGCGCTCCGGTGGCACCATGCGCACCGAGAGTTGGAATCGCCTGCCGATCATTCGCATGACCAATATCAGCATCTTGCCCGGCACCTGGAAGCCGGACGACCTGATTGCCGATACCGACGAAGGTATTTATATGGAGACGAACCGCTCCTGGTCCATTGACGACCGCCGCTACCATTTCCAGTTTTCCACCGAGATTGGCTGGGAGATCAAGGGCGGCAAGAAAGTTCGCATGTTGAAGAATCCGAGCTATAGCGGCATCACCACCGAATTCTGGAACAGTTGCGACGCCATTTGCTCGCGCGACTACTGGACGCTCTGGGGCACGCCCAACTGCGGCAAGGGCCAGCCCATGCAGACCATGGGCACCGGCCACGGCGCGGCTCCCGCGCGTTTTCGCAACGTCAAGATCGGAGCCGCTTTCGCCAAGGGATGAGCCCGCGCGCGAAAAAGTCGAAGCCGAAAGCCCGGCCGGGAGAAGCGACGAGGGAAAAACCGTCCGCGGGTATTTCACGCGGTGCGGAACACAGTTTGCTCCCCGACGCCGAGCTACACCGCATCGCCGCGCGCATCCTCAAACTGAGCGAAGCGAACGAGACCGAAGTCTCCATTGATTTCACCGCGGATGCTCTGACGCGCTTTGCCAACAACACAATCCACCAACACGTGGCCGAGCAGGTGCTCTCGATTTCTGTGCGCACGGTATTCGACGGCCGGACGGCCCGCGCCACGACGAACAAGACCGATGACGAAGGCCTCCGCCGCGTCGTAGCCGCCTCCGCGCGGCTCGCGCGCAGCCAGCCGAAGAATCCGGCTCTTCTACCGATGCCTGTCCCGCAGAAATACGCCAAGGTGCAACGCTTCTTCGAGAGCACCGCGGCGGCAACGGCACACGACCGCGCCCTGGCCGTCACGCGCGTGGTTCAGGCCGCTGCGAAAAACAAACAGACCGCGGCGGGCATTTTTTCGACCGGCGCGATGCAGTCCGCGCTGGTGAACTCGCGAGGTCTCTTTGCGACGTATCGTCAGACGCGCTCGGAGTTTTCGATCACCATCCTCGATAAGGACTCCTCCGGCTGGGCCAAAGCGAATTCGCCCGACGTCGCGAAGATCAATCCCGACGTTATGGCTGCGAGCGCGATGGAAAAATCCTCGGCCTCGGCCGCGCCGCGTGAGCTCGCCCCCGGGCGCTACACCGTGATCCTGGAGCCCGCTGCGGTGCTCGACCTCGTCGGCTTCCTATTCTACGATTTTGCCGGGACAGCGATCCTGGATCAGCGCTCCTGCTTCAACAAGCGGATGGGAAAGCAGGTGATGGGTGAGAACATCACGCTTCGTGACGACGTGACGCATCCGCTGCAAACCGGCGCGCCGTACGATGGCGAGGGAATACCGCGCCAGCACGTGCTCCTGGTTGAGCGCGGCACGCCGCGCAACCTGGTATATTCGCGCGCCACGGCAAAGAAAATGAATGCCAAGCCCACTGGCCACGGCTTCTCGTTGCCGAATGAGTACGGCGAAGCACCCATGAATTTGGTCTTCGAGGGCGGCAAATCCACGCTCGACGAGATGATCCAGTCCACGGATCGCGGGATCCTCGTCACGCGCCTCTGGTACATCCGTGAAGTGGATCCCTACGAAAAAATCCTCACTGGGATGACGCGCGACGGCACATTCCTGGTCGAGAATGGCCGCATCATCGGCGGCATTCGCAATTTTCGCTTCAACCAGAGCATTCTGGAGATGCTCTCGAACGTCGAAATGCTCGGCCCTGCCGTCCGCGCCGCGGGTGAAGAATCTTTCGAAATGGTTGTGCCCCCGATGAAAGTCCGCGATTTCCACTTCAGCGAAGTCACGAAGTTCTAGAAGTTCGAGGTTGGAAGTTCGAGGTTTGAAAAAAGCCCCCTCAGGAAGTCCGTAAACTCAGTCACGGCCCTGCTTACCTCTTTCAATTTTCCCGCATCTAAGCTATCAACCTGTTTGGAGTAGTGACGCATTCATACCGGGGTGCTCCGATGGGGTCCTCGAAAGCGCTGAGCCTGCTTCTGGCGATCCTGCCCTGCGTGGCTGCCGGCTCTTCCGCACAAACTCTGAACACGGGTTCGGCCGTGGCCGTCCAGCCTGGGACGGCAGGAGGTGGCGCATTCGCAGTGGACGGCATTGTCGTCAACGCCGTCACCGGCGAGCCGATCCGCCGCGCGCTAGTGCAAGGGCCCAACGGCGCCCTGCTGACCGGGCCGGACGGCAAATTCCATCTCGATAATCTTCCACCGGGGCAATACAACTTCTTTGCCAGAAAGCCGGGCTATTTCAACGATCAGGAACTTTCGCAGGGCGCGTATCAGGCCACTCCGATTCAGCTCGGCCCGAACATGCCCCCGCTGCTGCTGAAGCTCACGCCCGAAGCCGTGATCTATGGTCGAATCACGGGAGCGGACGGGGAGCCACTTGAAAACTTGCCAGTGAGACTGGTTGCATCTCGAGTGGTGAACGGTCGGAGGCAATGGCAGCAGCTCGGGGGCCAGGCCACGAATGACGACGGGCAATTCCGCATCGCCGAACTGAGGCCGGGGACTTACTATTTGCGCGGTGGGCAGGCCTTTCAAGCTGTGGCGCGCACTGGCGACTCCCAGAAACCCGCTGAGGGCTATGCCAGCGCTTTCTATCCCGGCGCCCGGGATCTTGAATCTGCCGCTGCGATCAAGGTTGAGGCCGGTCAGCAATACCGCGCGGAGTTTTCAATTCAACCGGTGCCGATGTACCAGGTTTCGGGAACGGTCACGGGCCTCACCGTCGGCGTGAACGGTGCAGGGATTCAGCTTTTCACTTCCGATGGCGACGCTCTGCCCTTTGGAGGAAACATGGAGCGTGCGACCGGCAGATTCCAGATGCAGTCAGTTCCCGCTGGCTCCTACATTCTCAATGCTACGGCGCTGGACGTCACCACCCGGCAAGAATACGTGGCGCGGATGCCCATTAACGTCAGCGGGGATGTCGCGGGTGTGAGTCTGGTCCTCGGCCCCGCGCCGAGCATCCCCGTCAACGTCCGAATCGAGACAACGCGCACTGCGCCGGCGGAGTTCATCGTGAACGGGAACCAACGGCCACAAGTAAACTTGCAGCTTGTCTCAACGGCGGCGGGAATCTTCAATTCCCGCTTTGGAGCCAACATGGAAGGGCCGCTGGAGAATCGGAGGCTGATGATTCGCAATGTGCGCCCGGGAACTTTTCATGCCGAAATCTACCCGCTCGGGCCGTTGTACGTGTCCGAAGCGCTGAGCGGAAGAGTGGATCTGCTTCGGGAAGAGTTGACCATCCCCTACGGCGGTTCGGCAGAACCGATCGAGATCGTTTTGAGGGATGATGTGGCCTCTCTTCAGGGCACGGTATCGGCAAACGGCCAACGCACCAATGCGATCCTGATCGTAATCCCCGCCCTGGCGCTCCGCCGCGCCAAGCTTGAATTCGCGCAGCAGGACGGCAATTTCTTCATTGGAGGGCTCGCTCCCGGAGAGTACCGCATCCTCGCGCTCGACCGCGTCGATGACCTCGAATACGCCGCGCCGGATGGACTGGCGGATTTTACCGCCGCCATGCAGACCGTGCGGCTGGCTCCGAATCAGCAGGGAACGGTCACCCTGGAACTGGTGCGCAGGCAGAAATGACCTCGATCTCGACAATTCGACTACTGGTCGCAATCAGACTGCTTAGCAGCATGTGCTGCGCGCATGACCAACAGGGGCCTCCCCCGCAGATTCCTCCGCAGTCGGCGCAACAATTGCTAGCGCAGCCCAAGCCAGGCGCGGGCGAATTCAAGATCAGCGGAATCGTTGTGGACGCGGGCAGCGGCCTGCCGCTGGCAGGGGCGGAAGTGCGCGCCACTCGATTGACGACAACTCCGGCGGGCACGTCGGCCGCGCGAATCCTTGCCAAGGTGTCGGGATCGGACGGCCGCTTCACCTTCGCGGGCCTCGAAGCAGGCCGCTATCAATTGACGGCAAGGAAGCGCGGCTTCCCGCCGACGCTCTTTGAGCAACACGAAAATGTTTGGACGGCAGTGATTGTGGGACCAGGTCTGGACTCGGAAAACCTCGTGTTTCAGTTGCGCCAGGGCGCTTCGATCTCCGGCCAGGTGACGGAGGAATCGTCCGAGCCAATCCGCCGCGCTCAGGTGATGTTGTTCCGGCAGAGCTTGGCCAGCGGAGAGCGGGCTGTGCAACTTGCCGGGCAGAGGCAGACCGATGATCAGGGTCGCTACCGTTTCAGCGCCTTGCAGCCGGGAACGTATTACGTCGCGGTTTCCGCGCAGCCCTGGTATGCGTCGTTCTCTGGATCCCGCCAGATTCGCTCGACCTTCGTCATGCGGGACGGACCGAACGGGACTGTGACGACGAACGCGCCGCCGGATTCGCCGCCCGCGCCCGACCCGCTCGATGTGGCTTACCCCTTGACCTTTTACCTGGGCGCAACGGATCCGGGACGCGCCAGCCCCTTGACACTGCTTCCCGGCGAACAGGCCACTGCTGACTTCAGCCTCTTTCCTCTGCCATCCGTGCACTTGAAAGTGCAGCTGCCTGCCGGAAGAGAGCCGAACCAATACTTCAACGCCTCGGCCATGCAAGCAACCATGGGAAGTCAGCAGATGCCCGCGCCGGTCCGAACGATGATGGAAAGTGAAAGCGTAATGGACATCATCACTCCTCCCGGTCATCTTCATCTGAACATCGTCGGATACCAGAACGGCAGAGAGATTTCGCGATCGCAGCAGGAAGTAGACGCTTCTCGTGACGCTGAAATCACCGTGGCGGCGCCAGCGGCAGCCGCATCCATCGGCGGAACCGTCAAGCTGCCGGCGGGCGCGACGCTCCCACGCCAGTGTCTGGTGGTCATCCACCATCGCGAGACCGGCCAGGGACATACAGCGCAGATCACTGCCGAAGGCGGGTTTGAGATTCCCCTGCAACAACAATCCCTTCGGCCGGGTGCGTATGATGTCTTGCTCTCGAACTGTCCCGCGTTCCACGTTGAACGAGTCACCTCCCCGAGTGTGAAGACTGAGGGGCGGAGTTTCGAATTCGGTGGCGCGGATTCCGTGCGGCTCATTGTCGAGATCGGGGCTGGTTTGGGCCACGTGGACGGGGTTGTATTGCGCGAGGGCAAGCCAGCCAGCGGCGTGATGGTGCTCATGGTTCCCGCGGACGGCCCTGTCGCTGCCTCATTGATTCTTCGCAATCAGAGCAACACAGACGGCTCGTTTTTCTGGAACTCGATCCGGCCCGGGCGCTACACCATCGTCGCTCTCGACAACGGTTGGAATCTCGAATGGGCCAAGCCGGAAGTCTTGAAGCCCCTGCTCCTCGGCGGCGAAACGATTCAGGTGGCGCCCAACGGCCAGCACAAAGTGACTGTCAATGTGCAGTAATCGCCGTCCTCGAGCTTTCCTTCATGTATGTCACGGTTCCGGAGGTGCGCGCCGTGTAGTAAGTTCCGCGAGCAAGCGTTCGATCCGTGCGGCCAGCCTCTCGATTTCTTCGATCGCCGCGAGAAGCCGCCCGCGAAGCGGTTCCGGCAGCCGCGCCTGCGATTGCCTCAGCACAAAAGCTCGCGCCAGCAGGCAAAGCTGCTTGCGGTGTAGCGGATTCAGCCGCTCCCACAGCCGCTTTTTCGATCCTTCCGGCTCGCCGGGCTTTCTCCCCAGCCATTCCTCGCCGGAGATTTCCGGTCGGCCGTTCTCCGGCTCTCGCGGCGGCGGCTGAACTGTGAATGCTTTCCGAATCATGTCATCCCCGCCGCAACGGCTCTAACTTCTCGCAATTAATCTGGCCGTCGCGCTCCACGCGCCCGGTGGCGCGAAGCAGGCGCGATTCGAACACCACGCCGCCGTAGCGTTCATAAGCCTCTGGGAAAAGCACGGCCTCGTACAGCCCGCGCTGGTCTTCCAGCGTCACGAACATCATGTTGCGGTAATCTTTCGTGCCCACGTGGCGCCAGGTCACCACCCAACCCAACAGCGTCACTCGCTTTCCCGTGTGTTTTTCAAGAGCGTCGCTCCACGTCTCGCCGTTTCGCTCCACCAAATCCAGCGGATGCCCGCTCACGCACACCTCCAGGATTTCCTGCTCGTAGGCCAGCCGCTGCTCGCGCGTGTAATCGGCGGCCAGCGTGTTGCCGAATGCCGCGTCCGGCCTCTCCAGCAATCCCGGCAGGCGCGCGTCGGGGAAGAGCATCGCGTCGCGTGGCGCGGGCGCGGTGTTGCGCATCAAATTCAGCCGCCAGAGCAGTGCGGGGCGCGTCGGCGCGCCTTCGCCAACTCCATCAAGCGCCCCGCACTTGATGAGCGATTCGATTTCATCGCGCTCCACGGGAACGCGCGCCAGAAAATCCTCGAGCGAACGAAAAGCGCCGCCCGATTCCCGCGCATGCAGAACTGCCTCGATCGTTTCCAGGCGCAGCCCTTTCACCTGCATCAGTCCGATTCGCATTTGCCCTGAGCCTCGATCGCAGATTCCGGCCTTGCCGGAAAGGGTCGCGCCTCCTTCCGTCGTGTATTCCAGCCGCGAATGGTTCACCGACGGCAGCCGCACCTCGATCCCCCAGCGCTTGGCTTCCTCGACGTACGCCGAGACATGGTAGAACCCCGCGCCAGAGCTGCACATCGCGGCCAGGAATTCCGCTGGCCAGTGCGCCTTCAGGTACGAAATGCGGTAAGAAAGATCCGCGTACGTAGCCGCGTGCGCCTTACAGAATCCGAACCCCGCGAATTTCTCCACCATCTGCCAGGTATGATCCAGCTCCGCGCCCTCCAGGCCCGCCTGCGCCGCCGCTTTCAGGAATTTCGCGCGCAGACGCGCCCGCTCGCGATCATTGGCGAATTTCGCGGACGCCCTACGCACCAGATCGGCTTCGGCCAATGACATGCTCCCCACCGCCTGCGCGATCTGCATCACTTGTTCCTGGTAGACGCACACGCCGCAAGTGTCGCCGAGAATCTTTTCGAGCGCGGGATGCGCGTATCGCACCGGCTCCTGCCCGCGAAATCTCTTCAGAAACGTTTCCTTGGCGCCGTATTCGGACGCGCCGGGACGAATCAGCGCCAGCGCCAGGGAAAGGTCATTCAGCGTGCGCGCTTCGAGCGTCCGCAGCAGGCCGCGCATCCCCGGTGATTCGATCTGGAAGATGCCCATGGTGCGGCCGCGCGCCAGCATTGCGCAGGTGGCCGGATCGCCTTCGGGGATAGCGTCGAAATCAATTTGCTCGCCCGTGGCGCGCGCGATGCCGTCAAGCGCGAGAGACATCGTCGTCAACCCGCGCTGCCCCAGCAGGTCCATCTTGATCAGGCCCAACGCCTCGATCGCGTTCATGTCGTACTGCGTCACGACGATGCCCTTTCTGGCCACCTTGAGCGGCACGAGATTGGTCAGCGGCTGCGCGGCAATCACTGTGCCGCACGGATGAATACCCAGGTGGCGCGGGAAATCGTCCAGGCGCAGCGCGACTTCGAGGATCGTCTTCCACGGCTCCTCGCCGACGGGCAGCGAGCGGCATTCGGGAAGCGCCTTGATCGCTTCGAGAATCTCGCGCACCGGCCGGTGCGGCAGGCGGCGCGTGAAGTGGTTCACCTCGCCGGGCGAAAGGCCAAAAACCTTGGCCACTTCGCGCACGGCCAGCCGCGCGTGCATGGTGACGAAGCTCCCGATCATCGCCACATGCTCCGCGCCCCAGCGCTTGTACACGTACTCCAACAATTCATCGCGCCGCGCCCCGCAGATATCAATGTCAATGTCCGGGCAATCGCCCCGCTCGGAATTCAGGAAGCGTTCGAAATAAAGCTCCCAGCGCAGCGGGCAAACGCGCGAGATGCCCAGGCAGTAGGTGACGATCGAACTGGCCGCCGACCCGCGCGCTACCGCTGGGATCCCCCGCCGCCGCGCCTCTTCGACGATGTCCCACACCAGCAAGAAATATGGCGCCAGGTGCAGCTTCTCGATCACTTCGAGTTCGTGTGTCAGCCGCGCCAGCGCTTCCGGCCGCAGTGGCCGGTAACGCGCGCGGGCGCCCTCGAAGCACAGTTTCCAGAGGTAAGAGAACGGCGTTTCGCCCTCCGGCACTGGAAATTCAGGGAAGATCGTCTTGCCCAGCTCCAGTTCGAGGTTGCAGCGCTCGGCGATTTCGAGCGTCGCTCGTAGCGCCTCGGGATGATCCGGGAACGCGCGGCGCATCTCCTCAGTGGATTTGAAGTAGGCCTCCGCCGTAGTGATTTCGGGCGACGCGACGGTGGTCAGCAGCGTCCCCGTGCGGATGGCATTGAGTACACGATGATGGAGGTGTTCCTCGGGCCGCAGAAAGTGGACGTTGTTTGTCGCCACAAGCGGGATGCCCAGTGCGCGGCCCAGACGCTCCGCTTCGCGCAGTCCGCGCCCATCTCCTGGCGAGAGCCGCTGCACTTCGAGATACAGCGCCTCGCCGTAAATCTCTTTCAGCCGCGCGGTCCGCTCGCTTTCTGTAGGGGCGCTGCTTGCTTGCTCTGAGCCTGCCTGCGCAGGCAGGCCTCGAAGGGCTGCACCCATCTTTGTCAGCGCAATCACTCCCGCCCGATGCGCGTTGAGCGTTTCGAACGCCAGCGGCCGCTCGCTCAATTGCTGCTCCGTCACCAGCCGGCAAAGATTGCTGTACCCCTCATGGTTTGTCGCCAGCAACACCAGCGGCTCGCCTTCCGCTTTGTGATTTCCTATTTTCTCTTTTCCATTTTCTATTTTCGCCTTTCCACTTTTGATCTCCACCACCACTCCCACAATTGGCTTGACCCCCGCCTTCCGCGCCGCCAGATAAAACGGCACCGCCGCGTAAAGCCCGCACGTATCCGTCAGCGCGACCGCCAGCATTTTCTGCTTCGCCGCAGCGATCACGATTTCCTCGGGCGACGCCACCGCGCGAAGAAACGAGTAGTGACTGTGGCAATGAAGATGAACAAACATTGAGTGTGCCGGTAGGGAAGAGGGGAAAAAGTCCGTTACCGCGACAAACACGGCGTCGAGAGCACCAGGCCGTTCGGTTTCGTCGCGTAGTGCTCGCGCAATTGTAATCCCTTGCCGTAAAACAGCGCGTTCCAGCCGTAGCGCCCGCGGATCCCATCCACGCCGCGGTTCAGATACCAGCGCCGGTTGCCTTCGATATCGAAGAGATCGTTCTGACGCCGGTCGGGCTCCAGATTCGTGACGCTCACGCCCACGAAGCGCAGCGCCACGCGCCGCGTGAATAGCGCCTGGAAGAGTTCGAGCGCGGCGCCGAGCAGCGATTTCTCGTCGTTGGTCGGCGGAGCCAGCCGCGTCGCGCGCGCCGATGAGTAAGCATCGGTGTAGCGCAGCCGCAGCGAAATCGTGCGTGCCTGCCGGTTCGCGGCGCGCAGCGTCGAGCCGATGCGTTCCGCGAGGTACTCGATCAGCCCGCGAAGGAACTCGAGATCAATCGTGCCGCCCTCGATGGTGGTTTCGCGCGAAATGGACTTGGGTTCCGGCGGCGTCAGCACCTCACGCGGATCGATCCCTCGTGCGCGCTCGAAGAGTTGCCCGCCAATCGCTTCGCCAAACGTGGCCACCAGCGCTGCGAGCGGCACCGCGCGCAATTGTCCGATCGTTTCGATGCCGCGCTCGCGCAGCGTGGCGGAGTGCGCGTGTCCGATGCCGTGCAGCTTTTCCACCGGCAGTGGCGCGAGAAATTCTTCTTCGGTGCCCGGCGGGATGATGCGGAATCCGCGCGGGCGTTTCATCCGCGAAGCCACCGCGGCCACCAGTTTTGACGTCGCTGCGCCCACCGAAACGCCCAGGCCGGTCTCGTCGAAGACGCGCTGCTGCACCCGCGCGAGCGTAGCGGGGAAGTCCGGATAGAGCCGCTCGGTGCCGCGAAAATCGAGATAAAAATCGTCCAGCGCCGCGATTTCCACCACGGGTGTGAAATCGTTCAGGATGCGCGCCACGCGCTGCGCGTAGTCGGCGTAATGCTCGTACTGACCGGGCACCACGATGGCCTGCGGACACAGCTGGCGCGCTTCGCGGAAACTCATCGCTGTGCACACGCCGCGCGCCTTCGCTTCGTAACTCGCCGAAGCCACCACGCCGCGCCCCACCAGCACCGGCTTGCCGAGCAGTCGCGGGTTCAGCACCTGTTCCACCGAAGCAAAAAACGCGTCCACGTCCACGTGCACGATTTGCGCCGCGGGAGTCACGTCGCGGTCCACCCGCTTCTCAGTTCCCAGCTTGCTCATCGAGGCGCTTTCTTCCACTTGATTGCCCATAACATATATGTTATATAACCGCAGTGGCTTGGGAGGTTGAAGCGACCAGGGAGTTTCAGGATTGGTTCGCCGGCCTGAGCGCCGCGGTGCGTGTTTCGGTTGCCAGCAAAGTCGACTTGCTGGAAGAGGCGGGTCCTGCTCTGGGGAGGCCGCATGTGGATACGATTCACCAATCGCGCTTTCCGAATATGAAAGAACTCCGGATCCAGCATGGCGGAGACGCTTATCGAGTGTTGTTCGCTTTTGATCCTCGCCGGGCCGCGATTCTGCTCGTTGGCGGACGCAAAGGCAGCAAAACTTGGTATGCAAAGAACATCGCAGTAGCGGATCGTCTCTACGCTGAGTACCTCGAAGATCTCAAGAAGGAGGGGCTGATTTAAATGCGTACAAGTTGGCGCACATTGAAGAATCGCACCATGACGCGCGAAGAACAGCGGCACGCGCGCGTCCGGGCTGAGCAGGATTTGGCCCAATTGGAGCTGGCCGAGCTGCGCGCAGCGGCGCAGATGACCCAGCAAGAGCTGGCCGACAAGCTGCAAATTACCCAGGTCGCCGTCTCGCGGCTCGAGCGGCGCCGCGATATTCGCCTCAGCAAGTTGCGCGAGTTTGTTCGCGCAATCGGAGGAGAACTCGAAATTCAAGCCGTATTCCCGAATCGCCGGGTGAGGCTGACTCACGTGGGTGAAGCGGGCCGCCGCAGAACGAGAAAGCATCGCTGACGTCACCTGAATTTCTGCGGCAGGGAAGCGGGACGGTGGAGACGCGGGCGGCTTTCAGTAGCACAGGCACTCTTGCCTGTGCTCGTCAGTGCTTCTTCAGGCCGAGCGAAGGGGCGACTCGGGAGAGTCACAAGGACAATGGAGCCGGCCCTTCGCCCGCCTTCCCGTTTCTCTACCGCAACAAAGTATAGGCGAAGAAAAAGCGAATGTCAAGAGCTATATTTTCAGGCCCTCCATCCGTGAATCTCGCCGGCGAGAGGAGCGCTCCACTGGGCAGACAATTCCAGTGGGCAATTCAATGCGCCAATGGTGCCCAGCGGGTTGCTTTGCTGCAGAGATCTGTGTCAGCTCGAATAGTACGGCAGCAGGCAGAATTCTGAGATAGATTAGGCAGTCAGAACGCCGCACCGCGCTGAATCGAGTGAGCCAGCCCACTTACTGCCCCGTCATTCCCAAGGGCAGGCTGGGCGAGAGGCGTGCTCGGCTCGATGTCATCTGCATAGGCGCATCATGTGGAAGAATGAGTTCTCCAAGATTCGATGGAAGAAAGTTCTGAAGATCTGCTTGTCCGCCGGTGTGCTCACCTTCGTCATTCTTGTAATCTTCGGCAGGGGCCCACACCGCGGTGCCACTGCGATATCGCCTAAACCCTGGAACGCCGACGCGATCAAGGGAAGCTTCGTCCAGTTACAGGTGCGAGAAATTGACCGGACAAAGTCAGCAATCGTTTTCTACTACGATTTGGAAAACAACACCGGCACCGACTACCGGTTGGAAGATGGGCCAAATCTTGCTTTCATGCTCCGGTTGAAACCGGACGGCAGCCTGGTCGCCGACCCGGGGATCAAATTGAGCGAGGCTGCCGTTCTGCGAGCGGGAACTCAAACGCGCGTCGCCCTGCAACTCGTCCGTCCGTTCACGTGGCCCGCCCGTATGGACGCCGTAGCCACCACCAAATTCCGGCAGTTCGTCGTCTCGGCGGTTGAAAACCTGGACGGCTTCGTAATGTTCGATCAGGCCGCACACTACCGCATCGAGCTTCCCGGAACCTGGCAGATCCCGCAGAGTATTCCAACCTCGCCAAACCCCCGGTGATCCTCACTTCGCCGCCGTAGGCATTCTCCCTGCGTCCCTGGCTCCCAGGAGCGGGAGTCTTGAAGTCACGGCCTGGTGAGCGTATGATCCCGCTTGTTCCACGCTGCGGCCCCCCAGCCACC
>JBGQGH010000023.1:0-30690 GCA_041497315.1 Terriglobia bacterium | reverse complement strand
GCGACCGGCGTCTCCCCCCACGCCGGTCGCTTCTTCCATCCCGGTGTGGGCAGAATCGAGCTTGCAGGAGACCCCGAGTGCTACATTATGACTGGACCAAGAACGGGGGGCAGGTCACGTTCGTTTCCATAATTCTGATGGCCGGCTGTACCGCGAGCAACACAAGCACGGCACCGCCGACACAAGCCCCTGCGCCGATGGTAACCACTGTCAGCATTTCGTGTGCCTTGGCGGTAGTTCCGGTAACACAAACAAATCAGTGTAATGCCACGGTGCAGGGAACAGGAAACTTCAATTCTTCCGTAAATTGGCAGGTGAATGGCGTAACGGGTGGCAACCCAACGGTGGGCACAATCAGTCCAACGGGTTTCTACACAGCCCCTAACCAGGTGCCATCACCTTACAGCGTGACAATCGGTGCAGTCAGCGTTGCGGACTCGACCAAGTCGGCCACGGCATCCGCCATCGTGGCCGGCACGATCGCCAGTGTATCTCAGACGATCGTCGCGGCGACGGGAGGAACGATAACACTACCTGATGGGAGCAGCGTCACGCTTGCCGCAGGCATTTTGCCGTCAGATCAGTCCGTCACGCTCTCAGAGGTTTCTTATCTTCCGAACCAGCCTCCTAACCCGGCGCTGACGGGTGTGGGCCCAGGTCTCGTGCTGACCTTTGCGAGCCCACTTCAATTCAGCGCATTGCCTGCACACGGATCAAGGCCAGTGAATGAATCCCGCAGGGAGCAGACGACAAGTGCGGTCGGCACCTCGTCAGCCATCCAGTTCTCTATCAACACTTCTGTGAACAATGATCCTAGGCTGAATGGATCTGTTACAACGGTTGCCGTCGTCGACCAGTCAAATGTCAACACATTTATGCAGGTCGCGGGACAATTCAATTCTTCAGTTGCCTCCATTAGTGGTGTGATCGCGCAGACGTCCTTGGCGGCGATCAACAAAGTGAAGAGTATTGCATTCGGGGCAGTGAATTTCATCAATTCTCAACTACACGTGCTCTGGCACTTGTACACAGCGCCGAATAATCTCGCCCTGGATAACTCGAATCCCGGTCAGCCGAAATGGGCCAAATACTCGGCTTGCCCCTCAGGAAAAACTCTGGTCGTGGTCCATGGTATGGATTCTTTTGTCGAAGCTTCATTTCCGATCAATCCCCCAACAGGTGGGGTCGGCATACAGACCATTAAGTCTGAGGGCAACTATGACAGCGTCTTGGGCTTCGATTACGACTGGACGCAGGGGATCACTGCCAGTGGTGATCAATTAGCAGACTTCCTTAGTTTGCTAAAAAGCTGTTCCGTAAACAGCCTAGACATAGAAGCTCACAGCGAAGGAGTCCCCGTTAGCATGG
Source organism: Terriglobia bacterium (assembly GCA_041497315.1). Lineage (GTDB taxonomy): Bacteria > Acidobacteriota > Terriglobia > Acidiferrales > UBA7541 > JBGQGH01. The sequence goes on along the minus strand of JBGQGH010000023.1, from coordinate 29,322 downwards.
CCGCCCTGGTCAGCAGTCGCCTGGACGCGGGCGTGAAAGTAAAGGTCCGCCGGTTGATTTGTCTTGCTGGTCCCATAATGGGCACGCGCGCCGCAAACGACATCACAATTCTGGGTACGGTCTTCCAGGTTTCTTCAATATTCTTACCCGATAGTTTGGTCATTCAGGCACTTGCGGACATTTTCACAAAGCCTTTTATTAGTGATCTTCAAGAGAGCCCGCCGGGAAGTGGTGACACGCTCGACAAGGTCAGGACTAGGTTGGCTGCACAGACCCCCGGCCTCCAGATCATTGTCGTGGCAGGAAACAAACCGGTCCTCCTCGAACAGTTTGACATGTCTTGGGCTGTGTCCGAAATGGGAACAACTTACTTTGATGGCGTAGTCCCGGTGACGAGCGCTCTCGCGTTCGAATCAGGGCTAAACGTCCTCCCCGTCCCGCCGGTGCTCAAGGTATATCCTTTGCCACCATTCCCGTATGGGCACAACGGGCTAGTCGGCGATCTCGGTCACGCAATCGTTGCAACCGACGTAGGCAAACAGGTAACCGAACCTAACGGACCCCCCTCGTTGGATGTGGCCACCTCCTTCCCAATTAATTGCTCCCCGCAGCTTTTCTGCGAGGGCCTGCCAGGGACCTCATTTATCGTCGCCGGTCCAACGTCGCTTGGCTACACGAAGGGCCAGCCAGTCGATGGGTACGAGCTCAAATCCACAGGAGAGGTCACCTCACCGCCTTTGTTTCAGCCCCCTTTCCCTGGGTGGAGCGGTGATGTGTCTAGTGGTTCTCTTTTCCCGCAGGCGACGTCGCCGACGCTTTGCTCTGACGCTCCCAGCACAAACGCATTTTTCGCCGTGGACAAGACCACAGGCTACGCCAGCAACGCTGTCATGGAATACGTGCTGGCGCCAGCGCCCAGTACGATTAGTCTTACGCCACAGTCAGCTAATGTGACCCTCGGTACGCAGCAAGCCTTCGTCGCCGCTGTGCCATCATGCGGTTTATCGCTGGTGTGGGCAGTGAATGGCAAAGTGGGGGGCGATCCAACGATTGGAACAATTAACTCCAACGGCGTATATGCTGCTCCCCTAGTGTTGCCGACGTCGAACCAGGTAACAATCGGTACTGCCGTGACTTTCGCGACCGGGGGCGCTAGCGGTAACGCGATGGTGTCGTTGCTCAACCCAGCACCCACCGTGCTGTCAGTTTCACCGAACGTGGTTTCAGTCGGATCATTCGCCTTGGCAATAACCGGCACGGGATTTGTACCTACGTCTGCAGTGTCGTTTGGCTCTATTCCCTTATCCACAACGTTTCAGTCCGCAACCATGCTCACTGTTACGGGTGTGGCCAGTCCTTCACAGGCGGGAAATGTGCCATTGGAAGTGACAAACCCGATGCCGGGTGGGGGTTCTTCCACGCCCTTGACTGTTTCGGTGATCGACACGTCGATTAGCTCATCCGGGTCCACGGGCATCATCGTCGGGCAAGTAAACGGAATGACAGTGGACAAAGCCTATGTTCCCGTCTCTAATTCCTTCCTCGTTTCCGTGGTAAATGTTGACGCTGCTTCGGGCACAAATGCCGTGGTGACGAAGATCCCGATGCCCAACTTTTATGTCCCGAATGCGACGGCAGCTGATCAGGCGGCCCAACAAGTGATTGTGGTTAGCTCGACATCTCCCGATGTTCAGATCATCGACGCTTCGCAGGACAAACTGCTTGCGACGCTCACGTCCCCAGTGACGCGGACTGCATTTTTCAGCGGTGGTAGCTGCATGATATGCGGCGTGACGATCGATCCCACGACAAACACTGCCATTCTGGATACCGCTGAGGGCTACCTTTTGCTGGACCTGGCCAATCATAAATTTTCCTCAACTATTCCAGGGACTTCGCCGGGGGAGAATTTTGGGTATAACCCAATCACTCGAATCATTCTGAATCCCACCTACAATCAGGGCGTCCCGGCCAACCTCCAGGCAATCCGTCTCAGCGACAACTCGGTATTTACCTATTCAGGGACCATCGATACCGCCCCTGACTCGGCTGCGGTGGACTTCAACACGAATATTGCTGTCATGCCGGATGAATTCACAGGGAACCAGCTCCTCATCAACATGGGTGGTGTCTCATTTTCGTCAGGCGCTTTCTCTGCGCCCACGACGGTGTTCAACATCACCTTCCCCAATTGCGGATTCTTCGGCGATCCGAACGAATGGACGATGATTTCAATAGAAAGCTCGACACACACCTTGTTCCTCGCGACGGAGTTTGGGGACTGCGCAGCTGTTGAGCCCTTGCCCGCGGCTGCTGTTTCAGGTGCGCCTCCTTCTCCACCTGTTTTTCAATGGGGCCACATGCCGTCGCCGGATGGTTTCGTTTGGGACAACGGCGCCGACCCCCATGGAATTGCCGTATTTACAAGCGTCGTGAATGGAAAGGCATATGGGTTTTTAGTTCGTAGAGACCAAGCCTGGGTCGCACGTATCGACTTGGCTGGGGTTGCTGGTGCTCCCCCTCTCAGCGGAGGAATAAAAGGCCAAGTAGATCTCGTGCCTTATGTTGTATTCCTCAGAACACAGTAAGTGATCCAAGCGAATATACTAAGGATGTGAACAAAGATCACCCGCTGAAACGAGCCACTGGGCCGGACGGGGCGGATGAATCAGTACGGTTCTTTGATCTGGATGCAGAAGCCTTCGAGCAATTCGTCGGTGACGCGCATCGATGCGATGCTGATTTCGCGAGCGAGCTGGCTCAGCTCTCGGATTCGCTCAGCAGCGCGCTGGCTTCGGATTGGCTGAGGACACCCTTGCGGACCAGGGTCTGTAGGAGCCGGAGGGCGAGTGACTGCTGCACTTCGGAAAACTGCCCGGTCTTGTCCGTGGAGAGAATTGTGGATGTGAACCCCGGCTGAGAAAAAGTCAAAGGCCCGCTCAGCCACTTCTCGAGCAGGGCGCATTGCCCGGCCGTGATTCCGTCAAATTCGAGTCCCATCCCCGACCCGACATGCCGTGAGCGAACTCTCGCCAGGACATCGAAGATTTCGCTGTCCTTCTGAATCACCAGCCGGAGCGTGGTGCCAATGAGTTGCGGGTTCAACGTATCAATGTAGCAACCCCGTAAGCCCAAATCGGAAATACGAGCCACAGTCCGGGATCCGGTGCTCTCGTCCACCAATTCCGTCGTGGCGATGAACTGCGAGCGATCCGCGCGGCGTCTCTCGGCGCGCCCCTGATTTCCTTCCCGGCGAGATTGAATCGGCCGAGCGATAACGTCCGAGTGGCCGGGGGTGGAGAGGTGGACGGCGACGCCGTAGTTGTCCCCGAAACGCTCCACGCGTACCACTTCGCCGGTATCTTGCCAGGCGGCAGAATCAGCAAAGGACCCGTCCGCGGGGATGATCCGGAGCCGCATGCCCTCAAAGTAGCGGTCGGTTGTGGTCAGGAAGTAGAAGCCCCTGCTTGAGGCGTTCTGAGTGGTGCGGACTTCCTCGAAGCTCCCGTGATTGAACTCGGCAGGGCGTATGCGCAACTGCCGAGAAACTCCTACTCTCCTGCTCTGTCGCTGCTCCTTGTGTGGAGCGGAAGAAGCCCCGGATGGTTTTTCGGCCGGGAAAATGTCTACGTGAGACTTGATGCCCAAGGGATCCTCCAATTGCCAAACACGAGTCTATTGCAGAACTCAGCGAATCCCGAATGGAGCACGTGTACCAATTCACGGGTACGGAAGGTCAGCCTCGCTCTAGTACTTTTTTCACTTTGGCTGCACTGTTGCCCATTCGGTGTCCGTCCGATGCTTCGGGCTGGTCCGGTTGCTAGCCCTCGCCTAAACTTCCAGAGTAGGATTCCGGCCTCGGACGTTGGGTGTTTCTGCTCCTGAATCCTGTATTTGAAAGACGCGCCTAACCCGCAAAGAATCAAAGGCTTAGGCGTAGGTCAAACAGGCGGCCCTCCCAAGGTGGGATGGCAAAACTCAATTCCGTCCCATGAGACTCCGCGACGGATTCTTCCCACCTCGGGCACTGGAACTTGAAGCCCGCGCGGCATACGCCAGGCTGAAGTGAGGGCGATCCGCTTCAATCCTCCCGCAGAAATCCCAGCGCTCAGTATTGTTCCTTGATTTGCACCCGGAAGCGTTCCAGCAAATCACCCGTAGCGCGTTCGACAGCGGTCACCGCGCGCTGATAGCTGATCAGGCTCTGCACCAAGCTCGATTCGGCCTGCTGGAGCTGCGTTTGTGCGTCCAGCACGAAGAAAATCGTCTGCGCGCCGAGTTCGTACTTGCGCTGCTCGGCTTCCAGGTTTTTCTGCGCGAGGTCGCGCGCGAGTTTGCCCGCGGCGATGGAAAGTATCGCCTGTTCGAGCTGGTTGACGGCGTTCAACGCGTCCAGGCGGATGGTTTGCTGGCGCGAACGCAGAGTATAGAGGTCGCGCTGCTTGTTGATCTGGTTGGTGCCGAAGGTAGCCTGCGCGGCGCGCGTGCGGATTGGCAGGCGCAACTGCACGGTGAATCCGTACACGGGAAAATTGAAGCTGCCGAGCTGGCTCAGCGCGTCGCCCAGGCCGCCGAAATTAATCACCGTGGGCGGAGTCGTCGTGGTGTCAATGCGGTTGCCGCCCTGCCCGTTGGAACTGTAAATGCCGGAAAGATTCAGGTCCGGCAGCAGGCCGTTGTGGGCCACGCGGATGCTGGTGTCGTCGTTGGCCAACTGCTGCCGCAGCGCTTCGAGTTCCGGCCGCTTCTGAATCGCTTTCTCGTAGGCCTGTTGCGCATCCACGGCCATCAATTCGCCGGCGGGTTCGGTGGGCTCGACCAGTTCGATATCGAGCGCGCGGACGAAGGGATCCAGATCCACGCCGAGAATCAGCCGCAGCGCATCCTCGGACTGCTTGAGCTGGTATTCCGCCTGGATCACAGACACTCGCCGCGTGGCCACCTGCGATTGCGAGCGGTAAATATCGAGCGGCGGCAGCGCGCCCAGTTCGAGCGCGCGCTTGTTCTGCTGGTAGGTGGCCTCGGCCGCTTCGAGCGACTTGCGCAATACGTTGAGGTTTTCGCGCGCCTGCACCACGTCCCAATAGGCGTTCGTCGCGCTGGAAACAGCGTCGTTCACCTGAGCCTCGAAATTCGCGCGCGACTGCGCCAGATTGCGCCGCGCGATCACGATGGGCGCGCGGTTGACGAAAAGCCCGCGGTTCCGCAGCAGCGGCTGGCTCAGCGAAAAATTCAGCGTGGTGAAAATCGAAGGGTTGAACGTGGAGAAAACGCTGTTCGAAGAATTCTTGCTGGCGCTAAAGTTGATCCCCGCGCTGGTGCCGGTCTGAAACGTCTGCGTGTAACCCATCGAGGTGTTCTGGTTCAGGCTGCTCAGCGTCTGCGCGCCCTGCAAGGACGAATTGGTCGGCGAAGTGCTCCGGTTAGCGTTGAAGCTGGAGACGAAGAGGGGATCGAACGGCGCGTAGGCCGAGAGAATCGAAAAGCGCGTGCTTTCGTACTGGAGCTGGTTCAGGCGGACGTTTGTGTTGTTCGCCAGCGTCAGCTTGATGGCGTCCGTCAGGGAGAGCCGCAGCTTGCCGTTGGTCACGAAATCGCGCAACCCCGCAGGCTCCGGTACGCGCTCGGACAGCGGCGCCTGCTGGAAGCGGACGCGGAACCACTCCGGCGACGGGAACGTCTGCGCCTTCACCGGCGCGGCGGCCAGGCACAGCAGGATGAACGTCACGAGAATTCCAGCAAGCTTTTTCACAGTAAGCCCCCTGCGTTTAGAGAGATCACTCTATTCGTAGCGGATCGCTTCGACGGGATCGAGCCGGGCCGCTTTCACCGCCGGATAGATGCCGAAGATCAGTCCCACCGAAACCGAGACGACAAATGCCAGGAGAATGGACGTAGCGGTCACGATCGTGGACCAGCTCGCGAGCAGCGCGATCAGGCGCGACATCCCGAACCCGAAAGCGATGCCCATGATGCCGCCGACAAATGAAATCAGCACCGCTTCGATCAGGAACTGGCGGATGATGTCGCTCTGCCGCGCGCCGATGGCGCGCCGCACGCCAATTTCGCGCGTGCGCTCCAGGATGCTGGCCAGCATGATGTTCATGATCCCGATGCCTCCGACCAAAAGCGAAATCGACGCGATGGCCACCATGACGACGTCGAAGATGCGCTGCGTGCGTTTCTGCTCGGCCAGCAATTCGGCGGGAACGACCACGCGGAAATCACCCGCGTTCTTGTGCGCGACGTTGAGCAGGCCCCGCACTACTTCCGCTGTGTTCAAGCTGTCATTTGCGGACTCGAGCTGCAGATAGATGCCGTCAATCTCGTCCTTCACCCAGCTCATGCTGTCTTCCAGGCGAAAGACTGACGTAGAGATGGGGATGTAGATCAGGTTGTTCAGGTCGGTCGCGGGCACGCCGGCCACCTGCGTCTGTGCGGTGAGCTGCGGGCTGGCCACGCCGACCACGTGAAGCCACTGCTCGTTCACTTTCACGTATTGACCAACGGCTTCCTGCGGCCCGAAGAGGTTGGTCTTCGCCGATTGGCCCAGCACGCACACGGGCGCGGCGCGGTCTTCCTCGTCGGCGTCAAAAAAACGGCCGGAAGTTACGTGCAGGTTGGCGATCTGCTGGTAGTTCGGCGCCACGCCGTAAACCACGGGCATCTCGCGCTGCGGTTTGGGGAGCAGTTTGCTCGGCGTGAAGCGTTTGCGCGCCGACGACTGAGCGATGCCTCCCACATTCGCGCGGATCACGCGCAAATCCTGATAGGACAGGCCGGGCGAGATCTTGCGCACCTTTTGCAATTCCTGAAAGTTGTTGGCTTCCTGCGCTTCCACGATGACGTTGCGCAAACCCATCTGCTCGATGAAAGCCATCACCTGCTGTTGCGCCCCCGCGCCGATGGAGAGCATGGAAACCACCGCGGCCACGCCGAAGATCATTCCCAACATAGTGAGCAACGAACGCAGCTTGTGTTGGAGGAGATTCTGCAGCCCGAGGTTGAAGTCGGGCAGGTACTGTTCCCAACTGCGTTGCGGAGCGATGCGGCCCGCATGGGCGGTCGGCTTCATTTTCCGCCCCCACCCGCTCCCATGGGCCCGGTCGCGCCGCTGCCGGGTTTTGACGAATTCGACGTGCTCTGCTCGGGGTTCACGAGCGCCACTTCCACGCCTTCGTTGAGGCCTTCGATGGCGATGCGGCTCTCGGTACGGTATTTGATCTTCACTTCGCGCGGCTCAAAACGGCTGCCGTTCTTCACGTAGGCCACGGTCTTGCCGTTTTTCTCGTAGAGCGCCTGGCGCGGGAGATAAAGGGCGTCGCGCACCTGCTCGCCAACGACGATCACCTGCGCCGTAACGCCGGGGCGCAGCTTGGACTCCACTTGTTCGAGCTGGAACGTGGCGTCGAAGCGCGGCGTCGGGTCCGGGCCCCAGCCGCGCGAAGCCATGCCCGCTACCGTCTTGACCTTGGCGCGGAGCACTTCGTCGGGCCGCGTGTCCACGCGGATCTCCGCGGACTGCCCCGGGTTCATGTTGGCGCGCTCGGTCTCCGATACCTTCGCTAGAATCTCCATCTGCGAGACTTCGAGCACTTCGGCAATCAAGCGTCCCGGCGAAACCAGGTCGCCTTCGCGGTACTCAGGCAGCGTCATGCCGCTCGAGAAAAAGCCTCCGGTGGAATCGAAGTTGTCCTTGATCACCAGCAGGCCGTCCATGGGCGCCTTCAGCGTCATGCTGTCAATGCGCTTCTGGGCCTGATCCATGGCCAGCCTGGCGTGGTTGCGCTGCTCGTCAAGGACGGCGAGTTGCGCCTGGTTGGACGCCTGGCGCGATTGGACGTCCTGTTCGAGCTGTGCGAGGTGGCGCTTGGCCTCTTCGTGCGTCAGTAGATTCTTTTTGGCGTCAATGGCGCTGACCAGTTCGTTGCGGCTCACCTCGAGCTCGGCTTTGCTCACGTCATATTTCGCGGTGAGCAAATCCACTTGATCCTGCGCAGCCTGCACCGCGCTGTCCGCTTTCATTTTGGTGATTTGCTGCTCGGCCTGCTGCAAGTCGTAGCGGCTCTGCTCCAGGTTGAATTCCTGCTCGCCCGGGTCGAATTCGGCCACGATGTCCCCGGACTTCACCAGCGTTCCCGCCGGGAGGAGATGGACGATCTGTAGCGTGCCGCCCACCGAAGGCGCGACGAGCATCGAGCTCCGCGCGGGCCGCAATTCGCCCGTGGTGTACACCTTCAAATCCAGCGTCCCGCGTTTCACTTTGACCGTCGGTATTTCCTGCGCCTGCCCGCGCAGACCCTTGAGCGCGGCCGCAACTCCACCAACGACGACCAGCACGATGACCAAGGCCATCCCCAGCCGCACCGCGGCGCGGGGAAGGAAGCCGAAGAGAGGTTTCTTCGCGCTCACTTCGCCGCCTCCAGCGTGGGATCTTTCAGCGCCACGCGCTCGCCGGGAGCAAGGCCCTTCAGCACCGCCACCTGCCCGCTGCTGTTGCGCCGCGCCACGGTGACGGCGCGCTCTTCAAAACGCGAGCCGCGCAGCACGTACGCCAGCGTCACTCCGCTCTTTATGAACAGGGCTTCGGCGGGAACCAGGATTGAATCGGGGATGCGCTCCACAGCCAGGCGCAAAGAAGAGCTCATGCCCGGACGCAGCCGCGGATCAGGCTTATCAATCTGGAAGGAGAGATCGAAATTCTTCGGCGGCGGCCAGGTATTGAAATCCGGCTTGGCCAGCATGCTGATGTCGTCGATGGTCCCGGTGAACTCTTTGTCCGGTACGGCATCCACACGCGCCGTGCCTCCCTGGCCGGTGCGCAGGCGGCCGCGATCCGTTTCATCGAGCCGCGCGCGAATGCGCAGCGTGCCCAGGTCCGGCAACTCCGCGATCGAAGCCCCGGCCCAGGCGCGGTCGCCTTCTTTGAACGCAGGCGGCGCGGAATTGAACATTCCTCCCGCGCGCCAGTTGGGCAGGAGATTCACCATGCCGTCCACCGGCGCGTGCAGCGTCATCCGCGAGATGCTGGACTCCGCCTGTCGCATGTCGAAAAGGGCTTTTTCGCGCTTCTGTTTGTATGTTTCGAGGTCGGCGGCGGCGGAAGTCTTGTCCGAAGCCAGCTTCTGCTCCGCTTCTTTCAGTTTCTGCTCGGCGTCGGCCAGGGCTAGCTTCGTTTTTTCGCCGTCAATCTTGGAAAGAATTTCCTGCTTGCTGGCCTCCAGCTTCGCGCGTTCCACGTCGTAACCCGCTTTCATCACCGTGGTCTGGTCCTGCTCCTGGAGCAATCGCGCCTGCGCGCGGGAGTTTTCGATCTGCGCATCGGCTTGTTTTAGGTCGGAGCGGCGCTGCTCGAGGGTATTCTGCAGCGTGGCGATATCCAGCGTGGCCACGACGTCGCCTTTCTTCACCATCGTCCCGGTCTTGGCCAGGCTCACGATCAGGATATCGCCCGCGTTCGATGGCGCCGCCAGCACCGCCGAAGTCAGCGCCTTGATCTCGCCGCGCACCTGCACGGTATCCACAAACTCCCCGCGCGTCACTTCCGCCGTGGGAAGATCCGGCCGCGAAGGATAAACGTATCGCGCCGCGCCCCAGCCGGCGCCGGCCAGAATCAGGACGCCGCCGCCAAGCCACATGGCCGGGCGGCCTTTCCAAAACGATTTGAGGCGGGGCGTCATTCTTCGATCGCTCGCGCGAAATCAAATCACGAACTGCTGCGCGGAGACCCTCCGTTCACCGGCGCATCGGAGCCGGCCGCGCGCTGCACGGTCACCCCGGCATCGAGGCCGGATTCGACGACCGCTTCGGTATCGCTCATGGGGCCGACCTTGACAGCGCGTTTTTCAAAACTGCTGCCGCGCGCGATTCGCACATAGGCCTGCTCGCCCTCGATGAAGATGGCGTCGCGCGGCACAATCAGCGCGTTGGCCCGGCGATCGAGTTCCACGTCCACTCCGGCGGAAAGATCGGGCATGAGCTTCACATTGCTGCCCGCCGCAGAAAACGTCACCACAAACGTCCGCACTTTATTCGAGAAGCTCCCGGACGTGCCGATCGCCGCGAGTTGCTCCACCTTCCCGGGGAAAACCAGGTCTGCATACGCGTCCAGGTGCACCTGCACATCCTGCCCCGAACGCAGGTTGGCCACGTCGGCCTGATTCACCCGCGCGCGCACCTGCATCTGCGAAGGGTTGATCACCTGCATAAACGGTACGCCGGCGCGGATTTCGTCGCCTTCCATCACTTCGCCCTGGCTCCCGCCTTTCCAGATCGTGTTGAACACGACCATGCCGTCCATCGGCGAGTGGATGGAAAGTTTTTCGGCGTTGGCCTCGGCGTGGCGCATCGCGTTCAACGCGCGGTCGCGCTGGATTTCCAGCACGCGCAAATCCGCCTGCGCCGCCTTGCGCTTCAGGTCAAACGTCTCGCGCAACTGTTTCAGTTTCGCTTTGGCCTCTTCCAGGTTCAGGTTGTTTTTCTCGGCGTCAATCTTGGAGAGGATTTCGTTGCGCTGCATTTCCATCTGCGCGCTTGCGAACGCATTTTCCGCCTGCTTCAGTTCGCTCTGATCCTTCGCCAGCCCCGCTGCCTGGTCGGCTTTCTTCTTGTTGATTTGCTGCAGGAAATCGCGGTACTCGGCCTGCTTGTCGAGCGCGGCTTTGATCTGCGTCTGCCGGTCGAACTCCACCAGCAGGTCGCCCTTTTTCACCTGCGAGCCCGAAGGCGTCAGGCGCGTGATCACCAGCGTGTTCAGGTTCTGCCCCTGGAGCCGCGGCGCCGCAATCGGCCGTGACTGGATGGCCTCGGTGGTGCCATGCAGGCGCACCGTGCGCAGGAATTCGCCGCGCCGCACACTCGCCGTTCGAACTACTTCCGGGCCGGTCGCATCCGCACTGGCGGCGGAAGAGCCTGCTCCGCCACGGTTGGAACGCCCTGTGACCAGCGCCCAGGTGACGATCAATACCAGCGCCACGCCAAACCCAATCGCCAGCCAGCGCGTCAGTTTGGGAGGCTTCGCGGAAGGCTGTGGACGCGGCAGATTGATCGGCGGATTCACACCCGCGGCCGGCCTCTCCCCACTCGGGGGAAGGTCCGTCGTCACACGATTCGAGGTCCAGTTTGACATGGCTCAGAGCGGGTTGGGCTTCAGGGCCGCTTGCATACTCTAAGACGAGATGTTACCCCGACTCGTTTCCCCGCACTGTAAATCTTTGTAAAACCGTACCCTAAGCGTTCCGGACACACTGTCCCTCTTCCCGACCACCTAATTAGACGCCACCAAACGCCAAAAGTTTAGCCGCAGGGACCGCCAGGTCTGCCACTCGAAGGAGGGGGAAGGGGGCTCCGCTTCGGGACTACCGGAGGCTGTGCACAATCGCCGGGGGGCGATAGATTATCGCCGATTGTCGATGGGGACGTAAGAGCGCTGGTCGCTGCCCAGATAAATCTGCCGCGGCCGCGCAATTTTCTGTTCCGGGTCCAGCAACATCTCTTGCCACTGCGCGATCCACCCGGACGTCCGCGGGATGGCGAAGAGCACCGGGAACATCGTCACCGGAAATCCCATGCTCTGGTAAATCAGTCCGGTGTAAAAGTCCACGTTGGGATAGAGCTTCCGCGAAACGAAGTAATCGTCCTGCAGCGCGATGCGTTCGCACTCCAGCGCGATCTCCAGCAGCGGGTTTTTCCCCATCACGTCGAAGACTTCATCCGAAATCCGCTTGATAATCCGCGCCCGCGGGTCGTAGTTCTTGTAGATGCGGTGGCCGAAGCCCATCAGTTTCTTCTCGCCCGCCTTCACGCGCTTGATGTACTCCGGCACGCGCGCCACCGAGCCGATTTCCATCAGCATCCGCAGCACTTCTTCGTTCGCGCCGCCGTGCAGCGGCCCGTAGAGCGCCGCCGTCGCCGCGGCCGTCGCGCAGTACGGGTCCACGTGCGAACTGCCCACGCACCGCATCGCGTTGGCCGAGCAGTTTTGCTCGTGGTCCGCGTGCAGGATGAACAAGATATCCAGCGCGCGCTCCAGCGCCGGATTCGGCCGGTACTTCAGCTCCGTCGTCCGGAACAGCATATTCAGGAAGTTGCCCGTGTAGCTCAGCTCGTTGTCCGGATACGCGTACGGCATCCCCAGCGTGTGCCGGTACGCGAACGCCGCCAGCGTGGGCATCTTCCCGATCAGCCGCCAGGTCTGCTTCTTCCGGGACTCCGCGTTGAAAATGTCTTTCGCATCGGAATAAAACGTCGAGAGCGCCGCGAGGGTCGAAATCATCATTCCCATCGGGTGCGCGTCGTAATGAAAACCTTCCAGGAATTTCTTGATGCTCTCATGGATGAACGTGTGGTGCGTGACGTGATACGTCCACTCCTCAAGCTGCTTCGCCGTCGGCAATTCCCCGTGCAGCACCAGGTACGCCGTCTCCAGGTACGTGCTTTTCTCCGCCAGCTCTTCGATCGGATACCCGCGGTAGCGCAGGATTCCTTTATCGCCGTCGATGTAGGTGACGCGGCTCTCGCACAACGCCGTGTTCATGAACGCCGGGTCGTACGCCATCATCCCAAAATCCGCCGCGTTCACCTTGATCTGCCGCAGGTCCGTCGCGCGGATCGTGTCGTGCTTGATGGAAATCTCGTATTGTTTTCCGGTGCGGTTGTCGGTGATGGTAAGAGTGTCCCGGCTCATGCGTTTGGCCTCTTCGGTCGCGGCCGCTGGTGCTGTCTTGACGGGGTTCATTGGTTTCACTGACCTTTCACGGGCCGGCTAACTCCCAATTTACACCATTTGCCCGGTTCGCGGGAGTGACTTCCACGGGATGGTCAATGGGGGACCGCAAAATGCCATCTTTCCCCGCCGAACGGAGCCTAGCCCGGCCCATCCCCAGCCGGTGCCGGATTGCGCCCTCCGGCTCGACATCGCGTAACATAGCATCCCGCGAAAGGACAACTCCGGCTGGACGACACCTGCTCCGCTCCCGCCTCCCATGATTCCGCGCCCTCTCCCCTACAAACATCTGGCGGCCGCACTGTTCCTCGGCTTGGCCCTGCGCCTCTTTTTCATCCACCATTTCCCGTTTTATTCGGGAGACACCTTTTACTACGAAGCCCTCGCGCGCAATTGGCTCTCTCACGGCGTCTACGGCCTCTTCTTCGACGGCCAATTAACCCCGGTGGACATGCGCGTGCCCGGCTATCCCGCGTTCCTGGCCGCAATCTACGCGCTCCTCGGCAACACCAGAACCGCCGTCATGGTCGTCCAGGCGCTGCTCGATCTGCTCACCTGTTTTCTCGCCGCCCTGCTTGCCGCGCGCCTCGCGCCCACTTCCAGGCGATCTCGTATGTTCACCATCGCGCTGTGGCTCGCAGCGCTTTGCCCTTTCACCGCCAACTACACCGCCGTCGTCATGACCGAAACTCTCGCCACTTTTTTCACCACGCTCGCTCTCCTCGCCTTCGTTTCCATCCTCGAGCGTCCATCCCTGAATCTTCCGATTCGCTCCCTCGACCGAACCGGGCTGCTCTCCCAAGCCGGCTGGTGGCTTCTGGCGGGATTGCTCGTCGGCGCGGGAACCCTCGTCCGCCCGGAAGCGCCTCTCCTGCTCGTCGCAGCAGGACTGGTGCTTTGCGTTCGCTGGCGCCGCCGCGCCGATTGGCCCAAGCTCGCGCTCGCCGGATTGTGGATGGCGGTGGGCTTGCTCCTGCCGCTGACTCCCTGGGCCGTGCGCAACGCGCGCGTCTTGGGTCACGCCGAATTCCTCGCGCCGCGTTTCGCCGAGACGCGCGAAGACTTCATCCCGCGCGGCTTCTACTCCTGGACGCAAACCTGGATGGCGCGTTTCGGCGAAGCCTATCTCGTCACCTGGAAGTTGTGGAAGGAGCCCATCCGCATCGAAACGCTTCCCGCCGCAGCGTTTGATTCCGAAGCGGAACGCGCCCGCGTGGCAACCCTGCTCAACCGCTACAACAGCAATTTGAAAATCACGCCCGGCCTCGATCGCGAATTTGCCGTCCTGGCTCGCGAACGCGCCGCGCGGCGGCCAATCCGCACCTATGTCTGCATTCCCCTCGAACGCGCGGTGATGATCTGGTTCACGCCGCGCATCGAGTTGCTGCCCTACTCCGGAAAACTTTGGCCGCCGTGCGAAAAATGGAGAAGCAACAGCGCGGACTTCAGCGTCACGCTCGCGCTCGGAATCTTGAATTTCGTGCTTATCGGCTTGGCCATCGCAGGCGCGTGGCGCTGCCGCCATCATCCCGCCTGGACATTCCTGCTGGCGTTTCTCGTCCTGCGCACCGCGTTCCTGACGCAGCTAATCACCGTCGAGCCGCGCTACGTCGTCGCCTGCTTCCCGCTGATTGTCGCCCTCGCCTCCCTCGCCTTCCTTCCTCGTCGTTCGTAGGGGCGGCCTGCTCCGGCATCGCGGAGTGCTTGCTGCGCCCATTTCCTTGTAGCGCCACCCTTCAGGGTGGCAGCTCTTTCTGTCCCTCTCCCCGCGCCTCCTCCTTCTCTCTATCTGTTCCTCTACCTCCCGCCTCCCATCCTTGACATCCATTACCCATCGATCAACGATCCGGGTTGATCAACCAACCGTGTCGCAAAACGCTTCCATCCCGAAATCTGCTGCCGCCGAAGCCGCGGCAAAACCCGCCCTCCCCGCGCCCGTTTTCCACGACCCCAAGCATCACATCAAAATTTACCAGGGCGACTGCCTCGAAATCCTTCCCGCGATCCCCGAAGCCACCGTGGACCTCGTCTTCGCCGACCCGCCCTACTTCCTTTCCAACAACGGCATCACCTGCCACGCCGGACGCATGGTCAGCGTCAACAAAGGCGATTGGGACCGCTCTCGCGGCCCGGTTGCGAACCACGATTTCAATCTGCAATGGCTCGCCGCCTGCCAGCGCGTCCTCAAGCCCAACGGCGCCATCTGGGTCAGCGGCACCAGCCACGTCATCCACAGCGTCGGTTTCGCCATGCAGCAGCTCGGCTTCAAGCTCCTCAACGACATCTCCTGGGTCAAACCCAATCCGCCGCCCAATCTTTCTTGCCGCTATTTCACCCACGCCACCGAAACCATCATCTGGGCCGCGAAAAACGCGAAGAGCCGCCACACCTTCGACTACGCCTTGATGAAGCGCATCGCCGGCGGCAAACAAATGAAAAGCGTCTGGGAGATCCTCCCACCGGACCGTTCTGAGAAGCGTTTTGGCAAACATCCCGCCCAAAAACCCGTCGCTCTGCTCGAACGGATCATTCTCGCTTCCTCGAAACCCGGTGACCTCGTTCTCGATCCGTTCATGGGCAGTGGCACGACGCTTGTGGCAGCCGAGCAAACCGGGAGGGGAGCAATAGGGATCGAAATGGAAGCTCAGTTCATTCAGATGGCGAAGCACAAGCTGAAATCAACGAGTCCAACAAGTCCCCCCGCTCCTCGTTTGGCAAAAGGCACACTGCTCCTCTTCGATCCTGAGAAGTGACCGTTGATTCAGCGAAAATCCCAGTCCTTTCCAAAAGAGAAGAAGAGAAAGGTAATAAATTGGATCCTACGGGCGTCACAACGCTCCGCCCAACGACGAGCACTCGCAGAGAGATGGCTCGCCGAAGGCCCCTATACATCCTACAGGTACAACGTGGAGACGTGCGCTGACGGCAAATGGGTCTATCTGACGCGGCCCACATTTCTCAACAAAGGGTTCGACTTCCAGATAAACGTGGAAGATTTTGGCAGAGAGAGAAGAAGGAAACGTAAGAATGCGACGGACAGACCATCCCACGACGACATTTTTCGAGACCTGCGCAGAAAGATCCGCAGTCATCCACGCGTCAAGGAGGAACTCTTTAGAGCAATCTCAGACGTTTACGATTGCAAAGACACAGATAGAATCCTTCGTCGACGGCCGCTCCTGCGAACGATTCGCGAAGGCCTACCTGTCGACAAAGCCCTCCGGATCATCAAATGGTTTTTCGTCGAGCAAGACCTTACATATTGGAATGGCACGGGCAGAAACATGTTCATGTGCGCCATAGAGAACAAAGTTTTTGGCATGAGGTCAAAACTCAAGGAGTAAGCGCGCCCACGCAGGTTGCGCTACATAGATCACTTGTTCAAAAGCCGCAGAATAAAGCCTGCCGAATTCATCAAGGAATTCTTCGAGACTCTCACCCCCGGCGTCATTCCGCGCGAGCAGTTCATTGACTGGAAAAGGATAAACGCCAAGTGCAAGGAATTCGAGGACGTAATTGAGTATTTTCAGGGCATCTCGAGTATGGGAGCTAAGCCTCTTCAGGCCGAGATACAAGACTCGCTGCTTGCCGCCGACGATCCAGCGCACCTGATCAGCGGAAGTTTTGAGATTCTTGGCCATACAAACGACTACTACGTTTCGGACGTCGACAATCTAGAATTCGGAGAGATCGCAAAGAAAATCAAGAATGGATCGGAAAAGGTGGCTGCCTCTATCGCTCAACTTCTCCTAGACCTTGGATTGAAAAATATTATTCTCCGCGATCCCCAGAGCGCTTTTATGGGTGTGCAAGTGGGCCTCGAGAGCAACCGTCGAAAGTCTGTCGGGGGCGGGGTATTCAATCAGTGGGTGAGTCAACTTCTCGAATCGACCTGCGGATTACTCGGGGGAGACTACGAGCTCAGACCTGAATTGCGGATCGAGTACAAAGACTCTAGAAATGCGAAGACGGTTGACTTCGGAATAATGCACAAGGGGAAGCCGCGGATCGGAGTCGAAGTCAATTTCTATACTACCTCTGGCTCAAAACCTTCAGAAATCAAACGGGCCTATGAAAATGTCAATCGTGAACTGAACGGGGTCGGTGTCGAGTTGGTTTGGATCACAGATGGAGCGGGATACTTCAAGATGAAGAAGAGTCTCGAAGAGGCCTTCAGAATCCACCCTAATACATACAACTACGAAATGGCGCGACGGTACCTCAAAGAAGACATCTACGAATTCCTCAAGTAGTCGGATGCCTCACTTGTCGGCTTTACGAGTGGGCATTTTGTCGGTGCAGACACACCACGCCTAGTGCCGCATCCCCCCGCTAAGAAACGTGGCCCAGTCCCTGAAATCTACCCCGCTGCCGTCTTCGCGCCTCTCGCCGGGTGCCCCACTCGTCGCCCTCACGAGTCGGGGTTCTGTCCCTCCAGACACACGCCCACGCGCGGAATCCTTCCTCCGGCGCGCTTACGCCGCACAGGGTGTTTCGGACGTACCGGACTTGATGAAATCGGGCATCTTCCAAGCGAGAACACTACTGATATCTGACCACCAACCGCGAGCGCCGAACCATGCTGCTGTGCCAGTTCACCGCCCTGCTTTGTACTTCCTTCTTGCCGTCGGTCTGAGGGTACTCAAACCAAGGTGTAAAACCAAAGTACGCTACGCCCGGACACGTGCGATCCGGGTTTGTGCATTGACTCCACCCGGCAGGCGCGTTGTCAGGACCTTCCTTCACCCAGTACTCCACACCAATCACAGATGTATTGCCGGGGATCGCAACCGCAAGATCTATCGCCCCAGCCCCCGGGCAATTCACTTCAGCAATAACAGTCTGTGGAGTGGGCCCGGCGGCAGCATGCTTGAGCGCTCCCGCCTGCTTGCCGAGGGCGGCCGCGAATGAGTCGGTGACCGATAGGGGCTTTGCCGTCTGCGCCTGATCGCGCTGCCCTTGAGAAAGCCCGACGGCGACCGCTCCCATTGTGACTAGGAGTGTGGCAAGAATGAAGCGACCATGTCTCATGTGTGTCCATCCTTTCTTTTCTGATGGTGATCATTAACTAATGTTCTTTGATCACACTTCTCGATGGCCTGAGTACACTTGTGTTACATCGCGGACGTTTGATGCCGACCCACGTCGCCAGCCTGATCCTATTCAAGCTGACCTAAGTAAGAGCGGTGTCAATAAGTCATACATGAAAACATTTGGAGTAGGCTCGAAAAGTGAAGGGATTATACTGGCGATCTAGTTTATTTACAACAGAATTCTGCCGGGTGTCCCACTCGTCGGGTTCACGAGTGGGGCTTTTGTCGGTACAGACACACACAGCCCCATCCCAAATCCTTGTAGCAGGAAGATTGGGCCGCCCCCGAACCCTACCCCACTGCCGTCTTCGCGCCTCTGGCGGCCTCTGCAATCAGCTTCGCCGTGACCGCAGGTTGCGACACATAGATGGCGTGGCTACCTTTGGCCTTGCTTCTATATAATTTATAAGTTACACTCAACCGCGTGATCGACGTCCGCCACTATGTCTCCCGCGGCGGCAAGGATGTGTTCGACGATTGGCTGACGCGCTTGAAGGACTACCGATGAAACGTAGAGCCAGTATTTCTCACCACGATGCCATTGTCCGGCGGCTCCGGAAGGACCCTGATTTCGCCGCTGAATACGTCAAAGCCGCCTTGGAGGATGAGGGCGAGCCTCGCGTCCTTCTGATCGCCCTCCGCCATCTCGCCCAGGCCCGCGGCGTCGCCAAAATCGCCAAGGCTGCCGGAATTGAGCGGGAAAGCCTCTATCGTGCTCTCTCGGCCCGCGGCAATCCGCGCCTCTCCACCTTGGTCGCTGTCACCCGCGCCATCGGCTTGAAGCTCACCGTCAAGGCCGCCTGAGCACGGACCGGGCCGAAGGGTGAAAATTTCGGCTCTACGAATTGAGGAGCACGATGGAACACAACTTGGCCGACACAATTTCGCTTCTCACTCGCACCCCAGCTGCTCTCAACGCCCTTCTGCGCGATCTGCCGGATTCCTGGACCCTCCGCAATGAAGGTGAAAACACTTGGAGCGCGCTCGAAATCGTCGGCCATCTGATTCACGGCGAACGCACGGACTGGATGCCGCGCGCGAGGATGATTCTGCAATTCGGCGAGGCGAAGCCGTTTGAGCCCTTTGATCGCTGGGGACAAGCGCGAGAAATTCAAGGTAAGTCGCTGGGGCAATTATTGGATGAATTTGCTCGTCTGCGGTCAGAGAACCTGGGTGAACTGCGTGCCTTGAACCTGCGTCAAGAGGACCTCGCCCGCTTTGGACGCCATCCCGCCCTCGGACGCGTTACTCTGTCGGAGCTGCTGGCCACCTGGGCAGCCCATGACTTAACTCATCTGCACCAAATCTCAAGGGTCATGGCCGACCAATACCGTGAGGCCGTGGGTCCGTGGAGCCGATACCTTGGGGTGCTCCAGTGCGCCGGCCACAGCTCTTCCTAGAATTTCCTCTGGTCTACTCCTTGACCTGAGAAGCCCGCCGGGTCCCGCTTCCTTTCACCAGGCACGATGCGGCACAAATCGTCCGGCACCACCAGCTTTAGCCGATGAAGCGCCTGCGTTCTGGGGCTACCTCTATGGTTCGGGAGAAAGGCACCCGGGAGTCCGGGTGCCTCCCCGACAACAGACAGACTGGATTACTTCTTGGGCGCTTCTTTCTTGGCAGGAGCTGCCATGCCCTTGCCGGAAACCGGAGCCGCCGCCTTGGGTGCCCACCACTTGTCCGCCGCGATCATTTGCGGCGACGCGTAGCTCATGGTGTTGCTGAACTCGAAGACGTTGTCTTCGTATCCGGTGACAGCCTTGTCTACCAGCGACATGAACTTGTCGTAGTCGCCGCCAAACATTTCGCGCAGATTAGGCCCGGGTTGGTCCCAGTCCGCTGCCGATTTGCTCGGATAAAAGGTCAGGTAGGTGCCCGCGGGAGCCCCGCCCGTAACATGGAAGGTCACGATCGATTGCTTTGATCCGGCCTTTTCGAACGCGGCATTGAGCATCTTCCTTAGCTCGGCATAGTCGCCGTCATGGCCGTACTTCACGCGGGTGGTGCGCACCCGGAAGTAGCGCATCTCGGCCAGGTTGAAGTTAGGCCGATAGCTCATCTCCTCGCTGAGGGTGGCAATCAAGCTGCGCCCGCCTTCAAGGTATTCGGTCTCCGCCGAACCATATTGATTCCGCGCCGCGGTCAGAATCGACGATTTCCCTTGGGCGCGGTTGTCTTTTTCCATGTCAGCAAATGAGTCGTAACCTTGGCAGAACCACACCTGCGACGGGCCGCTGAGGGAGCTCATCGCCAGGAAGTAGGTCGGCCACTTGGCGCGCACAAACGCCTGTGTCCATGCCGTCTCGGACTTTTCGTGCGCCATGCCTTTACCGGGTTTGACGTCTTCGCGCCCGATGACGAGCACCTTGGGCGGGTGGCCGGAGTACTCGCTGGTCTGCGCCATCGTGATCAAGGGCATCCCCAGCGCAAGCAACATCACAAACGCAATTCTCCGCATAGTTTCCTCCTGGAATTTCCAATTTGGATCTTTGGCTTGCGCAGCATACGCTTATCCTGACCCCGACACAACGAATTTGCCACCAGGGCAGGCCCTTTCAAATCACCTGAACAAGCCCACTCCCGATAAACGCGCTAATCGGAATCTGACCCAGTTCCGGCCCCTCCTTGCGTCCCTAGACGAGAGGTGCTATGCCGGGCGCCGCGTCCCACCGCCAGGAAGGGTGCTTCCCGCTCTTGATTCACTCCCAACCACTTATGGGATTGGGGCGTTTTCGCTGGCCCGATCGCCTGCGCGGCCCAAAAACTTCAAATTATTTTTCCTCAATTCCCTATCGGGAATTTCCGCGGCAATTCCCCCCAACCATTTGAATCTATTCCATTTCTCGCGATTTCAGCACGTCACTCGCCTGTTGACGCACATGCTAGACTAAAAGTAGAAGCCCGGAGTGTGCCTTGACTCCAAAATTCATGCTGTGTGACTCGCCCGTCCGCTTCGGCCGCTCTGCGTCTCCTGCTGGCCCTGCCCGCCGTGGCGAGTCACAAATCACGAGTCACGCCGTAAGTCCAACTGCTGCCACTCTTACGAGACCCCTCGAGCATAAGTCCTTACCCTGCCACTCTTACGAATACATGGGGGGTAGGGGGTATCCACCAAGAGTTCACATTTCTATCAATCTTAAGCACTTAGCTTTTCGGGTCTCCCGGCCCATCTACATTTCAACCCTTCAACTCTTCAACCATCTTTCTGCTAAACCCTTACCCGCCTTCACATACGGGAAACGCACCCCTAAACCCTTACGCGCCATCACATACGAGAATAGGGGGGTAGGGGGACCGTATCACTCTGGTAACCATACCACTGTTGCCTCATCTAATACCGGGCAAGCCGAGCAGCCACGGCATCGCCGGAGGCAAACCATGATCCAAGTCATTCGCAATAAAGACCGCTACCATTTCAAGACCGACTGGCTCTCGACCTATTGGCACTTCTCGTTCGACCACTACAACGACCCGGCCAACGAGTCGTTCGGGCCTCTGCGCGTCTTCAACGACGACGTCATCCAGCCCGCCGGCGGATTCCCGTTTCACAGCCATCGCGAAATGGAAATCGTCACCTACATCATCGAAGGCCAGCTCGAGCACAAGGACAGCATGGGCAATATCGGCGTGATTTCGCCCGGTGAAATCCAGCGCATGAGCGCGGGCACCGGTGTGCGCCATTCGGAGTACAACGCCTCGAAAGAAAAGCTCGCGCACCTCATCCAGCTTTGGATTTTTCCCGCGAAGAATGGCCTCGCGCCGTCGTGGGAGCAGAAGCAGTTCTCCCTGGCCGACCGCCAGGGCAAACTCCTCCCCATCGCTCTACCCGTGGACGCCATTCGCAAAAATGGCGCCCGAAAAGATCGCGCCGGGAAAGACGACTCGCACGCCGTGCGCGTCTACCAGGACGCGACTATCTACACGTCCTCGCTCGCGCCCGGCCAGTCCGTCACCCACGAACTCGGAAAAGGCCGCCGCGCCTATCTCTTCCTCATCGGCGGAAACCTGGAAGTCAGCGGCGCAGGCGCTTCGGCAAGGGTCGAAAAACTACACGCCGGCGATCAGGGACGCATCACGGACGCGAACAAGCTCACGCTCGCGGCGCCGAAATCATCGAACGGAGCGCCCCCGGCCGACTTCATCCTCATCGATCTGCCCTGAACTCCTGCATGGTTGTCCTTCCGAGCCGGCCCCGAGATAAGCCGGGGCCGGCGAAGCCGCTCTTTCTCTTCGCAAAATGAAGACTCTCTCTGGTAATGTTCCGCGAAAGGAGAGAGCGATGAAACCATGCTTGCAAGCAGTTGCGGTTCTGGTATTCGTTGCGGCGGTTTGTGGCGGCGCGGGCGCGCAGAATTCCCCGCCAGCGGCGAGCGCTCCGGCGACCGCTCCGACGATTGACCAGTCACTGAGCATGAAGAGCGTGAGCAGCCCGCGGGTTTCGCCGGACGGGCGCTGGGTGGTCTATGAGGTGGCGCGGACGAACTGGGAAGACAATGCATTCGAGCGCGATTTGTGGATCACTTCGACGGCCAGCGGGGAGACGTGGCAACTCACGCGCGCGAAGAAAACGTCGAGCAACGCGGCGTGGTCGCCGGACAGCCAGTGGATCGCGTACGTCTCCGATCGCGACGGCAAGCGGCAGATTTATGTGATCGCGCCGACGGGCGGCGAATCGCGGGTAATCACGAAGGTGGAAACGGGAGTGAGCTCGATCGCGTGGTCACCGGAGGGAAAGCGGATCGCGTTCACGGCAGCGGATGAAGAATCGAAGGCGATGAAAGAGCGCAAGGAAAAATACGGCGACTACGAAATCGTGAGCGGCGATTACACCAGGACGCATCTGTGGGTGGTCGAGGTCCCCAGTGGCGACTTCGCGAAGATGCCGGAGCCGCAGCGGCTGACTTCGGGCGAGGCGTTCAACGTTTCGGGATTTGCATGGTCGCCGGACGGATCGCGGATCGCGTTTAGCGCGGCGCAGACTCCGGCACTCAGTGATTCGGGCACGACGGACATTTACGTTCTGACGCTGGGGGACAAATCGGTGAAGAAACCAGCGGCGATTAAAGGGCCGAACACGAGCCCGGTGTGGTCGCCGGACGGGAAGCAGATCGCATTTCAGACGGCGAACGGGAGCGAGAACTACTACTACACGAACAATCACATCGCCATCGTCCTAGCTGATGGTGGCCCGCCGGCGATTGTGCCGAGCTCGTTCGACGAAGACAAAAACCTGATCGCGTGGGCGCCAGAGGGAATTTATTTTTCAGCACTACAGCGGACGTGTGCGCACCTGTTCCGCCTGGATCCGGTGACGCGGGGGATCACGAGGGTGAGCGGGCCGGATTCTGTCATTGCCTCGCAATTCAGCTTCACCAAGGATTTTCGCCAAGCCTCTTTCATGGCTTCCGGGCCCAATGCGTTCGCGGAGATTTACTTTTCGCTTGTAGATCACTTCGCGCCCGGGAAGAAACTGACGGCGATGGCCGATCAATACAAGGAATTTCAGCTTGCAACGCGTGAAGTGATCGAGTGGAAGTCCACGGACGGCGCGATAGTGGAAGGCGTGTTGCTGAAGCCGAAGGATTTCGATCCGGCCAAGAAATATCCGCTGTTGGTTGTGATTCACGGCGGGCCGACGGGTGTTGATTTTCCAAGTAGGAGCCCGGACCGCTACTACCCGAGAGAGATTTTCGTGGCGAAGGGCGCGCTCGTCCTGATGCCCAACTATCGCGGCTCGGCGGGCTACGGCGAGAAATTCCGTTCGCTGAACGTGCGGAATCTTGGAGTGGGCGACTACTGGGACGTGATCTCGGGCGTGGACTACCTGATCGGCAAGGGATTCGTGGACAGGAATCGAGTGGGCTCGATGGGCTGGAGCGAGGGCGGATATATTTCCGCGTTCATCACCACGTTCAGCGACCGTTTTCGCGCAGTGTCGGTGGGCGCGGGGATTTCGGACTGGATGACGTATTACGTGAACACGGACATTCACCCGTTCACGCGGCAATATTTGAAGGCTACTCCGTGGGATGACCCGGAAATTTACAAAAAGACTTCGCCGATTTCGTACGTGAAGAGCGCGAAGACTCCGACGCTGATCCAACATGGAGGGAACGATCAGCGCGTGCCTCTGCCCAATGCATACGAGCTTTATCAAGCGTTGCAAGACCGCAACGTGCCGGTGAAATTGGTGGTTTACAAGGGATTCGGGCATGGAATCGACAAGCCGAAGCAGCAGCGCGCGGTGATGGAGGAGAACCTTAACTGGTTCAGCCAGTGGATTTGGGGGGAGAAGGCGGGGGAGCAGAAGGCGGCCGTCGAAGAGAAATAAGGGCGAAATTCGAAGCGAGATTCCCCGGGCCGATGAAAACCATCGGCCCTCGGAAAGACACCTTTCACTGTACGGGACCGGGCCCCCAAGGATTCGAGCTTACAGAATGACATCTTCACTTTGCGGGATTGACCCTTCAGGATTCGAGCTTGAAGCGGGTTTCGGCGAGACGGTAGAGGCGGTGCCAGACGAGACGGTTCATGGTGACGACGATGGCGGCCATGACGATCGTCGCCGCGAGCAGCACGTCAAAGTGACCGGAGTCGGTGGCGCGGCTGATGATGGCGCCAAGGCCCTGCGTCGAAAGTGATTTCCCGCCGAAGTGAAAATACTCCGCGACGATGCTGGCGTTCCACGCGCCGCCTGAAGCGGTGAGCAGCCCGGTGATGAGATAAGGAAAAATTCCCGGCAGGATCAGGCGCCGCCAGCGATCCCACGAACCAAAGCGGAATATTCCGGCAGCTTCTTTGAGATCGCTGGGGATGGCCATGGCTCCGGCGATGACATTGAAGAGGATGTACCACTGCGTGCCGAGAAGCATGAGGACGAGGGCCGCGATTCCCATGCCGCCACCGACTCGGATCAGGGCGAGGAGCACAACGGGAAAGAGGGCCGTGGCGGGCACGGACGCGGCAATCTGGGCGAGCGGCTGAGCGATGCGGGCGAGGCGCGGGTTTGATCCGATGGCCACACCCGCGGGAATGGCCCAGAGCGCTCCGAGGAGGAGAGCGGCGTGTACGCGGAGAAACGTGAAACTCGCGCCGCGCGCGATTTCCAAAGCTTCCGTACGATCCAAATCCACAAGCAAACGGCCGGCCCGCAGGGCCGCATAGCCCAGCCCGAGGATGGCGAGCGCTCCGGCAACGCGCCAGAGCCAGGTTTTCCATGCGCGCGGCAGTCGAGGAGCCTCAGCGGCATGTGACCGCGCGGCGAAGAATCGGGTGGCGCGCTCACTGAGCGGCCGGACGGCGCGGCGATAGATGAACGCGGCGATGTCGGAATGCCGAAGAAAATCCAGCACAGCGGACCGGGGCGCGGCGGCGCTTTCCACCTGTTCGAATTTGAATTTGTCGGTCCAAGCGATGACCGGGCGCCAGATGAGTTGATCGAGCGCGACGATGACGCCGATCATGGCGGCAAGTCCCCAGAGGATCGCGCGCATGTCGCCTGCGCTGGCGGCGGTCTGCAGGAACGACCCGAGGCCCGGAAGGCGGAAGTCGCGCTGGCCGAGGACAAACATTTCGCAGGCCATCAGGAAAAACTAGCCGCCCGCGACCGACATCATGGAGTTCCAGACCAGGCCGATAGCTCCGAATGGCAAATCGAGTTCGGTGAAACGCTGCCAGGCGCTGAAGCGATAAAGGCGAGAGGCTTCGTCGAGTTCGCGGGGGATGGTTTTCATCGAGGAATAAAAGCTGAACGCGATGTTCCAGGCTTGGCCGGTGAAAATCAAAAGGATGCAGCCCATCTCCAGGCCCAGACGCCTTTGAGGGAAGAGCGCGACCATGGCCAGCATCACGCCGGGCAAGAAGCTGAGGACGGGGATGGACTGGAGGATATCGAGAAGCGGCAGCATGATTTTTTCCGCCAGGGCATAGCGCGCCGCGAGGGCGCCATAGGCGAGAGCGAAGGCCAGGCTCAGCAGGTATGCAATGGCGATACGGAGCAGCGATTCGGCGGCATACAGCGGAAGGGCGCGCGGGCTCTGGGAAATGAACTGCTGCGGCCCGGCGGGCCCGAGCCAGGAGTGAGCGATGAGGACGAAGACGCAGAAGACGGAAAGAACGACAATAAACGCGGCGAGGTAGGCCAGGAACGACGAGGCCCGCTGCGGAATCAGCCGGGAGAATGTGCGTGCGATCATTGCGGTTTACGCCGCCGGCCATCCCTGGCGAAGGGAATTTGCGGTGCCGATTGGCGGAAACGATGGCGCTCCACGGAGCGCCCGTTCACTTGGCCGAGGTTTCGCCATTGGACTCCGACAGAATGAGGAGTTGTTTGGCACCGTCATAGTCAAACAGTTCGGCGTAGCGGCCCCAGTTGATGGCGGTTTCGAGCTGGCGCTTCGCTTCGTCCTCGCTGAAATGCTCGTCGAGAATGTCGAGAAAGAAATCATCGGGAAGTGTGCGGTCGGCTTTGGCCTTGAGCGCGCACTCGATCTGGTGCAGGAGGGGCACGTTGGCGAGCCCAGCCTTGCGGAAGAGCACCTTGCGATCCTGTATGTCCGCCTTGGCAAAAGCGCGGCCATCGGGAGTGAGCTCGACATCACCTTCGCGGACGGTGGCGAAGCCGAGAAGTCGCGCGGCCTCGACGGTGGGGAGCAGGTCGTCTACCTCCATCGAGAGCTGGTTGGCGAGGCGAGGGAGATCGTCGCGGCCGCCGCGGTCTTCGAGGATTTCGAGGAGGCCTGCGATGGCGCCGCGGCGCGCGTGGGGGAGCATGGGGTATTTCGCGGGAGGCGCGGCCGCAGGCTTGCCACTGACCGCAGTGGGGGGTAGGGCGTGCTCCACCAGAGGCTGGGTGAGCACCTTGTAGATGTGGTCCACCAACTCGACGAACTGGCCGGTGCGGCGATCGCGCGGCTGCGGCAGATCGACTACAAAATCCGCACGCACGCGCGCTGGATTGTGGCCGAGAACGATGATGCGGTCGGCGAGCATCACCGCTTCTTCGATATTGTGCGTCACGAGGAAGATCGCTTTGGTGGGCACCTTGCGGCTGAGCCACAACTCCATCAACTCGCCGCGCAGCGTCTCCGCGGTGAGAACGTCGAGCGCGGAAAACGGCTCATCCATGAAGAGCACTTCGGGTTCGACGACGAGAGCGCGGGCGAAGCCGACGCGCTGCTTCATTCCGCCGGAAAGTTCCTTGGGATAGGCGGTTTCGAAACCGTCCAGGCCGACGGAATCGAGCGTGCGCAGAGCGCGTTTGTGGCGCTCGATGGCGGAGACGCCGCGGGCTTCGAGAGGCGCTTCGACATTTTCGAGGACGGTGAGCCAGGGGAACAGCGCGAAACTCTGGAAAACTATGGCCACATTCGGATGCTGGCCGTCGAGGACTTTTCCGTGCCAGAGGACCTGGCCGGCCGAGGGCAGCGCGAGTCCCGTGAGCATGCGCAGGAGAGTGGATTTGCCGCAGCCGGAAGGGCCGAGGAGCGCGACGATCTTACCGGGGTAGATGGCGAGATTTGTGGGCTCGATGACTTCGATCTTGTGACCGTCGGGCTGAAGATAAAACTTTTCGACGGCGCGAGCTTCGATGATGGGCTCGTTCGTCTGCACCGGCGCCGTATGATTCGGTAGAGTGCTCATCGCGAACAAATGATTATGCCTGCGGGCGCGCTCGAGCGGCACAGAAATTTGGCAGAGGAACGCGAGCAACGAGCACGGAAGGGGAGGACTGGCGCGGCGGGGCGCAATTCTCTATGCTGACTAGCTCCCGCGGAGACTCAACACTCGATGCCGCTTGAAGATTCCGGATCGACGAAGGCCGACTGGCCGTTTTCGCGCGTTGCGCTGGGCGCATTGCTGGTTATTGTTGCGGCGGCGGCGATTTATCCGATCTGGGCGGTGAAGTACCCACCGCTTCTCGATTACCCGAACCACATCGCCAGCAGCTACGTGCTGGCACACCTGCACGACACTTCGCTGCCGTTTCACGCGTGGTATGGTGCCGATTGGGGACTCTATCCGTACCTGACGCTCGACGCGGTGCTGCAGGTGATGCAATGGGCCGTGCCGATCGAACTGGCGGGGCGGATTTACATGAGCCTGGCGGCCATCGGGCTGCCGCTGGCGATGTGGTTTTTCCTGCGGCAGGCCAATCGGGGGCAGGGCGCGATGGCGCTGTGGGCGTTGGTGGGCGCGCACAACATTTTTTTCCTGCTGGCGTTCATGAATTACTACGTCAGCCTCTCGTTTTGTTTTCTGGGGCTGGGCCTGTGGCTAAAGTGGGTGGAACAGCCGCGCGCGCTGCGATGGTTCCTGGCGATGCTGGCATTTACCACGGTGTATTTCTCGCACCTGGTGTGCTTCGGATTCACAGGGCTCGCGGTGACGGCGTATTGCGTGTTCTCGCGGCGATCGGTACGCCAGGTGCTGTTCACGTGGGCGATGTTTGTGCCGGGGGCGTTTTGCTACTTCTATTCGGCCCGAGTGGTGGAGAAGCAGGCTTCCGTCATCGTCTTTCTTGAGTTTTCCGAAAAGCTCGACAACCTTCGCGGGATCATGCATGAGTATTCGACCCGGCTGGATTTCATCACACTGGCGGGGCTGGGGATCTATTTTGTGGCGGCGTGGTATCGCAATCCGGAATTCAAATTGAATTGGCGATGGATTGGAGTGGGCGCGGTGCTGTTCGCGGCGTATTGGGCGACGCCGTGGGCGTATGGCGACGGCTCCGACCTCGATGTGCGCGTACTGCCCATTCTCTTTGGGATCATTCTGGCGTTCGCGCGAGTCGGGCGACGAGGATGGTGGCTGGCGCCGATCGCGCTGATTTTGTTTATCGCGCGGGTTGGCAACATCACGGAGAATTTCCGCGCCGCGCAGCCGGAGCTGGAAGGATTGGCGGGATCATTTCCCGTGACGCCGATGAATGCACGCGTGCTGCCGATTATCCAGGCCGATCCGGAGAGCGAGCCGCTCCGGCATCCCTTCGCTCATTTCTGGGCCTACGGCGTGATCCGGCGACACTGGTTTTCGCCTTATCTTTTTACGTTTGCCGGGGTGATGCCGCTGCAGGTGAAGCAGCCGTCCTATACGCTCGATGGCTTTTGGGACCTGGATTACAAGGAGACGCCGGACTGGAAGGCGATCCAAGAGGATTACGACTACGTGTGGTGCTACAACGCGCCGCAATATCATGAAGGACTCGACAGAATCGGGCAGGTTGCGTATGCGAGCGGAAAGCTGCGGATGTACCGGCTGAATGCGCTGGGGGAGGCCGATCCAAGCGGCGTTCGATAGGTGGCCAAATTTAGCGGCGGTCGAGGGCGGGATGACGGACGTCATGGCCGGCGACCATGTAGATGACGTCCTCGGCGATATTGGTGGCATGGTCGCCGATGCGCTCCAGGTTTTTCGCGACGAGGATCAGCTCGAACGCCGGGAATACCACCGATGAATCCCCCATCATGTAGCTGAGGAGTTCGCGGAAGATCTGATCGCGGAGCG
>JBGQGH010000022.1:0-32321 GCA_041497315.1 Terriglobia bacterium | reverse complement strand
GGTCGTGGTATCGAAATCGGGCACCGTGGACATGACCTTGCAGGTGGGAGAGATGGCGCAAGTCGTCGAAGTTAGAGCCTCCTCGATGACAGAGCTGCAAACCAGCAATGCCACCGTGGGCGAAGTCCTTAGCGGAGACGAGTTGGCGCGCATGCCCGTGATGGGAACGAGCGCCGCGATGCTGATCTTCATCCAGCCTGCGGTCTCGCCAGGCGATGCCATGTCCCAAATGGGCGGGGGCGACACCTCAGGTGGGGCGATCGCCGGCGCCCGGAGCGAGCAAGTTACCTTCTATCTTGACGGCGGCGATGCGACCAGCGATTTGGAAGGGTCGAACAGCTATGTCTCGCCCGACCAGGAGTCGGGCGCGATATCCCCCGTTATCCCGGTGCCCCTTGATGCGATCCAGGAATTTCGGGTGGCCACGAACAACGCGGGTTCAGGGCTTACGCGTTCCTCAGGCGGGCAGATTGCTTTCCTCACGAAATCGGGCACAAACACCTTGCACGGCTCGGCGTTCGAATACTATGCCGGCGACGCTTTGGACGCGAATGGGTGGACGAGAAACAGCCTGGGGATTCGCAAGCCCCACATCGTGGACAACCGTTTCGGCGCCTCTGCCGGTGGGCCGATTATCAAGGACAAGTTGTTCATCTACGGGTTCTACGAGGGACGTCGCTTCCAAGAGTCCGCGCTGGTCAGCCGAGTGGTTCCGACCAGCACTCTCAAGCAGGGCATTCTGCGATTCAAGGATGACTCAGGCAACATCGTCTCGTACAACCTCAACACTGCCAATGGTGCGCTCTCTTCCGCCTGTGGCTCCTTAGGGACATCCGCTTGCGATCCCCGCGGCATCGGCTTCAGCCCCGTCATCAAGTCCCAGTTTGCGCTCTATCCGGCCGGAAACAACAGCGCGCTCGGGGATGGGCTGAACACCACCGGTGTGAGGGCCAACGTGCCGACGCCGATCAGGACTGACCTCGGCAAACTGAAGCTGAGTTACAACCTGAATAGCAAGTGGTCGGCGTTTGCCACCTGGCACTATTCGAAGACCACGCGCACGGGCACAGAGCAGATCAACATCCTCGGAACTCCCAAGCCCGCAAGCGGCAACCCCTACTACGCGAATTTCTACACGTTTCAAGTCCAGGGCCAGCTCACGCCGCATCTGACCGCGGTCACGCATGGTTCCTACCTCCGAAACTGGTGGGCCTGGGTGCGGACCGACCCGTCGCCGCTCGTTTCCGGAACGAAC
Source organism: Terriglobia bacterium (assembly GCA_041497315.1). Classification (GTDB taxonomy): domain Bacteria; phylum Acidobacteriota; class Terriglobia; order Acidiferrales; family UBA7541; genus JBGQGH01. Next base: position 31,066 of record JBGQGH010000022.1, on the reverse strand, counting down.
GCGGCGCTGCAAATTGGGGGCGAGGGTGTGGGTTCGTCAAACTCTACTGGTAAGCTCCTGGCCGATCCCGTCAACATCAACACCCAGCAAGCTCGCTCGCGCATTTGGAACGGCCACGACTGGTACATCGCCGAGGACATGACCTGGGTGCACGGCAAGCATACGTTCCAGTTCGGTGGGTCGGGCACGATTTGGCACGACTTCCATCTGCGTACTGACGATGTGCTGGGCGGGCTCACCAGCGCGCCGATCTACAATATCGGCAGTAGAAATCAGAGCAACAACACGAACGTGAATATCAGCAGCTCGTTTAGGCCACCCACGTGCAGCACCACTCTCACGACGAACTGCATCTCCTCCGGGCTGGAAACGCGCTGGAACGGGCTCTACGCTGCTGTCCTTGGGATGGTGGATCATTCCAATCAAATTTTGACCCGCGACGGCAACTTCAACCCGAATCCGCTGGGTACCGCGCTGTTCGATAAAGTCTCCATTCCGTCGTTCCAAACGTACTTCCAGGATGTGTGGAAGATTCGCCCGAGCCTGACTGTTACGCTCGGGTTGAACTGGGGCGCGCAGCTCGCCCCCAGCGAGGAAAAAGGTAAAGAAGTGGTGCTGACCTACGCGGACACCAGCACTCCTGTGAACTTTAAGGAGTATTTCCAAAACCGCGTCAACGCTCTGGGGAAAGGGCAAGCCGGTTGTTTCCAGTTCACCACACCCGCACCACCTGCTGGCGCGCCTTGCTTCAACCCGTCGTTTGGTCTCATACCGGTCAATAAGCTTTCAGCACCGTTCACAGGAAAGATGCGCGTGACGGACTGGACCGATCTCGGCCCGAGTGTCGGCGTGGCCTGGCAGGTGCCGTTCAAGAACTGGCTCTTCGGCAACAACCAAACGGTGATTCGCGGCGGTTATGCCAAGGTGTTTGACCGCAACAGCGCCGTGAACCAGGTGCTGACCTCGCTCTTAGCCGGTGGCTTGGCCGATGTGACTGGGTGCTTCGGGCCAACGACTACGACACCGGGTGGCGGCCCCGGGGCTCTTGCTGGCTGCAGCAACGCCCGAACCAGTCCAACCGATGCGTTCCGAATCGGCGTGGACGGGAGCAGCGTTCCGGTTCCCGCGCCCACGGCACAGCCGATCCCATTCATTCCCAGCGGGACTCAGGGCAACCCGTTCGGTTTGTTCTTGTCGGCCCCGCTGGACCCACACGTAACTCCCGGTTACGCGCACAGCATTGACTTTACTGTGCAGCGGGCATTGCCTCACAACCTATTCTTCGAGGTGGGGTATATCGGCCGCTTCAGCCGGAACCTGCCTCAAGCGCAGGCGATCGGCGTGCCGTATTACTTGATGAAGGACCCGAGCAGCGGGCAGACCTATGCACAGGCGTTTGACGCCGTGGCGAAGCAACTCCGCGCGGGCGTCAAGCCTTTGGCCGTCACCCCTCAGCCGTTCTTCGAGCACCTCATCGGTCCGGTCGCGCAGATAGTCTCGGGCGGCGTGGTAAACGCTTGCACACCCACAGCTCTGACGCCAGCCACCAACTTTGCGGCGTGCGACGATGCCGGTGATCTGATCAACGGAGACTTTAACAGCTTCGGAACCTTCGAGGTGAACTTCGACACCCCACAGCCCATCGACAACCTGCAGGTCTTTGAATCCTCGGGCGTGACGAGCCAGGGATACTCCAGTTACAATGCCGGTTTCGTGGTCGTGCGCAAGGCCTTCTCCCACGGCCTCCAGTTCCAGTTCGACTGGACGTGGAGCCATGCCATCGGCAACCAGGGACTGAACCAGCAGTACATCTACTCTTCGAACAGCCCCTACAACGTTAACATCGATCGTTCGTCAGAGCTCTTCGACCACAAGCACGTGTTCCACTTCCTGGCGTACTACGATCTGCCGTTCGGGAAAGGCCACAGGTTTAGTTCGAGCAACGGCATTGTCGATCGGATCATCGGCGGGTGGACCACGTCCACGATTTTGACGTACTACACCGGGACGCCGGCGTGTGTCCAAGCAGACGGTAACTACGGGTCGTTCCTTTCTGACGGAACGTGCTCGATCCCATCCGGCAGCTTGCCAAGTCTCTCGTCCCACAGTGGCGTGAAAGGTTCGGGTGGCATCGGCACTAACAGCGACCCGGCGAACGGCGGCAGCGGGTTGAACATGTTTGGTGACCCGGCCGCCGTCTTCAATAGCTTGTCACGTCCTCTGTTGAGCGTGCAGGGGCGGGTTCCTTTCGATCAACTGAGGGCGGTTCCGTACTGGAACCTAGACTTCGGGGTCACGAAGAACGTGGCTGCGACAGAGCGCTTTAAGTTCGTGTTAGTTGCCGGGGCTTTCAACCTCTTCAACCACGTGATCTTCGCCACGCCGTCGCTGGATCTCGGGAACAAGGCCAACTTCGGTGTTATCACCGATCAAGGCAACGGCGCGCGGCGCTTGCAGCTTGGCTTGAAGTTCGAGTTCTAAGTCAAACGAAACCTTAACCACCAAGGGGAAGACCCACGCGGTCTTCCCCTTTTTCTTTTTCGCGCGGACGGTGGAGGGAACAGGCCCGTCTCATTGGGGCTGCTGGTGGAGCCTGGCGCGCAGGGCCGCTCTTTTTGTTTCCGCCACGCATCATGCGGCTCGCCCTGGGTCTGACTGAGGTTACGCGCGCCTCGATCTGCCGGGGGCGCAGTCGCAACCGGCGGGCTCCTTCGACTTGCGTCACGTGTCCCTGCTTGATCTCATCGAGCACCTTCCACCGCTCCCTCGCGCGCTGACTCATGCCGACCCGCTCCTCTGGCATCGGGCCTCCCGGCCCCTAGAAAAGCGGACATTCCTACTTTGCACAAACCGGACATTCTCACTTTGCTCCTACACTCCCGGAAAAAGCTCTTGACTTAGCCTCAGGGCTGTTGCACGCTGCGGCCACGAGATTCTGTGGGGGGTCCCGATAAACTGGACTAAAAAGCATTTGTATCAAGAAAGATCGTTTGTACAGATTAAAGCATATGGTTAACGCCACTTCTCATTAGGGAGGAACACCAATGTACAAGAGGCTTTTTCTAGGCTGCCTTGCGCTGCTGCTGTTCGCGAACATCGCTCTGGCTCAGCGCACTACGGGTGTGATTGCAGGCCGTGTCATTGACCCGAAGGGATTGGCTGTTCCCGGCGCGAAAGTGACTGTCTCGAATGAATCCACTGGCTTCAAGCGCGAACTCACCGCGCTGGAGGACGGCTCGTTTTATGTCCCGGACTTGCCACCAGCCGACTATAAAGTGACCGTGGCGGTTCCGAATTTCAAGACCTACCAGACAACGGTGACCGTCCTCGTCGAACGCACGGCCAGCGTCACCGCCAAGTTGGAAATCGGCCAGGTCTCGGTCATTGTGCAAGTCGAAGGCGGCGTGGTTACGGTGGACACAACCAAGGCCACAGTGCAGGGCACCGTCACCGGCAATCAGATTGATTCCATTCCCCTGAACGGCCGCAACTTTCTGGAACTGGCGCAGCTTGATCCCGGCGTGCAGACCGTGGACGGCGGCAACTTCGACCCGACCAAGAATCAGATGGTGGGTGTCTCGGTGGGAGGCCGCTCCGGTCGCGTCACGCGCATCCAGGTGGACGGCGTGGACATTACCGACGAAACGGTCGGTACCACAGTTGCCAACATTTCGAACGAATCCATCCAGGAGTTCACCATCAACCAGTCCTCGCTGGACGCCAGCACGGACCTCACCTCGTCTGGTTCGGTGAATATCGTCACCCGTAGTGGCACGAACAGTATCCACGGCTCGGGCTACTTCTTGTGGCGCGACGCGAAGTTCGCCGCGGACCAGCGCCTGGCCAAGAGCGGCCCCAAGCCCCCCTTCGAGCGCAAGAATGGCGGCTTCCGCGCCGGAGGCCCGTTCATCAAGAACCGCTGGTTTTGGCACGTCGAGGGCGAAAAAACGAACCAGGCCGGCCAGCAGATCACCAACACTCCGAATTTCCCAGCCTTCACCGGTGCGTTCGGCGTGCCGGTGCTCGAGAACATGGCCGGCATCCGCACCGACTACAACATTACCAGCCGTTGGAAGGCCTTCTATCGGTTCTTCCACAACGACAACGTGGGCGTCACGGGTTTCGGCGGAGTCAACTTGTCGGCGTTCGGGAACCGGAACAACACCAACATCCACGTAGCGGGGGTAGACTTCGGCGGCAGCCGGTGGACCCACCAGTTCCGCTTCAGCTACCTAAACTTCAACAACTTCATAGCGCCGGCAAACAGTCTTGCGGGCACCCCGCTGGCCCTGGACAGCTCCGGAAAGCCGGTTGCCAGTGGTGGAGTCATCGACCTGACCAAAGTCTTGCTCCGGATCGATGGCCAACTGCAGGACATTGGTCCCAACCTGTTGGCCCCACAGCAGACCTTCCAGGACAATCGCCAGACGAAATATGATGGCGGTGTGACCTTTGGGCGTCACGTCCTGCGGTTTGGCGCGGACTGGAACCACATCGAGCAGTTCGTGTTCGCGTCCTTCTTCGGTCTTGGGCCACGCATTCGCGCCGCGTTCACCAGCACCCCTATTACCGGCACAAAGGCTATCGCGGCCCTGAACCTGTTCGGACCCGGCGGAATCCAGAACCCGCTAAACTACCCAGCCCGCCAGGTCAGGATGGGCAATGGCCTGGGCTTCTTCAGCGAAAAGCCGGCCCTGGGGTTCCCCTTTGGCGGCACGGCTAACAACCGGCTGGGGTTTTACGCTCACGACACCTGGAAGTGGAAGTCGAACGTTACGCTGAATTTCGGCTTGCGCTACAACTGGAATAGCGCCTTATCGAACCACGACCTTCAGCGTGCGCCACTCATCGGCGTGTTCGACCCGGAATTGGCCGGATTTCCGCACCGGGATGCCAACGACTTCGCCCCGCAGGCGGGATTTGCCTGGAACCTCTTCGGAAACAGCAAGACAGTCATTCGCGGCGGAGCAGGCATATTCTACGAGACCAACATCTTCAACAACCTGCTGTTCGACCGGGTGCTGAACGTCCCTGCGGGGATCGGCAACGACACACCGATACTCGATGCCGGCAATTTTTTGGTGCTGAACCCGGCCAACGGTGCCACCCTGTTTAACTTCAAAACCCAGTGCACCGGGATCAACCCGTCGTCTACCACGCCGAATAGCTGCTTCGGCGCGCCCATCGGCAAGGTAGTCCCCTTCGCCATTCAGGCGCAGCAATTGCTGCAGGCCGCCACCAAGGCTCTTACGGCAGGCTATCCGCAGCCTGGCGTTCCAGCGTTTTTCAATTCGGTGCTCACCACTGAGGGCAGCGTGCTCGACCCCAACTACAAAACCCCCTACGGCATCCAGATGAACATCGGTGTCCAGCACGAATTCAAGCCCGGTCTGGTGCTGTCGGTGGACTACCTCCGCAACCGCGGCGTGCACTTTAACCTGATCCGGGACCGCAACCGCATCGGCGCCGCAGACACGCTGGACACAGCCATTGCGCTCGGAGCGATGAACGCCACCATCCCAGGATTCTGCGACACGGGAGGGGCGATTTTCAACAGCTCGGGAAACTTTACGGGCTGCCCCATAAACACCACGACCATGTCACCGGGGAGCCGGTGTTCTACGTTCGCGACGATGGCTAATCAGATTAATTGCACCATCACTGGCGGCGCCTCGATCAGCGATTACGCGGGAAATGGCCTCGGTGCCGGCAGCGCGTTGGACGGTAACGCCTTCCGCGGCAAAAACCCGAACTTCCGTAGCATGGGCATCATCGAACCCGCGGGCCTCTCGCTGTTCCAGGCCCTGCAGGTTCGGCTGACCGGTGACATCGGCAAGTTCCCGCGCTTGGGCATCAAACGGCTGCACACCAACATCACTTACCAACTCGGCCGTTTTGAGTCCACCGGCGCGGATCAGGACTTCCTGTCCGGTGCCGGATTCAATGACCGTCCGACACAGTTCTTCGGGCCGGCCAACTTGGACCGTACACACCAGATCGGGGTAAGCTTCCTGATGGACCTGCCGTGGGGATTCACGCTGGGCACTACCAACAGCTTCAAGAGCGCCCTGCCCAGCTCGATGTTCCTCCCGGTAACCACCGGCCAAGCGGATGAAATCTTCTTCTCCGATCTGGATGGTGACGGTGTCACGCAGGACCCGCTGACCGGGGTCACTCCGCGTGGCGCATTCAGCCGGCAGGTCAAGGCCAGTGACATCAACAAGTTCATCAAGAGCTATAACTCCAAGGTGGCGGGAACAGTGGGACCGGCCGGGCAGGCTTTGATTGCGGCAGGCCTGTTCACCAAGGCGCAGTTGGTTTCCCTGGGTGCCGTCCTCACGTCGGTGCCTCTTGCCCCATCCGGTCAGGTGAACAACGATTCGGCCATTAACACGGATATCCGCATCTCGAACCGAATCAAGATCAAGGAGCGCTGGACGATTGAGCCGATGGTTGAGATTTTCAACCTCTTCAACATCGCCAACTACACCGCTCTGGGCGACGTGCTCGATAACTCAATCGGGGCCCCGAACGGGACCACGGCATCAACGCGGCCTACCCGCGTCGGCCAGGGTTCCGGCGCGTTCTCGCCGGGCACTCAGCGCGCGTTTCAGTTCGGGATTCGCGTGAGCTTCTAATCGCTCCACAAGTACTTCAACAGGGGGCAAGGCCTTCGGGCCTTGCCCCGTTTTTCATTTCCTCCATCTTGAGGGCCTGGGGGCTTTCTTTCCTCGGACACTGAACCCGCCGTAGAACTCCTCTCGTCCGTTGCGCGAATTCCTCTCCGAAATTGCCGTCGAATTTCCCTGCGAGTCAGCGCGTCCGCTCCTCTCCGCGACCGCAACTTTTTCCTCGCTTCCGGGTTCGAGTGGGCAGGGGGCGAGGACCGAGGCAAATTCCGATTCTTGCCACGGTATGTCTTTAGTAAGGAGAAATCAAAATGAAGCCTTTTCGTTACGGTTGGATTCTCGCCGCCCTACTGGCTGCACTGGTCTTCGGCGGCTGCAAGGCCGTCGTTCAAACCAGCTTCACCCCGGGGAATGCGAACGGCACGGCATTTGTCGTCGCTACAGACGCTCCGCTCGCCAGCGTCCTCGCCTTTCAGATTAATTTGACCGGCCTCACCGCCTCCGACGGAGTGCAAACTGTGCCGCTTGTGAGCGGGCCGCAGACGATCGAGTTTACGCGCTTGAACGGCCTCAGGACCCTGCTCGAGATGCGGCCGGTGCCCGCGGGCACTTACACCAGCGTTTCCGCAACGCTGGCGAATCCGGTCATCACCTATCTGGACACGAGCGTTTCGCCGCCCGCAGTGAAAACAATTCCGGGATCGCTGACCGTTTCCAGTGTCCTGGTGACTCTGAAACAGCCCCTGGTGATTGCGCAAAATGATCTGGCCGGCCTGGTGCTCGATTTCCGGCTGGGCGATTCGCTGGAACGCAACGCCACAGGAGATTTGACCGGAAGGGTGACTCCGAATCTGGACCTCCACGCGATCACGCCCGAATCAGCCGAGGCGCAGATTGACGAGTTCCGCGGCGGCGTGGTCAGCGTGGATCTCACGCAAAAGAGTTTCGTGATGCAGGGGCCGAGGGGAAACCCGGTCACCGTAGTCACCGATGCTCAAACGTCTTTCGAAACGGGTGAGGGTCTGGACCAGCTCGATTCGAACACGATTGTGCAGGTTTCCGGCGGCCTGCAGCGGGCCACGCGCACGCTGCTCGCAACGGAAGTCCTGATCGTCAGCAAGGATCGGTTCCTTCTGGGTGGTCTGATTACTGCGGTCAGGCCGGCGACAGGGCCCGCGAATCAGATGGATATGCTTGTGCGCACGGAAGTCCCCGACCTCGCCGGGATCCAGCCGGGACAAATCGCGACACTCACCTTGAACGGGAACGAACGGTATGCAATCCGTTCGCTGCGGCTGCCGTTTGCTCCGCTCCTGTTCAACCGTGACTCCTTGATCGCCGGCCAGCGGATTTCGGCCGGCGGCGTGCTGGTCACGACGAACACTCCGCCCACACTGGACACGCGGCGAGTCTGGCTGCAGCAGCAGAGCGTTGAAGGGACCCTGGTGCCCGGGAGCACGGATCGGGCGGCCGGCACCTTCCGTCTCAATGCCAATGGCGCCGCGGGCCTCTTGTTTGGCGGGCCGGTGAAGGTCTTCACTTTTTCGATGACGCGGTTTACGGGGCTCACGGGAATCGGCGACCTTACCGGAACTTCATCCGTGCGGCTGCGCGTCGTCGGAATTGTCTTGAAGGATTCCGCCGGCAATCCGGTGATCCTCGCGCGGGTCGTGCAGGCGCTTTAGCTCTCTCATCGGGCCGCTCACCGCACGCGGATGGGCGGCCCCGGCACTCCTCGTGCTCTTCGGCAGAAAAGAATTGTTGTTGCAGGTTTACTCGATCCGCGTGGCGATAAGCTGGTTGCCCTCGACGCGGAGCTCGATGGCGATGGGCGGCCGGATGCCGGCACCGTGCACCACTTCGCCGCGCGCCCAGGCTCCGTTCGGAATTGTTCCCAACTTCATCGGGTCATAGAGCGTGCCGTCGCAGGGGCTGGCCACCATGGGATGGTCGGCCGAATAGCCGTATTCGTTCGAAATCTTCGAGCGGTCGGTCACCCATTCGAGCTTGCATCTCCCGAATGGCTGCTGCAACGAGAATGCCCAGTACGACTCGGGGCGATTCGCCGGGCCCGGCAGGCGCACCACCATCGCCTCCACTGCTTCGCCGGCGATTCTAGAGTGGAAGACGAATGTTTTCGAAGACCAGGGCTTGGCCAATTCCTCCAGTGTGGCCACCGCGTTGCTGCCGCCCGGTGACGCGACGGGAGCCGCGGGGAGCGGCGCCGAAGAGGACTCTGCGGCCGCGCGGCTTGCTGTAGCCGTGTCTGGAGTGCCGGCGGGCTTCGTCCGCGTCACGCGCAGGAAGAGCCACGTTCCCAGCGCCCCGATCACCAGGACGGCGACGATCGGCCCGACGATTCGCGACGCGATAGTGGGCGAGGGCGCATCTTCGGCGGAAGGGCTGGGCAGGGGCGTCGCGCCGGACCGCTCCGTCACGCCCGGAATCTGAGGCATCTGCGTCTTGAACCGATCGAGATTCTTGGGCTCTTCCGGCATGGCCTCAGTACTTGCGCATGTGGATTTCCGTGCCGCCGTGTTCGTAGCGAACTTCGTCCATCAACAGATTGATCAGGTATATGCCGCGGCCGTGCTCGGAGAAAACGTTCTCGCCGTGAGTGGGGGAGGGAAGCGTTGCGGGATCGAAACCCGGACCTGGATCGCGCACAACGATGAGCATTCCGCGTGATTCGTCGCAGGCCACCCAACACTGAATCTGTTTGCGTGGATCGTTCTTGCAGCCATGGACAATGGCGTTGGCCAGCGCCTCGCGCAGCGCCGTTTCGATTTCGAATTCCCTCCCCTCAGCGCATTTCATTTCGCCGGCGGCCTTCATCACTCCTTCGACTACCGGAGTAATGGCATTGATGTCCGCCGGCAGGGTGAGATCGAGGCGCACTTTCAGCTTGTTGCTTTCGAATTCGCAGGGCGCATGCGGGTCACCAGGCTTGGATTCTTGCGGCAATGGTTTGGCCTCGGGAATTCCTCTCCCAAGATTCTAGAGGCACCTGTACCGGTGAGCAAGCGGAGTCCTGCGGCGTGTGTTGCACGTAAGGAGGATTTCACTCCGGCTGGGAAATTGTGACGGAATGGTGGCGCAGATATTCCTGCAGGTTGGTCAGGCTCAGGAGAAGTTCGAGTAGGCGTTCGCGCTGCTCCGCTGTTTGCGACGGCGCTCCTAGCGCCAGCGTTTGGACGGCAAATTCCGCGCCGGTGAAGAGCCAATCGATCATCCGCGGGTCCAGGGCTCGGCCGTCGCGGCAGATGGTGAGGGATTCGTGCACCCGCTGCTGACCCTGCTCGAGGTAGTGCTCCAGGCAGAGCGATTCCTGGACCAACGTGGGAGGGACGGCCGCCTGGCACTGGGCTGCGCGGCAGGAGTTTTGCCTTCCAGGACTCACCAGGCACCTCTGGGCGCCAAGAATCGGTTCCGCGGAGTGCACGTCTCATTCCAGCGAGCGAGGGCAGACGAGAGGAAGATAAATAATCACTTAGAAAAGGAACCGGTGGGGACGCCGTGACCAGACTACACCCGGGTGTGTAAAAACCTCCCCGGTAAGGAAGTCGAGAGCTATTGCATCAACGCGGTTCGAGCCGCGGCCGCTTAGAAATTCAGAACGAGACCTGCACCGAATTGGAAATTCTTCTGCCAGGCGCCGCTCAGGTGCGAGCTCACGAAATCCCCGCTCACGCGGACTCCCAAGCCGGGCTTGAACATCAGGTCCACGCCGCCCCCGGTCACCACGCCGTAGCCGTTAAAGCTGGAAGGCCCGACAGTCTGCGTGACGCTGAGGTGCGTGCCGCCGAAGAGGACATGCGCCCAGGGCTGGAATTTCTCCAGGTTGCGCGCTCCCAGGTGGATACCGCCGCCGTAGAAGGCGTACTTCTCCTTGAAGGTCGGGGTCAGCGAGCCGAAGGTTCCCACGATGTTGCCCTCAATGCCGAGCCAGTTGTTCTTGTAGTAGGTGATCGAAGTGCTGAAGCCGTTCAGCCCCTTCGAGAGCGGGCCGGCCCGCAAGCGAAAATACTGGTAGCCGACGCCGAGCTGCCAGCGCGTCTCGATGCTGGACGACATCCTCCGGGGGCTGGACGGCGGCGCAGCCGGAGCAGGCGAAGCGACGCTCACGGTCGTCGTCGGCGAATTGCCGGGCTGGTCCTGAGCCACCAGGACACTTGAAACGCAGAGAATGGCTGCACACAGAATAAGGAGCTTGCGCATTGGACGACCCTCCGGGCGCTCCGAGTACGCGCCGCACGCAAATCCATTGTCAGGGGATAACCCGGGAAGTGTCCACCATTGAGGAGGGGAGGGTTTTCCTGCGAGTTACTAGTACCGAAAAACGCCGGTAGTGCTCGAAGCGAGACGCGACGGGTTCAAGCGGCGGCGCCGTGGCACTTCTTGTATTTTTTGCCGCTGCCGCAGGGGCAAGGGTCGTTGCGACCGATTTTGGCGCCCGCGCGGACGGGCTTGGGGGCTTCCGCCTGTGCGGGGCCGGCCTGGTATTGGAGGTCCTGTTGCTGGCGCCGTTGGCGGCGTTCGATCTCCCGGGCCTCTTCTTCCGGTCGCGCCGGTTGCATCAGGAAGAGGTAGCGCACAGTTTCGGTGTCAATGCGGTTCATCATGTCTTCGAACAGGATGAACGCTTCCTTCTTGAACTCGACCAGTGGGTCTTTCTGGCCATAGCCGCGCAGGCCGATGCCTTCCTTCAAGTGGTCAAGGGAGAGCAGGTGGTCTTTCCACTGCGTGTCCACGACGTCGAGGACGATGCGGCGTTCGAGCCAACGCATCAGGTCCGCGCCGAACTGTTTTTCTTTCTCCTCGTAGCGTTTCTTGGTGGCTTCGACGAGCACCTGGGCCAACTGGTCATGGTTCATCTTGGCCGGATCGATCCCGGCAGATTTCACGTCAATGCCGAACTGGTGCAGCACTTCGTTGGTGAACTGCGTGATGTTCCACTGACCGGGGTGCTGGTCGCGGGGGCAATACGTCTCGACCAATTCGTCGGCGAGGTCTTCGGCGATGCCGAGGACGTACTCCTTCTGTTCTTTTCCTTCCAGCGTGGAGCGGCGAATCGAATAAATCGTTTCCCGCTGCTTGTTCATCACGTCGTCGTACTCGAGCAAATGCTTGCGCGCCTCGAAGTTCTGCGCTTCGACGGCCTTCTGCGCGTTCTCGATGCGGCGCGAAATCAGTTTCGATTCGATGGGGATGCCTTCGGTCATACCCAGGCGGTACATCAGCGCTTTCACGCGCTCGCCACCGAAGATGCGCAGCAGGTCGTCTTCGAGCGAGAGGAAAAACCGGGAAGAGCCGGGGTCGCCCTGGCGTCCCGCGCGCCCGCGAAGCTGATTGTCAATGCGTCGCGCCTCGTGGCGTTCGGTGCCCAGGATGTGCAATCCACCCAGCGCGACGACTTCGTCGTGTTCCGCGCGGCACTGCTCGGCAAAACCGTCGAAGATCGGTTTCCACTGGCCGGCGGGCACCTGGAAGATTTTTCCTTCGTGCTGGAAGAGCACCATGTTTTGGCGAGGCGCCGCCGACGCTCCATCGGAGCCCGACGCGCCGTTCGAGCCTGCCGCGGCTTCCTTCGCGTCCGCGCCGATCACCGGCGGAGCGGCCGCGTATGGCATCGCCATCTTTTCCTTCAGGCAAAGGTCGCGCGTCATGGCTTCGGGGTTGCCGCCCAGCAGGATGTCCGTGCCGCGGCCGGCCATGTTGGTGGAAACGGTGATGGTGCCTTTGCGTCCGGCCTGTGCGATGATCTTGGCTTCGCGCTCGTGCTGCTTGGCGTTCAATACTTGGAACGGAAGTCCCGACTTTTTCAGATGCTCGGCAATCTTCTCCGATTTTTCGATGGAGATGCTGCCCACGAGCACCGGCTGGCCGCTTTCATGGAGTTGGCGAATGCCGAAAGCGCGTGAGCCGTCTTCCTGCAGGATGCCGTTGACGGAAGCCTCAAATTTCTCGGCTTCGGTCCGGTAGACCACGTCCGGATGCTCGGTGCGAATCAGCGTACGGTTCGTGGGGATGGCCACGACGTCGAGGTTGTAGATCTTCTGGAACTCGGCGGCCTCGGTAAGCGCGGTTCCCGTCATGCCGGAAAGCTTCTTGTACATGCGGAAATAATTCTGGAAGGTGATCGTAGCGAGCGTTTGGTTTTCGCGCTCGATTTTGACGCCTTCCTTGGCCTCGACCGCCTGGTGCAAGCCGTCCGACCAGCGCCGGCCGGGCATCTGGCGCCCGGTGAACTCGTCCACGATGATCACTTCGCCCTCGGGCTTCACCACGTAGTCCACATCGCGTTTGTAGAGCGTGTGCGCGCGCAGGGCCTGATAGACGTGGTGAATCGTCTCGAGGTTCGAGGGATCGTAAAGGTTCGAGGTGCCCAGCAATCGCTCGCACTTGCTGACGCCCTCTTCGGTCAGCGTGGCGGTCTTGTGCTTCTCATCAATGGTGTAGTCAATGTCCTGGATCAGTTTGGGGATAATCTTGTCGATGCGGTAGTACTTGTCGGTGGACTCCTCGGCGGGCCCGGAAATAATCAGCGGCGTGCGCGCCTCGTCAATCAGAATGGAGTCCACTTCGTCCACGATGGCGAACTGGTGTCCGCGCTGCACGCAGTCGCCGATGTCGTACTTCATGTTGTCGCGCAGGTAGTCGAATCCGAATTCGTTGTTGGTGCCGTAGGTGATGTCCGCGCCATACGCCGCGCGGCGCTGCGGGTCGTCCAGATCGTGGACGATCACGCCGACGCTCATGCCCAGCGCGCTGTAGATGGGACTCATCCACTCGGCGTCGCGCCGCGCCAGGTAATCGTTCACCGTGACGATGTGCACGCCGCGCCCGGCCAGCGCGTTCAGCACCGCGGGCAGAGTGGCGACCAGCGTCTTGCCTTCGCCCGTCTTCATCTCCGCGATCTGGTTTTCGTGCAGGACGATTCCGCCGATCAACTGCACGTCGAAATGCCGCATGTTCAGATGGCGGCGGCCTGCTTCGCGCACCAGCGCAAACGCGGGCACAATCGCGGGCTGCAGCGCATTCGTCAGACGTTTCTTATAGGCAGCATTGGCGCTGGCCGCGGTCACTTCGCCGCCCGTGCGGTGCTCCACCTCGTCCTCCGGCGTCTCCTGGCCCAGCCGCTCGGCGACCTGCGCCTTCAGCTCCGTGATCCTGGCGCGCATCTCCTCGGCGGAGAGCTTCTGCATCGCGGGCTCGAGCGCATTGATCTCCGCAATCAGCGGCATCATGCGCTTGATGTCGCGCTCGTGCTTCGTTCCGATGAACCGGGCTATGACCCGGTCAAATACTTCTTCAACCCGCATGTTCTCCCTGTGGGATGCCTCTTACTCTCCGGCAGGCATATTCCAAAAACAGCAGAAGCAGTCCCGTGGCGACAGGACTGCTCCCAATGGACGCGTCCTCGACTATTCATTGTATCCCGTTGGGCGCGCGGCGCGCAAAGGCCGCTTCCAGGGCTTGCAAGGGAATCTAACCGGGCGGCCCGACCTTGAACTCTTAGCCTTTGCCTTTCTAACCCGCAGGGACTAGGATGGCGCCACTATTTCACCTTGCCGTACGGCAAAAGGAGACATTCCATGCAATTCATGCACGTCAACATTCTTGCAGTCCTGGTTGCCGCAATTTCTACCATGATCGTGGGATTCCTGTGGTACTCACCGGTGCTTTTTGCAAAGCCGTGGATGATCGAGATGGGATACGACCCGAATGACAAGGCCAAGACGGAAGAGATGAAGAAGAGCGCCGGCCCGGCCTATGGCGGCGCGATGTTGGCCGGGCTCGTTTCCGCCTACGTGCTGGCCCGGATTCTGAATGCCCTGCCCATCTTTTCCGTGCCGCACGGACTGAAGGTGGGTTTTGCGGTGTGGCTGGGATTTGTGGCCACCGTGCAGTTGACCGGCGTGTTGTTCCAGAAAAACAGCACCAAGCTCTTCGCCATCAATACCGGGTACCAACTGGTTTGCTACCTGGCGATGGGAGCGATCCTCTCGGCGTGGCGGTGACCACCCCGCGCGTGTTCCTACACGCCGCAGAGCATCTCCAGTCCTGAACTCGCCGAAGCGGCTCCGTTTCTAGAGCTGGCCATGCGTACAGTTATGTTTCGCGGCAAGCCCGCGCGGCAAACTCCTTCGCTCCATCCTTCGGAAATGGCATCCTAAAGAGGTAGCAGGAGCCCAGCCAGATTCCCCAGGAGGTTTGAAATGAAGAGGCCGGTTGTGTTGTTGATCGCCGCTCTGATGGCCTTTCCGGCGCTGGCGGCGGACGAGAGCAAAGAACAGAAACGCCTGGAAGAATGTGGCGTGGTCCTCAAGGAGATTCTGGACATTCCTGACGGCGTACCCAAAGACCTGCTGGACAAGGCCGAGTGCGTCATCGTGATCCCCTCGGTGAAGAAGCTGGCCATCGGGATCGGCGGCAGCTTCGGCCGCGGCGCGATCACCTGCCGCACCGGCAAGCACTGGACGGGTCCGTGGAGCGCTCCGGCAATGTTCGCGCTCGAAGGTGCGAACATCGGCCTGCAATTGGGCGGCCAGGCCACTGACTTCGTGCTGCTGGTGATGAACCCCAAGGGCGCGAACTCCATCCTCGGCAGCAAAGTGAAGCTGGGCGCGGATGCCTCGGCGGCGGGCGGGCCGAAGGGCCGCACCACCGCGGCGCAGACGGACATTGTGATGCGCGCGGAAATCCTGACCTACTCGCGCTCGCGAGGACTCTTCGCCGGAGTGTCGCTGGAAGGCTCGACGCTGCGCTCCGACAACCGCGCGAACCGCAAGCTCTATGGGCGCGAGTTGAGCGCGCGGAACATCGTGCGGGAGCAGGAAGTGGGCGTGCCAGCAGCGGGGCAGAAGATGGTTTCGATCCTGAACCTGAACTCGCCGCGCAATCTCTCCGATCCGAAATCGCTGACTGAGTAGGTGGGCCGGAGGCCGGCTACTTCTGCGGCGCGGGGACGAGCTTGGGGGCGCCCGCGAGGCCGAGGAGAAGCCGGCGCAGCTTCAGGCGGTCGCCGAGGTCGATACTCACAATCTCAAAGGCCACGATTTGCGCTCGCGAATCGCGCATCAGCACCGTGGCTTTGATCCCGCTTCGCAGGCCCGGTAGGGCGGGCCACGCGCCGGACTGCATCGTCAGTGATCCCTGCGCGCCGGGCGGGATATGGCGATCGGTGCGAGCCATTCCGCCGCCCAGGCCAAGCGCCATGATGTCGAACCTCGCCGTATCCTTCTCCAATTTGCAATACGCCGCGATCTTTTCCTGCAAACGCATGCGCGGGTAGCGCCGCTGGCGCATACGCGTCGAATTGGTTTCCGGGTCAAGGGGCGCAAGCGACAGATCCGCGGGATCAAGTCCGCTCTTGGGCAGAAAGGCCTGCGCCCACTCCGGCTGGATTTTCTGCATGGCCTGTGCGGCGACGATCCGCAACTCTTCCGGCTGGGCCCAGCCCATGAGCTTACGCTCCTCGAGGATTGCGCGGAGAGGGGTCGCAGCCTCTTTGGCGCGGAAACGACCGAGCGCTTCGATGGCCTTGACGCGCAGGTAAGGACCGTTCGACTCGGGCAGCGAGCCGGCGGCAAACCGGGTGAGGCGCTCGATGCAGGAGGCGTCGCCGGTCATGCCGACCTCGTCGAGGATGATGGGCATGACGAGCGGATCCACGACGTCGAAAAGTTCGAACAGAAGGTGGCCGCGGTTGGGAGCGCCGCCCTGAGCCAGTTGGCGCACCACCCGATCGTGCGAAACGCGTGGCCACTGCTCGAGGCGCGGCGGGAGGTACTCTTCGACTGCATCGGGCAGGAGCCGGCTGAGGAGGGCGACGGTTTCGACGGCCTCGACTGTGGGCCCCACGCGGAGGATCTCCCGCAGATGGGTGATCGCGCCTGGGCCCAACTGCTGCGCGAGCTCCGCGATTCGATTCCCGTCGTCGCGGAAAGTGCACCGGCTGAAGCGCGAGGTGAGGGCCTCCATCGAGGGACGCTGAATGAGTTGGAGGACCCCGGCCAGACCCGCGGGGATGCTGTCGTTCCGCAGGGCGTGCTCAACGAATTCCGGAATTCGACTTTCTAGGGCGATGCGCGAGCGTAGGGCCTGCGCCATTTCGAGGCGCTGAGCTTCGAGGCCGTCGAGCGAGGCCATGATCTGGACCAAGGCGTGATAGTGACGCCGCGTCGCGGCTTCCTGGCCGAAGCGCGTGAACGCTGCGCTGATCAGCGGCTGCAATTCTGTCTCGCGCTCGACGGTCAGCGCAGCGCCGCATTGGCGTATGGCTTCGATCAGCGTGGCGCCGCTGTCCGAGAGATCCGCGGTGCAATACACATCGGCCAGTTCGCCCAGGCCGATCGCGATGCGGTGCCGGGCCTCCGCTTCCTCGCTGCCGACGCAGGAGGAGTAATTCCGCAGGATCTCGCGCGCAGTGTCGCGCTCGCCGCGCTTGAGGAGCTCTTCGACGTACACGCGGACGTTTCGCGACGGGATGCACCAGGCTTCCGGGGAGAGCAAGACGCTGTGCTTGCCGGATTCCGGCACGGAGGCCCAGAACTGGCGGTCCATCAGCTCGGCGGGCGATTCGACAATGATTCCCGCGCGCGCGAGCTTGTCTTCCTGTGAGCTGAGGATCTTCCTCAACGCTTCAATCTCTTTGTTCATCCGGTCGAGCATCTGGCGCACGGCGTTGACGCGCACTTCGCCGCGTTCGAAGCGGTCGAGCGCGAAGCGGATGGCCAGTTGCTCCGCCAACTGCACCAGGACCGCCTCCGTGGGGCGCTGACTCGACATTTGCCGGGCGAGAGCGGAGAGGGCTTCGCGCATCCGTATCTGAGCGTGGGGGCCAAGTTTGCCGACTTGCTGCTGGAACGCGCCGGGGTCCAACGCGGCGCCCGAGTTGCCGGATTTCCCCACGCTGGCCAGCAGCCGGAAGATGGAGAGCAGGTCCTCTTCGGAAGAACTGACGGCCATGGTGCTCGAACCGTCGCCAGGCGCAAGGGATGATTCGGGCGACCCCCCGCCGGGAGCAGATGCTGCGGGCGTCGAGCCAGTTTGGGCTGCGGTTCCGGCGCTTCCGGGAGGGCCACTCTGCGCGCCCTGTGCGGCCGCGATCAATTGCAAAAGTTTTTGCGGATCGTTCAGCCAGGCCTTGACCTGTTCCGTGTCTGCGCCCAGGGCTTTGGCAGTAAGGGTAGCGGCGGTGCGCACCTCGGCGAGAGAAGAATCCTCCGCGACGAAGCGGACTTCGTTCAAACGGATGCCGGTGGCGCCGGCCAGCGCGGTCTTCAACTGCTCGGCGAGAACGGAACTCTTGGCGTTGCCGGTCGGGAACGCGCGCACCAGGTGCTGTAGGTCATCGGTGGTCACTTTCGACGCGAATTGAATGCTGGCGATCCCGGCGGCGGACAGCAGTTGTGCGAAGCTGCGCTCGGCGGGCGTGGATGCGAGCGGCGAGCCATCAATCAGGAGCTGCGATCCGGAGGTTCCCAACAAAAGGCTGGCTTCAGAGTGCTCGGGGACAGCGTTGCGGAGCTCTTTCCAGGCGGTGGCGAACTGTTCGGCGGTGCGCGTGTGATCGAAGCCGTAGAGGCGGGCAAATTTCAGCAGAATATTGAGGCTGCGGACAAACGCCCGCGCCGCCGTGACCTTGGTATCCGAAACCGCCCCGGTCAGAATCATCCGCTGAACACGCTCCTCCCTAGCTAACGGCCAGACTGCGGGAATTACAATGGAGCAGAAGGACAGGTGTGACCTGTTTAGAACTGAGGGGGCAGGGTGGGCGGCGTTCGAGGGGCGCCCGCGCCGAGAGTAGCGGGCTATTTTGAAATTGGCTCTGGCAATCGCAGTCCTGTTCAGAGTAGCCCGGTATCGCGGAATGGAGCGCGGCGCCTGCTTGGTTTCTTGAAGATACAGTCTCCGGGTGTTCCGATTTCGAGGTAATAGAAAGGAAGCGACGGAAGGCCCAATCAGCGCTGAGAGCGTCACTTGAAGACGATTCTGTGCTCCGAATCCATGTCCTTAATGGCTTTCTCGATAGGGACCACGCCCTCGTCCCCCGGAAAGAGCGCTACAAGAACAAACCTCTTCCCATTTCTTAGTTCTATGTGGAGGGCACGCAAGAAACGCATATATATTGGGCCAGCCCTTCTTTCCACGGAGCGGACGTCACTGACCGGGAAGGTGAAGGAGTATTTCGCTTCGGCACGGTCGCGGAATTGGATCCAGCCGTTACTGACGGTCAACTCCCCCGAGACATAGTCGCCTGAGCCAAAGTGATGGGCGTACATGTACAGCGTGTCAAAGCGACCTCGCAGGTCGTTGATCCTTTTCTGGACGGATTCGGCATCTTGTGCCGTAGGAGCAGCCAGAAGATAAAGCTCAAAGCTTCGGATGGCGGCAGGATAGTCTCTCAGCTTCTCCTGCAACTCTCCCAGATTGGAATATCCGCCAGCCAACCAGGGGGCCATGCGAAGCGCGCGCTGGAATTCGGAGAGAGAGGCCTTGAGTTCTTCGGGTTTCTGGGCCGATTTGGAGGCCGTCTGGCCGCGCGTCATT
Organism: Terriglobia bacterium; assembly: GCA_041497315.1. Classification (GTDB taxonomy): domain Bacteria; phylum Acidobacteriota; class Terriglobia; order Acidiferrales; family UBA7541; genus JBGQGH01. Next base: position 11,882 of record JBGQGH010000022.1, on the reverse strand, counting down.
CTCTGTTGTGCCTCATCTGGAACAGCAGGCGGGGGATCGAGCTTCAACGCAAGTTTAATGATGCGTTCGCGGAGCCGCTGGTCGGCGTCGGCGGGAGGTGGGTCGGGCAACGCCTGTAAAGCGGCCACGTAATCATCGAGAGCTAGGCGCAACTGGCCCGCCTGCTCGGCGGCCAATCCGGCAGTTTCTCGGTCCGAAGCAGCGACCTGCGCGTTGCTCGATGGAGCAAACGCGAACATTACGAACAGCAAAAGCCATCCCGCACGATTACGGTACAAGGGCTTCACCTTGAGGATTTTTCGGCTGGGCGGCATTGTACGCCAGAGGGCGGCGGCGTGCAATGGGACTGCGCAGGGGGGAAATAAAATGCTCGGAGAGCGCTCAATTTCAAAGTAGCCCACTACCCGCGCCGCGAGTTCACTTGCCGCCGCGCGGCGCTGCGGCTATCATCGAAGGTTCGTATAGTGTCCGCGATGTATCTGGGCACCAAGCGCAGATTGTGGGCTAGCAGCCCGGCGGAAAAGGTGAGGCATGCCTCCTGCCCCCATGGGGATGAACCAGAAAGCGCCGATTCCCGGCGTAAAGAACCTGATTGCCGTGGCCAGCGGCAAAGGCGGCGTGGGGAAAACCACGGTCGCGGTGAATCTCTCGATTGCGCTGCAAAAAATGGGCGCGGCGGTCGGGCTGCTCGACGCCGACGTGTACGGCCCCAACGTGCCGCTGATGCTGGGCGCCACCGAGCAACCGCGCGCGCTCGACGAGCACCACATCCTGCCGGTCGCGGCTTACGGGCTGCGCATGATTTCGATGGGCTTGTTGAATCCCGGCGACAAGCCGATGATCTGGCGCGGGCCGATGCTGCACAGCGTGATCCAGCAGTTCCTGCGCAGCGTCCAGTGGGGCGAGCTGGATTATCTGGTGGTGGACCTGCCTCCCGGCACCGGCGACGTGCAGTTGACGCTGATTCAAACCGTGCCGCTCTCGGGCGCGGTCGTGGTCACCACGCCTTCGGTCGTGGCGCTGGCCGACGTGCGCAAGGCCATCGAGATGTTTCGCCAAGTGAACGTCGAAGTGCTCGGCGTGGTCGAAAATATGAGCTTTTTCAGTTGCCCGCACTGCGCCCAGCGCATTGACGTCTTCGGCTACGGAGAAGGGAAGAAAGTGGCGGAAATGTTTGGCGTGCCGCTGCTTGGCGAAATCGAAATCGATCCGCAAATCCGCATCGGTGGCGATACCGGCAAGCCCGTTGCCGCGCTGGGCGAAGCCGCGCCGGGCGCGAAAAGCATTTACGCCATGGCTCGCGCCGTCAGCGCGCGCCTGGCGGAAGTCGGCGCCGCGGCGCAGACTCCGAAGGTAGAAATCCTCTGATCCGTGGCCGCAGCCTCTCTTTTCAGCCTCCCGCGCGTGGTATAGTTTCCCGTCTTTAGCCGCACGCCACCAAAAACAGGGAGTGAGAACGTGATTCGCACGTATCGCGGCCGCAAGCCGATGATTGCCGAAAGCGCCTACGTGGACGCAGCCGCCGTGGTGATCGGCGACGTCACCATCGGCGAGCACTCCAGCATCTGGCCGGGCACCGTCGTCCGCGGCGACGTCCACTGGATCCGCATCGGCGCGCGCACCAATATCCAGGACGGCTCGGTGCTGCACGTCATGCGCGAGGAGTTTCCGCTCTCGATTGGCGATGGCGTGACGGTCGGGCACGGCTGCGTCCTGCACGGCTGCACCATCGAATCGCGCGTGCTGGTGGGCATGGGCTCGATCATTCTGAATAACGCCAAGATCGGCGCGGGTACCATCATCGCCGCGGGGACACTTGTGCCGGAGGGCACCGTTGTGCCGTCCGGCAGCCTCTTCATGGGCCATCCGGGCAAATTCCGCCGCGCGCTGACCGACGCGGATCAGAAATCGATTGATGAGTACGCCGCGCGGTATGTGGAGTACAAGGAAACGTATAAGGCGGAAGAAAAATAGGTTGCCGCGGAGGATGTAGGGGCGCTGCTTGCTGCACCCTCTAACGCACAGATGTCAGAGAAGAAACAAATCCGGGCGATCAAGGGCGTACGCGACATTTTGCCGCCGGAATCCGCGCTGTGGAACCGCGTTGAGCAGACGGCGCATGCTGTGTTTGCGACATACGGCTTTGGCGATATTCGGCTGCCGATTTTCGAGCAAACGGAGTTGTTTGCGCGATCCATCGGGGCGGAAACGGATGTGGTCTCGAAGGAAATGTACTCGTTCGAGGACTACGAAGCCTCCGATCTTGTCCAGTTTCGGAATGCGATTCTGTTCTGGAAGGATTTGCCGGATGCCCCCGGCGGGGCGTATGGCAGATTTTTGCCATTTGGCCAACAAGTGTTGAGCTTCGACGCTCAAGCCAACAAGGCGTTTGAAGATGGTGCGATACCACGGACGCCAGAGAACAAATCTATGTTGACGACCTTGTACGGTGAGGCAGGGGCTTTTTCCGAAGGCGTCCAATCGAGGGGTGATCGCGAGAATCGCCAATTGGTAGATGCCCTAAAGGAAAAGCTCCGCCAAATCCGGTTTGGCGATGCCTTGAGTCTTAGGCCCGAGGCCACCGCGAGTGTGTGCCGCGCGTACATCGAACATGGGATGCACACATTACCGCAGCCCGTGAAGCTCTACTACATGGGGCCGATGTTCCGCCGCGAGCGGCCGCAGAAGGGCCGCTACCGCCAGTTTTACCAGATCGGCGCGGAAGTGCTGGGCCAATCCGACGCTCCGGCGATAGATGCCGAACTGATCGAGATGCTGGTCGCGTTTTTCGACCGCGCCGGACTCACAGGCACGACGCTCTACGTCAATTCGATCGGTTGCAAGGATTGCCGCGCGAAGTATGTGGAACTTCTTCGGGCGGAATTACGCAAAGTGCAGGACAAGCTGGGCGTGGACAGCCAGCGCCGTATCGAAACGAACCCGCTGCGCGTCCTTGATTCAAAGATTCCCGACGAGCAGGCCATCATCGAGAAGCTGCCGCGCATTGCGGATCACCTTTGCGATGCCTGTCGCGCGCACTTCGCGGCGCTTCAGGAGCAGCTCAAGCTGCGCGGGATCGCTTACGAGATCAACTGGCGGCTGGTGCGCGGGCTCGACTATTACATGCGCACAACGTTTGAGATTACCGCGCCCGGGCTCGGCTCGCAGAACGCGGTCTGCGGCGGCGGGCGCTACGACGGCCTTGTCGAACTCCTCGGCGGGCCACCCACGAAGGGAATCGGGTTTGCGATTGGCACCGACCGGCTGGTGCTGTCCCTGCAGGAATCTGGAAAAGGCGACGCGAGGCAATCTCTCGATGCATTCATCGCCTGGATGGGCGCTGCGTCGTATCCCACGGCCTTGAAACTTGCGCGGCGGCTGCGCGGAGAGGGATTTGCAGTTGAATTGCCAGCGGAAGAAATGAAATTCAAGAAGTCGCTCGGCCTGGCCGACAAACTTGGCGCGCGCTATGCGGTCATCATTGGCGAGGATGAAGTGGCGTCCGGCCAATTCACATTGAAGCGCCTGGCGGACGCGGAGCAGAAGAAACTGAATGAAACAGAATTGATCGAGGCGCTCAAAACGCGCTGACAGGCCACGGATGAGGCTGGGATCGTGCTCGATTCACTCGGATATCTGAAACGCACGCACCGCTGCGGAGAACTCCGCGCCACCGACGCGGACCGCGACGTCGTGTTGATGGGCTGGGTCCACCGGCGGCGCGATTTGGGCCAGCTCATCTTCATCGACCTGCGCGACCGCGCGGGAATCGCTCAGGCGGTGTTCAACAAAGAGCTGCACCCCGAAGCGCACAAGCGCGCCGAAGAATTGCGCGCGGAATACGTCGTCGCGGTCGAAGGCCGCGTGATCCGGCGACGAGAAGCAAACTCAAAGCTGGCGACCGGCGACATTGAGGTGGTTGCGAAGAACCTCTGGATCTTGAATGAAGCCCGAACGACGCCATTCCCAATTAGAGACAAGATCGACGCGAATGAGGAAACAAGGCTTCGCTATCGCTATTTGGACCTCAGGCGGTTTGACCAGCAGCGGAACCTGCGCTTGCGACATAAGGTAATCCTCGCAATCCGGGTGGCCTTGGATAGCCCGAAACGAGGCTTTTTCGAGATCGAGACTCCTATGCTCACTCGCTCAACGCCCGAAGGCGCGCGCGATTACCTGGTGCCGAGTCGCGTGCATCACGGCAAGTTCTATGCGCTGCCGCAATCGCCGCAGATTTTTAAGCAGATCCTGATGATCTCGGGCCTGGACCGGTATTTCCAGATCGCCCGCTGCTTCCGCGACGAGGATTTGCGCGCTGACCGCCAGCCCGAGTTCACCCAACTCGACCTTGAGATGAGCTTTGCCACGCAAGATGGCGTTTTCAAGGTGATAGAGGCGGTGATGTCTGCTGTGTTTAAACAGGCAAGAAAGACTCTAGACGCGCGCCCCGAGGAATTCCGCATCAAGAGACCCTTCCGGCGGATGAAATACCGGGAGGCGATACGGCGCTACGGCTCGGACAAGCCGGATTTGCGTTTCGGGATGGAGCTGCACGACGTGACCCAGCTTTTTTCGGGCGTGCGCGAAGTGCTGCACATCGAGGGTTCGGTGTTCGCGTTCGCGGCCCCGGGCGCGGCGAGTTTTTCGCGCAAACAGCTTGACGAGCTAAGCGAGCGCGCGAAAGCGCTAGATGCGCGCGGGCTGTACACGATCAAAGTGACCCCGGAGGGAATTTCTTCGCCGCTCGAGAAGAACCTGGGCGCGGATGGAGTGAGAAAAATCGCGGACGCGGTCGGCGCGAAGGCGGGTGACCTGGTTCTGGCCCTCGCGGCGAAGAAACAGATTCCCGGAACCGAAGCCGCGGCGCTCATCGCGGGACAGATTCGCCTCCTGATGGCCGAAAAACTGAACCTGATTCAGCCGGGGCGCTGGGAATTCCTTTGGCTCACGGGCTTCCCACTCTTTGAATGGAGTGAGACGGACAACCAATGGGTTCCAGCGCAGCACCCGTTCACCGGAATCGTTGAAGAAGACCTGGACAAACTTGCCGACCCCGCAAAGCGCGGCGAAATCCGTTCGAAAGGCTACGACTTGGTGCTGAACGGCAGCGAACTCGGCTCCGGCTCGATTCGAATTCACCAGCAAGACATTCAATCGCGCGTTTTCGCTGCGCTGGGCTTGACGGAAGAGCAAGCGCGGCAGCGCTTCGGCTTTTTCCTCGACGCGTTAAGCTACGGCACGCCGCCGCATGGCGGAATTGCGCTCGGGCTTGACCGCGTGGTCGCTCTGCTCGCTGGTGAAAAATCCATCCGCGAAGTGATTGCGTTCCCCAAGACGACCACAGCACAAGACTTGATGGCGGAGTCGCCATCACCGGTAGATCCGGCGCAACTTGATGAGTTGGGAATCGGAATCAAGAACCGGACGGGGGAAGACTAGGGGCGCATGGGCAGAAGACTCTCAATGATTGGGGAGTGGTGGAGCAACATACTCTCCACGTATGCCGAGGGCGACTATCCGTGGAAAGCGTGGCTGGGAAGCAGGGCTGCTCTTGCGATCACATTTCCGATCGCGCTCCTGTGCATTGGCGGATTCATGTGGGCGGTTCTGGTTTGGCCCTTGTGGCTAGGATTCCTGGCGGGAGTGCCGCTGCTTGCGCTTGGATTCTTTGCCACATACTGGGCGGTGTCGAGCAGCATGCTCGACGGTAAGAGGAAGCCGCATTGAGCCGAATCCGAATACTTCCAGAGAACGTCGCCAATAAGATCGCCGCGGGCGAGGTGGTGGAAAGGCCTGCGTCGGTGGTGAAGGAGCTGCTCGAAAATGCGCTGGACGCCGGGGCGCGTTCCGTGCGCGTGGAAGTGGAATCGGGCGGCAAGCGCATGATCCGCGTGATTGACGACGGCTCCGGGATGATGCACGACGACGCGCTGCTGGCCTTCGAGCGGCACGCCACCTCGAAGTTGCGCACCGCGGACGATCTGCTCTCGATCGCCACGCTGGGCTTTCGCGGCGAGGCGCTGCCCTCGATTGTGGCGATTTCACGGCTGCTGCTCGAGACGCGCGCGGCGGAGGAAGAAGAAGGCACGCGCGTGGAGTTTGCCGGCGGAAAACTGGTGGGCGTGAAGCCCGCGGGCCTGCCGCCGGGCACCACGGTAAGCGTAGCGGATATTTTTTATTGCGTGCCGGCTCGGCGGAAATTCCTGAAGTCCGAAACGACGGAGCTGGGCCACATCGCTTCGCTCGTCACGCACTACGCCCTGGCGCATCCGGACAAGCACTTCGTGTTGAAGACGCCGACGCAGGAGATCGTGAACTGTTCGCCGGTGGAAACGCTGGCCGAGCGCGTATATCAGCTATTCGGGCGGCAGGCGCACGACGAGTTGCTGGAGATTCCTCCGGCGAACGCGCCGATCCGCGCTTCGATCACCGAGCCAGAACTCGAGCCCGAGGAGCGCGCGGCGGAATTGAGCGTGCGGGGCTTCGTTTCGCGGCCCGAGGTGCAGCGGCCGAACCGCAACGGGATCTACGTCTTCGTCAACCGGCGTCTGGTGCGTGACCGCCTGATCCTGCACGCCATTCACGAAGCCTATCGGAACATCATGCCGCCGAATGTTTTTCCCGCGGTGCTGGCGTTCCTCGAAGTGCCGTACGAAGAGGTGGACGTCAACGTCCATCCGTCGAAGATCGAGGTGCGTTTCCGGCATCCGCAGTTCGTGCACGATTTCACGCGGGATTCGATCCGTCTGGCGCTGACTAAGGCGCGGCCGCTGCCGGATTTTCCTGCAGCGGCGGGAACGGAAGCCGCTCAGGCGGCAACGGCCGCCACAAGCGCCTCTGGCGCGGCCGCGCAGCCTTCGTCAGGCGGCCCGGCGCGCGCGGTGATTCCTCCCGCACCGATGGGAAGCGCAATCGGGGGAGTTGGCGCCGAGGAAGCCTTCGAGCTGAGCGGCGCTCCGCTGCGACCCGAGGCGCAGCGATTTCGATTCGAAGCGGGTCAGGAAATCGAACTGCCGGGAGCGCCGCAGCAATTCGCGGAGCAGTTCCGCGATGCGGCGGCGCAAGCGCCGAGCGCAGGAATGCTTCCGGCCAGCGCGGAAAGTCTCGCGGACCTGAAGCCGCTCGGGCAGGTGAACGCAAGTTTCATCGTGGCGGTGAATGGCGAAGGGCTGTGGATCATCGACCAGCACGTGGCGCACGAGCGCGTGCTCTTCGAACAGCACCTGCGCGCGCGCCGCGAAGGCCAACTGACCGGCCAGCGCGTCCTGGTGCCGCTGGTGGTGGAGCTTTCGCCGCGGCAGCTGGTGATCTTCGAAAAAATCGCGGAAGAATTGACCGCCAACGGCTTCGAGGTGGAACCGATCGGGCCGCGCAGTGTGGCGATTCAGGCCGCGCCGGCGGGAATCACCGCGGGCGACGCGGAACGCCTGCTGACGGAAATCCTGGACGGCGTGGAACGTGAAAACCAGGCCATCTCGATGGATTCGCTACAGGCCAAAATCGCGGCCACGACTTCCTGCCACGCGGCCATCAAGGTGAACATGCCGCTCGATCAGAAAAAAATGGAGTGGCTGCTGGGCGAGCTTTCGCGCACCGAAGCGCCGATGAGCTGCCCGCACGGCCGGCCGATTGTGCTGCGGTATTCGGTGCGCGAGATCGAGAAAGCATTTAAGAGAACCTGAGAACGTTAATCTTCTTGATAACTTTCCTTGCGTTGCGGAGTCGGATGTAATAGATAACCATTCCACAGGTCACGTGGGCGCGGAATGACCGGTCAAAGTTCATAGCCGTTACTGCCCTGCGAGGTGAAAAATGGCCACCGGAATGCTAAGCGACAAGGACATCAACGACCAGCTGAAGCAAGCCAACCCCGATCTAGTGATAGAGCATGTCAGCGAAGAATGCATAACACCTGTGGGTTACGATGTTCGGGCGGGAGATACCGTATTCAGCTACGATAGCAAAGAGGTGAAGTCTCTTAAGCAAGGAGAGGCCACAATTATTCCTGGAGATACGGTCTTCATTTCCTCCTTGGAATCGTTCAAGTTGTCCGAGCGAATAGGAGGGCTCACCGTCGCTCGGCTCGGCCCGCAACTGGACGGTCTTCAGCTTGCCGCGCTTAGCGTTGATCCCACTTGGAGGGGAGAGCTCCTTATTATCCTCACCAACCATGGGCGAAAGCCAGTGAAAATAAAATACGGCGATCGGTTAATGACTCTGTGTTTGTTCTGGATGACGACTCCTTCTTCAAAATGCATTGACCGTGAGAGATGGGACAACGAGAATATAATGCGAAAGTTCAAGGACATAGAGATTGCCGCGGCGAGGCCAGAAACTGTGAAAATGTTATTCGACTTCGGCTTCCCTGCGATACTGGGTGCCATGTGTGTTATGTTGCGCATCAAAGGCAAGTTAGAAACAAACGTGGACACCTCGATGCTGTGGGTATCGACTATAGCTCTCTATTTTAGCCTTTTGAGAAGGCTCCTATTCAGAGCTATGAAGTTCCACGAATAGCTAACGACGGAGTCGATCTCTGATCAAACCAGTGCATGGAATAGCCAGTCGGCAAGCCGTGATCACAGCTGAGAATTTCCACGAAGCGTCGTTAGATCTGTGGGCCTCCGAGTTCCGTGAGTTGTATCTGCGCCAGGAGTCCCGAAGATCTCTCGCGCATAGTTGGCTGCATCTGGTGCAGCACGCCGGTGCTCTCGCTGAGACTATTTATCAAGGGGATTACGAATGGGCCCTTCAGTACGTGGGAAGAATCTTTTGCTGTACCTGCAGTTCCGCTGCTCGGAGACATCAGCCGGATGTGTTTGTCAGTAGCGCTACTTCACCTTCTTTGGGATCTATCGTATTCGGAAAATACCCTAATCATTGTCCGAGTTGCCTACAGAGAATGTGCCGCTGCTTGATGGGCGAAAAGTCCCCAACGTTCGCACTCTCCCCGGAAAATAGTCCCATCGCGATCTTAGCGCTTTCGAATATTGCTGAAAGCGAGACGCCACCATCGTCAGTCGATCAATTCGTTAGCATGTTTGAAGGGATTTATGGAGCCGCGCATGCGACCCTGGGAATCCAGGCTGTAGCCTTACGTTTCTTCGAAGAAGTCGGGGAAGTTGCGAATGCAATACGGACCACAACTGGCAGCATGTGCACGGGGAATCCCGAAGACCTTAAGGCCCTCGATGCCGAAATCGCGGACGTGTTCTCATGGGTCTGCATGCTGTTCATCAAACTCCAATCCTTAATTCCCGCCAGGAGCTGGGTCTTGGCGAATGGTGAGCGCGGACAGTCAGCTAGGCCGCTCGATCTTTCCTCACTCCTTTGGGCTATATACGGTGCACAGAAGGGACACATCGTATGTCCGAGCTGCGGCCTAGCTCCATGTGTGGAGGATGTCCCAGAGCGTTCCGCGAGAAGTTCGCGACCGGAGGAGCCTGCCGTTTCCAGGAGATTGATAATCACCATTGATGGCCCTGTGGCCTCTGGGAAGAGCTCGGTCGCGCGGCGTGTTGCTGAACTCCTCGGCTATATATACGTGGACAGTGGCGCGATGTACCGAGCCTTCGCGCTCAAAGCATTACGTTGCGCAGCGCCTCTGCATTCCCCGAAGGACCTGGATTCACTGGCTACAAGGACGCGCATTGACATGGTTCCTTCTGATGCAAACAGCAAGATTCTCTTGGACGGCGTAGACGTGACAAGCGATATTCGCACCCCCGAGGTTTCCTTGGCCGCCTCGAAAGTAGCGTTAGTGCCGGCTGTTCGTAGGATGCTGATGTTGGAGCAGCGGCGCGCGGGATTGCGTGGCAACGTGGTGATGGAAGGCCGCGACATCGGCACGGTGGTTTTTCCCCACGCGGACCTCAAAATTTTTCTCGATGCCTCGGTTGAAGTGCGAGCCGAGCGGCGCTGGCGTGAGCATCAGAAGGAGGGCGAGGCCATTGGTCTGGCGCGCACGATTGAAGAGGTACGCGAACGCGACCGCCGCGACCGCGAGCGTGAAGTTTCGCCGCTGGTCCAGGCCGCGGACGCGGTGTTGGTGGACAATTCCGCGATGAACGTGGAAGAGACCGCGCGGCTGATTGTGATGCTGGCGCAGGAAAAGGAAACGAAGTAGATGAGGCAACAGAAGTAGAGGAAAAGCCGCGCTCCCTCTCGGCCCTCCGCTATCAACCCTCAACTATCAACTGTGGACTGATTTACCTCAGCTCGGGCTGGTCATCGAGGCGAGAAATTCTGCGTTGGACTTCGTTTTCGACAGCCGGCCGAGGAGCAACTCCATCGCTTCCACGGGCGAGAGCGGATTGAGCACTTTGCGCAGCACCCACACGCGATTCAATTCGTCCGGCGGGAGCAACAATTCTTCTTTTCGCGTGCCGGAGCGGTTGATATCGATGGAAGGGAAGATGCGCTTGTCCACCAGGCGCCGGTCGAGGTTGATTTCCATGTTGCCGGTGCCCTTGAACTCTTCGAAGATGACGTCGTCCATGCGCGAGCCGGTATCAATCAGCGCGGTGGCGATGATGGTGAGCGAGCCGCCCTCTTCGATATTGCGCGCAGCGGCGAAAAAGCGCCGCGGACGCTGGAGCGCATTGGCGTCGATACCGCCGCTAAGTACTTTGCCCGAAGGCGGCGTGACGGCGTTATAAGCGCGGCCGAGGCGCGTGATCGAGTCGAGCAGGATGATGACGTCGCGCTTGTGCTCGACGAGGCGCTTGGCTTTCTCGAGCACCATTTCCGCCACCTGAATGTGCCGCTGAGGCGGCTCGTCGAACGTCGAGCTGATGACCTCGCCCTTCACCGTGCGCTGCATGTCGGTGACTTCTTCCGGGCGCTCGTCGATCAGAAGCACGATCAAGAAGCATTCCGGATGGTTGGCGGCAACCGACTTGGCGATGTTCTGCAGGAGCACCGTCTTACCGGTGCGCGGCGGCGATACGATGAGCGCGCGCTGACCTTTGCCGAGCGGTGTGACGATGTCCATCACGCGCGCCGAGCGATCCTTGATCGTCGGGTCGACGATTTCCATCTTGAGCCGCTTGTCCGGATAGAGCGGGGTCAGATTGTCGAAATGGACCTTGTGGCGCTGCTTCTCCGGGTCCTCGAAATTGATCGTGTTGACCTTGAGCAGCGCGAAGTAGCGCTCGCCGTCCTTGGGGCCGCGGATGGGTCCGTCGACCGTGTCGCCCGTGCGCAGCGCGAAGCGCCGGATCTGGGACGGGCTGACATAAATGTCGTCGGGGCCCGGCAGGTAGTTCGATTCAGGGGCGCGCAGGAAGCCGAAGCCGTCGGGCAGAACCTCGACGACGCCCGAGCCGGTGATTTCGACCTCTTGCTCGGCAAGCTGTTTTAAGATCGCAAACATCATGTCTTGTTTGCGCATCGTGCTCGCGTTCTCGATTTTCAGTTCTTCGGCGAGTTCGAGCAGGGCGGCCGGGGTTTTGTTCTTGAGATCTTGGAGCTTCATGATTTCTTGAAGCGACATTGGAATTTACTCTCTCGTGATTGCAGTTACGGAATTGGTGGGGTTTGCGGATTCGAGGAATTCACGGATTCGAGTCTGGGCGCTCCGGTCTGGCGGACGCCCGCGCAAACCATTGCCTTAAAGGGGAAAGATCGGGCCCGTTCGGACGTCTCAGCGGTGGCTGGGATGAGTGCCCGTCACAAGCCTTATCCGTCGGCCGCAACACGGCTATGACGGCGGCCCCGTTCGCGGGCTTTTCCGGACGATTGTCGGAAGACAAATCATTTGTAGCCCAAAGCCGGGAAAAGTTGAAGGCCTGTTTGGTGGCGGAAAACCGCGGGAACTAGCTCGAGAAGGGTTTCACGACGACCAGGAGGACAATGAGGACCATCAGCACCGCAGGTACCTC
>JBGQGH010000021.1:0-32776 GCA_041497315.1 Terriglobia bacterium | reverse complement strand
CGGGGCCTTCGCCGCCGGCTTGATCTGCGAGGAGCTCTTCTTCAAGGAGCTTCAGCAGGAACACACCCTGAGCGATCTACTCGCGCCAGTGGAGACGCTGATCGTTCCGGTATTCTTCGTCCTGATGGGAATGCAGGTGAAGCTCGAGACACTGGCGGATTGGAGTGTACTTGCGCTCGCCGCAGCGCTCACGGCGGCAGCGATTGCCGGCAAGGTGATCGCGGGCTGGGCGTGCGCGAAACCTGTGGACCGGCTGAGCGTGGGATTCGGAATGATGCCGCGCGGCGAAGTGGGGCTGGTGTTTGCCGGGATCGGAAAAGGACTGGGCGTTGTGACGGACTCGGTCTTCTCGGCGATTGTGGTGATGGTGATGCTGACCACGCTCTTGGCGCCGCCATTGCTGAAGTGGTCACTGCAGAGAAGCGCGCACAAGTCAGCGTAGCTCACACCGGAATTTCACACTTAGCGTCCCGCTGCAAGAAGAAAAGTGGGGCGCACCCGCCCCGGAGTCTCGCTCCGGCGGCAAGTACGCCCCTTGAAATTCCTGTCAGTTTCCGAACGCTAGCCGGGAAACGCCGCGCGAATTACTTCGCGCGCTTCGCGGTCCATTCGCGCTCGCCCTGCATGGTCTTCATCGTGCCCTTGATGTTGTCCCCGTCCACCGTGCCGGTGTATTCGGTCGTGCGCTTGTCACCATTGGGAGTGGTGAACTCAGTGGTGAAGGTAATCTTGTTGCCGTCCACGGTGCCGGTGAAAGGCAGCTCGCCGCGCTTACCCTTGATCACGCCCTTGATCTTGTTGCCGTCCTGCTCGAAGGTGATCGTCCGGGTCATGGCATTGCCCTGCGGACCCGTCATGGACACTTCCCAATTCCCGGCGACCTTGGCTGGATCCGCGGCCCTGGCCGCAACGCCTGCAAACGCCAACGCAAAAACCACCGCGAAACAGATTGCGGTTTTTCTCATGTATGCTGTCCTCACTCTCTGATTTGATGAAATTTCCAACGCGCTCGAGGAAGTACCGCCCACCCTGCCGCTTGGGATCCCCCGGATATCGAAGCCGGCCGCGGAACTGCCTCCTGCCGTGCGCTAAATGGATAGACGTATCGTTCGTCTGGCCGGTTGCATGGCGGCAAGTTCAGGGGCGCGCGGAGGCGCCGGCGCGCCGCGCGACGTAGTCCGTGACGTACGCAGCGAAGGCCTGCTCGAGATGCTTCGTGACCGGGCCCGGCGCGGAAGCGAAGTTGTGGCCTTCGATTGCGCCCACGCCGAGGAGATTGCGGTTGGTCGAAGAGATGAAAACCTCTTCGGCGGAGTGCAGATCTTCCGGGCGCAGGACTTTTTCCTCGCATGGGACTCCAGCGGGCGGGCCGATTTCAAGCAGCACCGCGCGCGTCACGCCTTCCAGGCAGCCGGAAGAAAGCGGCGGCGTAAGGACGTGGCCGGCCTTCACGCAGAAAATGTTGGCGGCGGTACATTCGGCCACTTCGCCACGCTCGTTGAGGAGCACCACTTCATCGAAGCCGCGCTGCTGGACCTCAGCCAGATTCCAGACGTTGTTGAGCCACGAAGTGACCTTCACCCCGGCCAGGGGCGATGCGGCATGGCGGCCGTGCTCGCGCAGGCCGAGGCGCGAGGGCTCGCGATAGGCGGGCAGCCCGGCGGTGTAGAGAATCAAGTCCACTTCGGGGAAGTCTTCGTCGCTCTGCCAGAAGCCAACCTTGTTGTAGACGGCGTAGATCCGCGCGCAGCCTTCGCGCACCTTGTTGGCGCGAATGAGTTCGTGAAGCTGCAAGCGCACGTGCGCGGCGCCGAATGGGAAGGGAAGTCGCGTGCGCGCGGCATCTTTCTGCAAGCGTTTCCAATGGCGCTCGAAGGCAAAGGCTTCGCCCTCGACGACGCGCAGCGTGGTGAAGAGTCCCCAGCCGGAAAGCAGTCCGGCCTGTCCTGGCGAGAGGCGCACCTCTTCGATCGGAAGCAGCCGGTCGTTGTGATGGACGTAGCGATGAATCATGGCGTCATTCTAGCCTATCCCGGGCGGATGCGATCGGCGGGGACTTCCACTTCGCTGACTCCACGGAAAGAGAAGAGCAGGCGCACCAGATACTTCGGGGGATCGGGCGAAGTCTGCTTGACGATGTTGCCGACGGCATCGGTGACCGCGGCGTGAAAGAGCACGCTGCCCACCTGGATTCCGGCGAGGTTCACGCGGACCATCTGTCCCGGCTTGAATGGTGCGTCCATGGAGTGGGTTCATTCTACGCCCCTCGTGGGACCTGGCAAGGCAACACTGGCAGGTGAGGATACAACCTACCCCTGGAAACCTCAGTTTCTGGGTCTGGGGCAGCCTTCCCCCTGTCGGCCGAAGACATCCATTCCCCAACGTGGGCACTGGTGAGGATGGAAGTGTCTGCTGCTATTACGCGCCATCGATGGTATATCAAGCTGATGATAAAAGGCTTATCCCGATCACGTGTCATCCGGCCACGAAATAAAGGCGAACACATCTCCGGACTGCGTGAAATGCCCCGGAACTCCCGTCCTACCCATTTCGGGACTATCTGACCATGGCTCGCGCCGCCGGGGGCCGGTAAGCTGTGGTCATCCTACAAAAAACTGGAGGAGCAGGGAAAGGATCATCGGTTCAAACTTTTCGAGCTAACTGGAGGACAAGACAACACTTATGCAGACTAAACTACGATTGACGAGCCTTTTTCTCGTAGCCGGCCTGCTGTGGACTTGCCCGGCGCCCGCCGCGCCCCAGAAGGCCGTGAGACACCAGGCGATGGCCCATTTCAAACCGCGCTATCTAGGGGTAGCCTCCTGGTACGGGCAGCAACACCAGGGCCGGAAAATGGCCAATGGCAAGCGCTTCGACAAGAACAAGATGACGGCAGCAAGCTGGTATTTCCCGCTGGGCAGCGTGGTCCGAGTGGTGAACCTCGAGAACGGAAGGTCTGTTGTGGTGACGATCACCGATCGTGGGCCAAACCTCCGGCTGCATCGGCTGATCGATTTGTCCGAGGGCGCGGCCAGACAACTGGACTACGTTTCGCGCGGTCTGACGAGGGTGTTCGTCGCGCCTGCGGTCAGCGTGGAGACGGTGCAAGCTGAGATTGATGCGCATTGGGTTGAGACGTCTCCGGCTGGGAGTGACGAGTGATCCCGAGGCATCGGGAGTGACGAGTGCTCAGAAGGCAGGGACATGCATGGAAGACGGCGGTCAGAGAAGCACGGGCGCACGCGAGGTGCGCCCCTACAATAGAGAGCGAAATCCAGAAGGCGGCCGCCTACAGTTACTTGGCAAAGTATCTTGGCAGCGTAAATCCCGTCTGCTATCCACTCGGCCTTCCTGGTATCGCAGGGATGTCACCAACAAAGCCACCAGGATTACTTTTGGCCCAATTCAGCGGTCGTTCAAGGCTTGGTCTGAGGAGGCACATAGATGGTCAGCAAGGCAAACGCCCGAACCGTGAAAATACTCGGCATTTTCTTCGCTTTTGCAATTCTGATGGGATGTACGCGGCCCACGCCGAATGGACAAGTCTCGAACATCTAGGTGGAGGAAGAACCTGAGTTGATCAACGGGCAACCGGACTGGGGAGCGAAAGTGAGTTTCACGGTTACCAATACTGGCATAGGAGGGACCATCCACGTGAGCGTGCACCTCACTTGCTCTGAGGGTGAATGGTCACGCGAACAAGATCTTATCTTCCGGCCGCAGGAATCCATGACTCTTACTTACTTTATCCAGGAGCCGACGATCAACGCCACGAACATACAGGCTCATGTGGTCGTAAATCCCTAGCAGCGAAGAGCCGCGGGCACAGCAAGCAGCACCCCTCCACTAAAAGCGAGATGGCGACGCGCCCGGAGGGGCCCGAAAGCCAGACCGCCGAGCCCGCTTATTCGATAGATTCTGACCCGCGATGCGGGAATGATGAAGCCGTCGACTCGAGACGATCATTTGTTTGGCGCGGGGCCGAAGCGAATGCTGGCGCTGGATGGCGGGGGCGTTCGCGGGGTGGTCACGCTCGCCTACCTCGAGCGGATCGAGAAGATCCTGCGCCGCCGGCACGGCGACGCATTTCGTTTGTGCGATTACTTCGACTTGATCGGGGGGACTTCGACTGGGGCGATCATCGCCGCGGGGTTGGCACTCGGATTCAGCGTGGCGAAACTTCAAGCACTCTACCGGGATCTGGCGGGCGAAGTTTTCAAGAAAGCGTTCTGGCGCGTGGGGTTGATCGGCGCAAAATTCCCCGGGGAAACACTGGACAGCCAGCTCCGCAAAGCCTTCGGCGACGTCACTCTGGGGAGCGACCAGCTTTAAACCGGGCTGATGATCGTAACCAAGCGGCTGGATTCGAGCAGCACTTGGGTCATCCACAATAACCCGCAGGGAAAATTCTTTAATGCCGCCGGAAGCGGGAGCAGATACTCCGGGAATCAGGGATTCCTGCTGCGGCAGGTGATCCACGCGAGCGCGGCGGCGCCTCACTATTTCGAGCCCGAACGCCTGCGCCTCGCGGAGGAGTTGGAAGGCGCGTTCGTGGACGGAGGCGTGAGTCCGTACAACAATCCGGCGCTGCAGCTATTGCTGCTGGCTACGCTGGAGGGCTACGGTTTCAAGTGGCCACTGGGAGCCGACAAACTGCTGCTGGTTTCGGTGGGCACCGGCTCGAGAAGAGAATCATTCGTCGCCCGAGAAGTGATGGACATGCCGGCGGCGATGCTCGCGCTGCGGGGACTGGTGTCCTTAATGGGCGATTGCGACGCGCTGGCGCAAACCTTGCTGCAATGGATGTCCAACAGCCCGACTTCGTGGGAGATCAATAGCGAGATCGGGAGCTTGAGCGGGGACTTGCTCGGCGGGCAAGCCTGGTTCTCCTACCTGCGTTACAACCTGCAGTTCGATCCGCACTGGATGAGGAAGCATCTCGCCGTCGATATGGAAGCGGAACAGATTGGCCGCCTGTTTGAGATTGACGCGCCGCAGAACCTGAGCGAGCTGAACCGCCTCGGAGTGACGGCGGCAGCGGCCCAGGTGAACAACGAGCACTTTCCGGCGTCCTTTGATCGCACTTGAGATGGCTGCGCGGTCGCAGATGACAGGTGTGCAGCGGCGCAGTATGATTCGCAGGCTTGGTTTACTGAGATGGAGATGCGGAGGCGTATATGAGTTTTGCGGGCCGCGGTCAGGGGCGTTTAACGATTGCGATATGCGCGGTGTTTTGCAGCGCACTGGTCATTGGTCTGGTCGCGGTGGGTTGTTCGCGCGAGCCGAGCGCGCCGGAGGTGGCGCTGAATTCATTCCGAGCGGAAGAACTGATGAAGCACATCCGCGTGCTTTCTTCGGACAAATTTGAGGGGCGCAAGCCGGGCTCGAATGGCGAGGAACTGACGCTCGACTATCTGAAGGCGCAATTCCGGAACATGAACATGGAGGCGGGGACTCCCGACGGCAACTACATGCAGAACGTGCCGCTGGTGGGGATCACTCCGGAGGCGGGAATGAAGCTCACGCTGACGGAGCACGGGAGGAAACTCGAGCCCCAATACCAGAAGGACTACGTGGCCTGGACCAAGCGCGTGGTGGAAACGTCTTCAATTGACGCGGACATGATCTTTGCCGGCTACGGCGTGCAGGCGCCGGAATTTCAGTGGGACGACTTCAAGGGCGTGAATGTGAAGGGCAAGTTCATCGTCGTGCTCATCAATGATCCGCCAGTGCCGGACGACAAAATTTTCGGCGGCAAGGCCATGACTTACTACGGTCGCTGGACGTACAAGTTCGAGAAGGCCGCGGAGATGGGCGCGGCGGGCTGCCTGATCGTGCACCGCACGGAGCGCGCCGGGTATCCGTGGGAAGTGGTGCAGAACGGCTGGACCGGCGAGAAATTTGATTTGTCCACGCCGGACAAGAACATGAGCCGCGCGGCAGTGGAAGCCTTGATGACGCACGAAGAAGCGGGCGCGCTCTTCAAGATGGCCGGGCAGGACCTGGACAAACTGACCGAGGCGGCGGCGAGCCGCGATTTCAAGCCCGTGCCGTTGGGAATCCATGCCACGCTGACGATCCACAATAAGCTGCGGACGATCGATTCGCACAACGTCATCGCGAAAGTGACCGGCAGCGACCCGAAACTGAAAGACGAGTACGTGATTTACACCGCGCACTGGGACCACTTCGGGATCGGCCCGGAAGTGAACGGCGACAAGATTTATCACGGCGCGAAAGACAATGCTTCCGGCACCGCGGCACTGCTGGAGATGGCACGGGCGTACAAAGCGCTCCCCGTGCCGCCGCGGCGGACGATCCTGTTTCTGGCCGTGACCGCTGAGGAGCAGGGATTGCTTGGATCGCAGTATTACGCGGAGCATCCGCTCTACCCGCTGGCGCGCACCGTGGCCAATATCAACATGGACGCCATCAATGTTCTGGGCCGCACGACAGATCTGGTTCAGGTCGGGCGAGGGAGTTCGACGCTGGATGAGATTGTAGACGCTGTGGCGAAATCGCAGGGGCGCACGGTGAAGCCCGATCCCGAGCCGGAGAAGGGATTCTTCTACCGTTCCGACCATTTCAATTTCGCGAAGCAAGGCGTGCCGGCGTTTGACCCGAACGAGGGCACCGACTTCATCGGCAAGCCGGAGGGCTGGGGCATGCAAATGCGGACGAAATACACCCAGGAGGATTACCACAAGCCTTCGGACAAGATTAAGGAGTACTGGGACCTCAGCGGCGCCGTGGAAGATTCCCAACTTTTCTTTCTGCTGGGCTACCGCGTGGCTAACGACGCGCAGATTCCGCAATGGAAACCGGGCACGGAATTCAAGGCCAAACGCGACGCCATGTTGAAACAGGTGGGAACTGGGAAATAGCGGAGCACGATTCCCCTGTGCGATTCCGCAACTAGTTCTCTGACAGCCACTTACACCTCCAGGGGGGTCTGTACTCTTTGGAGTACTAGTGCCGAAGTTGCGTTGACACCCATCCGAGCTACTCCCTAAACTGGTTGTGTTTCCTCTCGGAGGGTCACGTGTTCGTACGGGCGAAAGCGATAATCTCTATTTTATTGTGCGCCGCACTTTTGCAGGCCACGGCCTTTGCAGAAGTCGCGCCGGCACTCGGCCAGGTCACGCAGGCCGACCACGCGCGGCTTGGCGCTGGCGCATTGATCGGTGGTGCAACCCTGTACGAGGGCGACCGCCTGACGACCGGAGTGACCGGCTCCCTGCGGGCGAACCTGAGCACCGGACAGCTCTTTCTCCTGGCGGACAGCACAGCGACGGTCCGCCGCACCGGCAAGGGCGTGCAAGCCTTGCTCGAACGGGGCGCGGCCATGTTCAGCACACCGGGTCCGGACGGACTACAGCTTGCCGCGTTCAGGGCCATCGTGCGTGCGCGGATGACGCAATCGACGATCGGAGAAGTCACCCTGCTAAGCGCGAATGAATTTGTGGTCACCTGCCAGCGCGGCGAACTGGAAGTGGTGATCGACGATGAGGTGAGGATCGTGGAAGCAAACCACGCTTACCAGGTCGTGCTCGACCAAAGCAATTCGCCCGGGCCGCAAGGGGCGGGCTCCCACAAGACAACCGCCGGCGGCAAGAGAAAAGCTCTGGCTCTGTGGATACCCCTCGGACTGGTCGCCGGGGGCACGGCCTATGGTATTTATCGCGCGGTGCGAAAGGTCAGCAACGACTAGATCAACCTGAATTCTGCGGTTCTCACGGGGCGCGAGTATTGCGCCCCGTTTTTGTTTTTGGAGTGGTGCGAAGCCCGGCCACCGCTTATTGAGGGAGGCAAAGTAAAGTCATCTGCGGATCAATGAGGATTTTTTTCGGCGCCACTTGCGTGACGAAGCGGAATGATGTTTCCCGGCCGGAGGCGATGACCGTTCCCAGCAGAACTGGTTTTCCCCCTGCGCGCGCGGCGTAGAGCGGCACCGGAGCCAGAAAACTATCCGGCACGCCATTCTGTTTCAGCGTGCCGCGCACCACGAAGCCGGTCCCCTGCGGTTTCACCGAAAATTCCACCGCGTACTGCGGAATTCCGGTGCCGCGCACCCACTGATCGAAAAACCAGTCCATAGAACGGTCGCCCTCCAGCGCCATGGACGGAGTCATCACGGCTTCCACGGCGTGCTGCAGATCGTCGGTGGTGACGGCACGAAAGCGATGGCTTTCGAGAAGGCTGCGCAGCATGCGCGAGAACCGGTCGTCGGGATTCTTGGCCGCGGGATCGCGCAGCATCATGCGGAGCATGTGAAAGACCCAGGCACCTTTTTCGTACACCACGCGGTCGTATCCCGCCGGATTTTTGGATGAGCGCAGGCGGTAGCCGAGCACGATGGGCCCGGCTTCATCCACGGTCGAATCGCGGCCCGGCTCCTTGGAGAGCAGGTCTTTGCGGTACCGTTCGAGCCATTCTGCCAGGGGATGTTCTTGCGGTTTGCGGCTCTCCGCGTAGAGAAGCGCCTGGTAATTGGCCATGCCTTCCTGAATCCATTGATCGCGATAGTTCTCCCAAACCACCAGATTTCCCCACCACTGGTGAGCCACTTCGTGATAGGGCACGATTTCTGTGAAATGCTCCTGCACGCGCGCGCTCACGCCCACGCGGCGTTGCGCCGTCGGCGTCAGGAACGACAACGTGGATAGGTAGACGAGGCCCGGCCATCCCTGTCCGAATGTGCCGGAGATCTGCGAAACAGCAACGCGCTCGTAGGGCAGCGGGCCGTTTAGCCGTTCGTAGAAACGCACCGCATCCGCCAGCGCCCCACTGAGATCTTTGAGCGTGGCCGCAGGGCTGGGCGGGAGATCGGGCACGAATACTGTGGTGGACTGCACATTGGAGCGCTGCCCGGGCCCGGGCAGGGCCGGCAGGGGTGAGGTGATGGCGGTTCGCCGGATTCGCTCGGCGATGGCCTGTTCCACTTGTCTGTTCGCGTAAACGTCCACCTTGACTGTGCCGGCGTCGGCGGTGCCCATCACGTAGTCACCCAGGTTGAAGCCAGCCACGGGAATGGGAACTTCCGAACGCCAATGTCCGAGGTGGTGGTCGCCCTCTTCCTTTTGGTCGAGCTGTTTTCCGGTGGCCACGAGCTTGAGGCGCTGCGGCCAGCGAAAGGTGAGATCGAATGGTGCGCAAAATCCCGTGCCGCCGATGTGCGGGTACCAGCTGCCGCGATCGCCCACAAAATACACTCCGTTGCCGGCGTCGCTGATCATCCGTGTGCCGTGATAGGTGACGCGCAATTGCGTCTCGGCCTCCGCCGCAAGCGGAGCGGGGAGCACGACGAGAAGAACATCATTGCCTCGCAGCGCCGCTTCGTTCTGCGTGAGAGTCTCGTTGCGGAAGAAGACCAGCGCGTGTCCCTGCGAATCCTCCACCGATCGGACTTCCATGGAGCGGGAAAGCTCAAGTGGGATGACTCGTTCGCCCCCGCGCGCGGCACGAAGAGCCAGGACGGTGGTGCCCTGCAGGGAGAGGTCCTGCTGAATCGAAGTGTCAATCACGTAAGAGACGGGCACGAACGGGGCGGTGTACGGCCGGGCCTCGCCGGACTTCGGGAAGGAAGCCCAGACGTCAAAGAACTGCCGGCCTGATTCCCAGTGCGTCTGGCCAAGGAGGACTTCTTCGCGGCGGCGATCGTCCACGAGAATATCGAACGCGCCGAGCATTTCGCCGATGATGGCGGCATAAAAATAGGGTTGCGGTTCCGTCGCGAGCCAGTCGGTGAGGATGCGAAGGGACTGCTCGGGATTCAGATTAGCGACAGTGCTATTCCACTGCTCGGCGAGCGAACCATCGGCCACGGGTTGCACGCCTGCGTCCCTCAAGAGTTTCGAAATCTCGTCCGCCGTATCGTCCGTAAACCGGATGTAGGCGGCGGTGAATCCCTGGTCGAGCAACGGAGTTCCCAGAAAACGCGCGAGCTGCGCTTTCTCGATGGGATCGCGGGGCAGCGCAAGGGCGCGTCCATGCCCGGAGAAAACTGCTCCGGTCACGCGCCCATTGTAGGCGGTGAGAAAAGCAAATCGGCCATCTGTGAACCAGAGGCGGACGGCATCGCGGCGGATGCTGATGTCGCGCACTGGATAGACGTGGGCGGAGTCCACGCGGACGGCGTTCAAGCCCTCATAGATTTGACGCGGATCGGGAGAAGAGCTCTGCGCGCAAGCCGTTCCGGCGCAGACCAGGAGACAAACGCAGAAATGAATCCCCCACCCCATACAGGGACTGTAGCAATTTGAGCATCGCGCGGCAAGCTGCGGCGGCCCGGTGCGGGCGGCCTTGTTAAAATGGAAGTGTGCCGCAGTTTACCAGAATTCCGGTCTTCTTCACGCTGATCGCCCTCTCCTGCGTGACGACCGTTTCCTCTGCCCGTGCCGATGTGATTGTCCTGAAGAACGGGCGGCGCATCGTCGTCACCCAAGCGGTGGAAGAAAACGGCCGCGTGAGCGGTGAGACTCCCGCGGGGCAGCTCAGCGTGCCGCGGTCGATTGTGGATCATGTGGAGCGCGGCGGGTCTGCGCAATTTTCCGCGGCCTCGCGGGCGGCGGGCAGCCTCACGATCGCTCCGCCTGCCGCGGAAGAGGAGCCGGGCGCCGAAGAAATCGCGCGCAGCGCCGTCCACGACAACGCGATTGACCGTAAATACATCTCGGGCTTGGACTCAACCGCCGCACAAGGGGGAACTGCCGCCGCGGGCGCGCGCGCGGCGTTGGCTCATCTGGCCGCGGCACAATTTGAGCTCGGCCGCGGCAATTCAGACGAGGCCATCGCCAGTTATCGCCGCGCGGTGTTGCTGGCGCCCACGGGAACCCCGCTTCAGTTGAATGTGCTGCTGAACGTTTCCTACCTGCACCTGCGTCGCAGCGAGTACAACGCCGCTCTCGATTATCTGGATCGCGCGCGGCGGCTTGCGCCCCAATCCGCGGATGTCGCCAAGCTGAGCGGCTGGGCCGAGTATGGCCTGAACCGGCTGGAGTGGGCCGTGGCGGAGTGGAAGAGGGCGCTCAAGCTGCGGCCCGATCCCGAAGTCCAGTCGGCGCTCGAGAAAGCGCAGAAGGATCTGGAGACCGAGAGCAGCTATCGCGAAGGCGAGAGCAGCCACTTCACGCTGCGCTATTCGGGCAGCGCGGCGCCGGGCCTGGCACACGATGTGCAGCGAACGCTCGAAGAGCACTTCCAGGAGCTTGCCGCGCAACTTGATTTCATCCCCGCGGAGAACATCGGCGTAATCCTCTATACCGGCCAGGCCTTCGCGGACATCACGCGCGCCCCCGCCTGGGTGGGCGCGGTGAACGACGGGCGCATTCGCGTGCCCGTGCAGGGCTTGACGGCGATGACGTCCGACCTTTCGCGCGTCCTGAAACACGAACTGACCCACAGCTTCATCCAGCAGAAAACGCGCGGGCGGTGTCCCGTCTGGCTGCAAGAGGGAATCGCACAGTGGATGGAGGGCCGTAGGAGCGGCGAATCGGCCGCCATGCTCGCGGCCGCCTACGATCAGAAGGCTGCACTGCCCTTGGGCGAACTCGAAGGAACCTGGATGAATTTTTCCGGCGATGTGGCCAAATGGGCCTACCGCTGGTCACTCGGTGTGGTCGAGTACGTTGTACAGACGGGCGGCATGAGCGACCTCGAACGAATTCTCGACCGGCTGGCAGCGGGAGCATCTGCGCAAGATGCCGTGCGAGGAGTGTTGCGGTTGAAGTACAGCGAACTTGGGCAGGAAACCGCCACGTACCTGAAGAAAACTTACCTTCAGTAAGAAAAGCTCATCCAATCAAATGGTGGCGAGTAATGCGGCGAGGAGGGCCGCGCGTTCGGGCAACGAACGCGTCAAAACGTATTCGTCGGGACTGTGAATATGTGCGCCGACACCTCCAAGGCCGTCAAGTGTGGGCAGGCCCAGCGCCGCTGTGAAATTCCCGTCCGAACCGCCTCCGGTGAACGAACCGCCGAGTTTCCAGCCGGCTTCGCGCGCCAGACTCTGTGCATGGCGGAAAAGGCTTTCGCTCATGCGCCGCTCCATCGGTGGGCGGGAGATTCCGCCGCGTACCTCGAGCTTCGCTCCGAGAAGGATGGGCCGCAGGCTGCGGATCTTCGCTTCAACCGCGCGCGCATCGGAGAGCTTGGTTACGCGCAGGTCAACAAGAGCGCGGGCGTGCGCGGGAATCACGTTCGAACGCGTGCCGCCTTCGATCACGCCGGCATGGACGCTAATCCCCCGGCGCGGGTCGTTGAACTTGGCGAGTCGCGCGATTTGCAGGGCGATTTCGTGCACGGCATTCACGCCATCCTGCGGATTGACGCCCGCATGCGCCGCGCGGCCGGCAACGATTAGTTCAAGCATGCCCACGCCCTTGCGCGCCGTCTTCAGGTCGCCGTTGGGGCCGGTCGATGGCTCGAGGACAAATACCGCTTCGCTGCGCAGCGCCTCCGCTTCAAGTGCTTTGCGCGAAGACGCACTGCCGACTTCTTCATCCGAGGTCCACAGGAAAACCAGGCCCCGGGCGGGACGCTCGCCGAGGCGGCGTAAAGCGTCCACGGCGTAGAGCGCCATCACCAGGCCGTCCTTCATGTCCAGTGTGCCCGGGCCGAATGCCTTGCCGCCCGCCACGCGGAAGGGCATCGTAGCAAGCGTCCCGAGGTCATAGACCGTATCGAGGTGCCCCAACACGAGAATCTGGCCTGCGGGGCGGCCCCTGCCGAGCCAGACTTCCGCCCGGACATGGTCTCCTCGCTTATCGCGCGCGGGGCCCTTGGCCACGCCCGGCAGGAATCGCACCCGACCGCCCCGGCGGCGCCATTCCGCGGCGACCATCCGGCCCAGGCGGTTCACCGCGGCGCGATCGAAGCTGGGCGATTCCGCGCGCACGAAACGCCCGAGAAGCCGCGTCATCCCGCCCTCATGCGGACTCAGGTCCTTCAGCAGGCGCGGCAGAAGTTTCTCACTCGACATGGGCCAATGATGCTAGCAGCAAGCTGGCCGCGGAACAATGCCTCAGCAAACGTCAATCCCGCGCCTGCGGCCCACGAAACCGCATATTTCGCATATAATCTCAAGCTAAAGTCGGCGACAATTCCGCCGCTGCGCGGCCTAGAGAAAGCACTCAGGAGAAGCAATGATTCTCGACACCAACGGCATTCAGAAAATACTGCCGCACCGCTACCCGTTCCTGATGGTGGACGCCATCCTGGAGATGGAGGACAAGAAGCACATCATCGGCGTGAAGAATGTTTCCATCAACGAGGCTTATTTCCAGGGCCACTTTCCGGGCCAACCGGTGATGCCCGGCGTGTTGATTATCGAGGCCTTGGCGCAGACCGGCGGGTTGCTGCTTCTGAAAGACATTCCGGACCGCGAGAACAAGCTGCTCTATTTCGTGGCCGTGGACGGCGCTCGATTTCGCCGGCCGGTGGTGCCTGGCGAGCAACTTCTGCTCGACGTGGCCGTGGTGACGTGGCGCGGCAATTTTTGCAAGTTGCAGGGCAAAGCGACGGTGAACGGCGAGTTGGCCGCCGAAGCCACCATGATGTGCAAGATGACGGATCGCGACGAACTGGTTGCAGAGAGCATGGCCCGGGTGGGCAAGACGAATGAGTGAGATCGATTCCCGCGCGGTCGTCTCCGCAAAGGCGCGCATCGGAGACAACGTGCGCATCGGGCCCTTCGCCATCGTGGGCGATGACGTGGAACTCGGGGAGGGTTGTGTCCTCGAAGCGCATGCCGTGGTGAGAGGGCCGTCCAAATTCGGCCGCAGCAATCACTTTTACTCGTTCTCCGTCATCGGCGGCGATCCGCAGGATCTCACTTACACCGGGCAGCGCGTCTCCCTCGAAGTCGGCGAATCGAACGAGTTCCGTGAGTTTTCGACCGCGAACCGCGGCACGATCAAGGGCGGCGGCATCACGCGCGTCGGCAGCCACAACCTCATCATGTCCTACTCTCACATCGGCCACGATTGCCAGATCGGCGATCACGTCATCTTCATCAGCGGGGCAGAACTTGCCGGGCACAGCGTGGTCGAGGATTACGCCACCATCGGCCCCGGCTGCCTGGTGCACCAGTTCTGCCGCGTCGGCGCGCATTCTTACATCGCCGCGCAGACCGTGGTGACGCAGGATGTGCCGCCGTTCTCGCTGGTCGTGGCGCCGCGGGAAACTTCCTGCTACGGCATCAATCGCGTCGGCCTCGAGCGCCACGGATTCTCGCCGGAACGCATTCATTCGATTGAACAGGCATTCCGCCTGCTCCTGCGCTCGAAGCTGAACACTACGCAGGCCGTCGAGCAGATGCGCGCCACGCTGAACGGCTCGGCGGACGTCGCGCAGCTCATCCAGTTCATCGAAAGCGCCCAGCGCGGCATCCACAAGTAGGTCTCCGCTGGAACACTCATCATGACGCCCGCCCCGCACACATCGAGCGCTCCGGACCGCTGGGCCCTTATCGCCGGCAACGGCCGCTTTCCGTTTCTGGTGCTTGAGGGCGCGCGCAGCCAGGGAATTGACATGGCTGTAATCGCGCTGCGCGAGGAAGCTTCACCGGAACTCGAAAAAGTGGCGCAGCGCCTGCACTGGATCAGCCTCGGCGAATTGGGCAAGGGTCTGGAGTTGATGCACCAGGAAGGCGTGAACAAGGCCGTGATGGCCGGTCAGGTGAAACACAATAAAATCTTCAGCGGCATCCGGCCGGATTGGAAGATGGCCAAACTGCTTTTCTCGCTGCCGCTGAAGAACACCGATTCGCTGATCGGCGCGGTGGCGAGCGTGTTGCACTCCGAGGGCATCGAACTGGTTGACTCGACCGCGTTCCTGAAGCCGCTGCTTCCTGCGCCAGGCGTCCTGACGCGTCGCGCGCCGGATGAGCGCGAGGCCGCGGACATCGCCTACGGCCGACGGATCGCCCAGCAGGTCGCTGCACTCGACCTCGGACAAACGGTTGTGGTGCGCGAAGGCGCCTGCGTGGCCGTCGAGGCCATGGAAGGCACCGACGAAACGATCGAGCGCGCCGCGCGGATTACCGGCGGCAACCTGGTGGTGGTCAAAGTCAGCAAGCCGCGCCAGGACATGCGATTCGATGTACCCGTCGTGGGCCTCCCGACCGTCGAAGTAATGAAGCGCTCCCGGGCGACGGCACTCGCGATTGATGCTCATCGCACTCTTCTCTTCGACCGCGCGCAATTGATTGCCGCGGCCGATGCCGCCGGAATCGCCATTGAGGCTTTCGCTCCGGAAGCGCCTGCCGAGGCTTCGCCAAAGGTGTCGTCTTGAATAGTGCAAAGATCCGCGTGGCCGTGGTCGGCTGCGGTGATTTCGGCCGCAATCACGTTCGCGTTCTACGCGAGCTGGAGGGCGCGGAACTTGCCGGAATTGTGGACACGAACGCGGACCGCGCCCGCGCCGTCGCCGCAGAGTTTTCGACGCACGTTCTGCCCGATCTCGCCGCGCTTCCGGGCGCAGTTGACGCCGCAATTGTGGCCGTGCCCACGGTTGAGCACGCCGCCGTCGGTTGCCGCCTCCTCAAGCAGGGCATTGACGTCCTCGTCGAAAAACCCATGGCCGCTTCGCTGGCCGACGCCGATCGCTTACTGAATTCCGCGCGCGCGAAGGGACGCATTCTGCAGGTCGGGCACCTCGAACGCTTCAATCCCGCGATTGCCGCGGTGCAGAAGGTCGTCTCGCGCCCGCTTTTCTTCGAGGTTCACCGTCTCGGAATCTTCACTCCGCGCAGTTTGGACATTGACGTCGTCTTCGACGTGATGATTCACGATCTCGACATCCTGCTGGCACTCGTGGATTCGCCAGTGACCGATCTGAAGGCCGTGGGTATCCCCGTGCTCACCGACAAGGTGGATATCGCGCATGCGCGCATCGAATTCGAATCCGGCGCCGTGGCCAACGTGACCGCGAGCCGCGTCTCGACCGAGCGCGTGCGCAAGATGCGTTTCTTCCAGGAAGGCGATTACATTTCGGTGGACTATACGCGGCAAGACGCCCTCCGCGTCCGAGTACGCAAGCCCGGCCCGCAGCCGGAATTCGATTTCGAAAAGCTGCCGACTGTTCCCGAGGAGCCGCTGCATGCCGAGCTGCGCGCATTCGTCGAAGCCGTGCGCACGCGAAAAGCTCCGGCAGTGGATGGCGTGGCGGGGCGGCGAGCCCTAGATCTCGCCGAACGTGTGATGGCGGGCATCCTGGAACACGCGCGGCGCGTCCAATTGGGTACTTTCGCAGGTTTGCAGGCGAAGGGATGATCCCCCGATTCCTAGTGCCGTTTGGCTCGCGTTCACTGGCCGAAGTGGACCAGTCGGAGACGCGTCGCCGCACGACCGAACTCGATTCGCGCACGCTCGTGCCTTCGGGCATGCCGGTGATCGAGCTGGACGCACGCACAACGATTCCAGCCTACCTCCCGCTGGACGTGCTGGCCTCGCGCGTGGTGGTGCCGCGGGATATGCCATCGAAACCTCTCGACGTCACTTCTTCGATCCCCTCGTACGTTTCGCTAACAATTCTGGACTCGCGCGTGGCGGTCCCCAAAGACGCCAAGCCCGGTCCACGCCCGGAACCTCGCGGACCGGTGAACCCCGCGCTGCTGCCGGAGGTGGTTGAGCCGGACGTCTTCACCACTGGAAACGTCAATTTCCTTGAAAAGCCCGTCGACGAACGCACCTCAGCATGGCAGGCGGTCTCGCGGTTTTCCTCCATCATTTTTCACACCGCGCTGATCGTGTTCCTCCTTTTCGAGCCAAAACTCTTCCCTTATCGGCCGCCCACGCAGGAAGAACTCGAGATGGCGCGCCGGCAGTTGAGCTTCGTCACCTACCTGCCGCCGCTGATCAAGGACGCTCCCCGGGACGGAATTCCCCCCGGCGAACTGAAGAGCCCGGCGATTCGCATCAATCCGCAAATCTTAAAGCAGATCGCTCCGCCGACACCCGAGTTGCAGCCGAACCCGGGGCCGGTCGAGAAAGAGCGCGTCACGCGCGAATTGCCGAATCCGCCGGTGCCGAATCTTCCGGCGTCTCCGATTCCTCAGCCGGAGACTCGCCGGGAATCCGCCCCGACGTCTCGCGCCGAGGCTCCTAGAATCGCCCAGGCGCCGGGGAAGGGTTTGATTCTCCCGAACGTTTCGCCGGGCCGCGCGCTGCAGGATTCGGTTCGCAGCGCGGTGCGCGAGCCGGGCGTGGGCACGGGCATGGCTTCCGGCGGCCCGATCCCGGGCGGCATGGGCGGCGGAGGAACCGGCGGGCAGGCGTTTGGCGCCTTGCAGATGTTGACGCCGACGGAGGGCGTGGACTTCACGAACTATTTGACGCGTGTGCTGGCCAGTGTGAAACGCAATTGGTACGCGGTGATTCCGGAATCGGCGCGCATGGGTGAGAAGGGCATGGTCGTACTGCAATTCAAGATCATGCGCGACGGCAACGTGCCCTACCCCCAGCCGGACATGGCCGCCAGCTCGGGCAAAGAGCCGCTGGATCGCGCGGCCTATTCCGCCATCCGCTCATCCACGCCCTTCGAACAATTGCCGCCGGCGTTCAGCGGGCCCTTCATCGAGCTGCGCTTCATCTTCCTCTACAATCTGCCGCTCGACTACGTGAAGTAACCGTGAGCCGCAGGCAAATCGCCGGCACTCTCCTCCTGGCCTTTCTTGTGCTCGTGTTCCTCGTCATCCGCTACTGGAACGTTTTGCGATGAAGGAAACTTCCGGTCGGGCCGCGCCGCTGGTCGCGATTGTCGGGCCGACGGCGTCAGGGAAATCCTCGCTCGCGGTGTGGCTCGCGGAACGCTTGGGCGGCGAAGTCCTCGCCTGCGATTCCACGCAGGTCTATCGCTACTTCGACATCGGCACGGCCAAGCCCACAGCGGATGAGCGCCGCGGCATCCCGCACCACTTGATCGATCTGCTGGAGCCGGATGAGTTGATCACGGCGGGCGAGTACCGGCGGCTTGCCGTTGCGGCACTTGAAGACGTCCGCCGCTGCGGGCGATTGCCGATTTTCACGGTGGGGACCGGGCTTTATCTCCGCGCGCTGCTGGAAGGCCTGGCCGACGCTCCGGCGCGCTCCGAGGAGCTGCGCGCCCGGCTCGCAGAAAGCGCACGTGAGCGCGGAGCGGAATATCTGCACCGCATCCTGGCGCGGCTCGATGCCACGGCGGCCGCTCGGATCGCTCCACGCGACGACCCGAAACTGATTCGTGCAATCGAAATTTGTCTCCTCACCGGGAAGCCAATCACCGAGGTGCACCGAGCGGGACGCGCGCCGCTCGAAGGCTATCGGCCGATCAAGCTCGGGCTGAATCCGCCGCGCGAAGAGTTGCGGGAGCGAATCGCTCGCCGAGTGCGCGCGATGCTCGAGCAGGGTTGGCTTGCCGAACTCGACTCTCTCGCCGCGCGCGGCATTTCAAGCGCCGCCCGGCCGTTCGGTTTCATTGGCTATCGCGAGCTTGCTGCGCACCGGGAAGGGAAGATGACTCTCGACGAAGCCGCGGCCGCGATCGAGATGGCGACGCGGCGGTACGCCAAGCGGCAGATGACCTGGTTCCGCAAGGAGCGCGGCGTCGAATGGTTCGCCGGTTTCGGCGACGATCCGTTGATTTCAACCACTGTGTTGCGATTTCTCGAGAGTCAATTGTAGGGCCGTGGGGATGCAGCTCGAGGCGCATGGTATAATAGAAACTAGGGGGAATCATTTTCCGAGGGCCACGAGAATCTCACCTTTGATGACAAGCTGCCCACGGGCGCGCGCACAACTCTCAGAAGCTTCCACGGAACGAGGCGTTACCTCAACGGAATGAAAACCTCCAGCACGACAGAAAGCCGCGAACGAGTTCTCCTGTTTGGCGTGGGACGCAAGCGTGCGCCGCGCGTGCCGGGCATCGAAACGGGTGAGGTGGAGCGAGCTTCTTTGCAGGAGCTGGAAGAACTGGCCCGCAGCGCGGGGGCGGAAGTGGCTGGCTCGATCCTGCAGATGCGCGACGCGATTGATCCGGCGACGGTGATTGGCCGCGGCAAACTGGATGAATTGAAAATCGAAGCGGACATGCGCAAAGCGCCGACCGTGGTGTTCGATGGCGCTCTCTCTCCCACACAGCAACGCAACATCGAGAAACAAACTGAGTGCCGTGTGATTGACCGCACGCAACTCATCCTGGACATTTTCGCGCGGCACGCGCGCAGCCGCGAAGGCCAGCTCCAGGTGGAGCTGGCGCAACTGAACTATTTGCTGCCGCGCCTGGCCGGACGCGGGACGGAGCTCTCGCGACTCGGTGGCGGCATCGGGACGCGCGGACCCGGCGAGCAGAAACTCGAAACCGATCGCCGGCGCATCCGCGACCGCATCCAGCGCATCGGGCAGGGTATCGAGAAACTTCGGCGGCAGCGCTCTTTGCGCCGCGAAGCGCGCCAGGCCGTGCCGCTCGGCGCCGTAGCGCTGGTCGGCTATACAAACGCGGGGAAGTCCACGTTGTTCAATGCGCTCAGCCGCGCGAGCGTGCGCGTCTCGCCGCAGATGTTTGCCACGCTTGATCCCACAGTGCGCGCGGTGCGTTTGCCGTCAAACCGGCGCGTGCTCCTCTCCGACACAGTAGGATTCATTCGCGACCTGCCCAAGGGCTTGATCACCGCGTTTCGCGCCACGCTCGAAGAGGTGCAAGAAGCGGCGCTGATCGTACACGTCAGTGACGTCTCGAACCCCCACCACGCCGAGCAGGACGCCGCCGTCGAAAAAGTTTTGGCCGAGCTGGGCGTAGCTGACCGCCCGCGGCTGCGCGTCTTCAACAAGATCGACCGGCTCACACCCGAACAGGCGGCCGCACTGCACGAAGGCAACGGCAAGGTGTACGTGTCCGCTTTGGCGGGCACCGGCCTCGTGGAATTGCTCCGCCGGATTGATGAAGCCATGCCCGTGGACCCGCTGGTTCATCTCGATGTGCGACTTCCGCTCTCCGATGGCCGCACCATAGCACTGATTCACGCCCTCGGCCGAGTGATTGATTCTCGCGTGGATGGTTCCGAGATGTTCTTGGAAGCCGAGGTGCCGGAATCTGTCGCCCGACGCCTGCGGTTGACCGCCGGCGAGAAGCCGGCGCGGGCCACCGCGTAGATAGAATCTCTTTTTCGGTTTTTTCCTTGGAACGCGCGCCTCAATTCAAGCGTATATTCTTGATGAGAGGTGCGGAGGTGGACCGATGATGAAGTTCCTGCTCTGGTGCATACTCTTTGTCCTTTGCTGGCCGCTGGCTCTGCTGGCTTTGGTCCTCTACCCTCTGGTGTGGCTCTTTCTGCTGCCCTTCCGCCTAGTCGGGATTGCCGTCGGCGGTGCGCTGGCGCTCGTCCGCGCGATAATTTTTCTGCCTGCACGGCTTCTCCGCGGCGGCTCTCGCGCCTGAACTCGCCGTCTCCCATTAAGCGCCGCAAGCCCACAATGGTTTATTGGATCTCGTGCGGCCTCCGTCCTAAGGCGGGGGTTCCATAGGTAAGCTCAAGTTTTGAAAGCACTTGAGCCGCTGTGGAAATCCCTGTGGAAATCGGCTGCCAGACAGTACGAGGTTGTCAATCCCTGTCCGAGGTGAAGCTGGGACACCGCGAAGCCTGCTCGCGTTAAGTATTTATTTTTCAGTGGTTTCTGGCCTACCCTTATTATTCCACAGCAAGAGGGCCTCGCCCACTCTCCTCAGACCGTATCCCTTGGATTTGCACAGTGATGCAGCGTTCTTGTGTACTGTTGGTTACGGTTTCGCAGCGCGTCGACGGATCCGACTTGGCGGCCTCCTCCTTGCCAGTGCGACGTTGACGCATGGAGGGGGCAGGACTATAGTTGGCTCGCTAGGTCGGGAAATCGCGCGAAAGGGATTGGATCGCCGCCTCCCCGAAGCCCTATGAACCTGCCGAACAGTCTGACGATTCTTCGTATCTTCTTCGCACCCTTGCTGGTCGTTGTGCTGCTCACGCGCGAGCCCAATCTTGTCGTCTGGCGCGTGCCCGTACACTTCGAGGTCTGGGGCGTGTTGATTCTGCTGGTGGCGGCGGCCACGGATTGGGCGGACGGCTACGTCGCGCGTGCGCGTGGCGAAGTGACCACTCTTGGCATCCTCCTCGATCCCATCGCCGACAAGTTGCTGATCTCGGCGGCCTTCATTTCTCTCGTGGAGCAGGGGCTGGTGCCCGCGTGGATGGTGGTGATTATCATCGGGCGCGAGTTCACCGTCCTGGGATTGCGCAACATCGCTTCCGCGGAAGGGATGACCATCTCCGCTTCCGCCCTGGGCAAAACGAAAATGGTGTTGCAGGTGATCGCCGTCTGCGCCGTCATCCTCGGCGCGAAGCATACGGCGTTCAAGCTGCCCGGCCGGATCCTGCTGTGGCTCGTAGTCGTCAGCGCGATCCTCTCGGCCGTGCAATACTTCCTGAAATTCTGGAACCAGGTGGACGACCGGGTAAAGCAGCGGCGCCGCCTTCGTCTTCTGGAGCGCAGGAAAAAACCGCAGGATGTCGCCACTCTCTAGCGACGACCGCCGCGCCCTGCTCGACGTGGCGCGCCGAGCGATCGTCGAAGCCGTGTCTCACGACCGCCTCCCGGATTTTGCGCCGCCGGCCGGCGCTCTCGCGGAGCCGCGCGCGGCGTTCGTCACCCTGCATTGCCGCGGGCGACTGCGCGGATGCATCGGCCGCGTAGAGCCGGAATACGCTTTGGCGGAGACGGTCGTGCGCTGCGCGATCAGTGCGGCGCGCGATGATCCGCGGTTTCCAGGCGTCGAATCCGAGGAGGTGGGCGAGATGGAGATCGAGATTTCCGTGTTGTCACCTCTCGAACGCACCCCGCCTGAGGAAATCGAACTCGGACGGCACGGATTGATGATCGTGCAGGGAGCGCGCCGCGGCCTCCTCTTGCCGCAGGTGGCCGT
The DNA here is from genome assembly GCA_041497315.1 of Terriglobia bacterium. Taxonomy (GTDB): domain Bacteria; phylum Acidobacteriota; class Terriglobia; order Acidiferrales; family UBA7541; genus JBGQGH01. Next base: position 10,849 of record JBGQGH010000021.1, on the reverse strand, counting down.
GGAACACAAGTTCACCCGCGAGCGGTTTCTCGAGGCAACATGCGAAAAGGCGGGCCTTGCCCCAGATGCCTGGAAGGATCCCGCCACTCAAATCCTGTCGTTTACCGCCGAAGTTTTCTCGGACAGCGGTTCCACGAAGCTGGATCCCCGCTCTGCCTCCTAGCGCAGGAGGCAAAGCAACAAGATGCAGAATCCCGCCGCCCCGGGATCGTGCTTCGTGAAAAAACAAAAGAGCCCCCTCCCCCGTTGGGGGGAGTGAACTCTCTTGTTCTTTGCGCGGATTGCAGAGAGGAAACTGAGCGGGACTACTGGATCTCGGCGTAGTCGCCGGCGTAAATTTCGCGGAGGTTTTTCGTGATCATGACCGTGGAAGCGTTCGGCGAAACGCGGAGGACGATGCCTTCGCCGACGATTTCCCGCGGCAGGTCATTCCACAGGTAGCGCACGGGCGTGCTGCCGAACCCATAGATCATGTAGGCATACCCGGCCGTATTATAATAGGTGGCGGCGCGCGTTCCCTGGTAGCGGAACACTCGGAAATAGTCGCCCGCCTTTACCCCCTGCGCGCTGCCCAGGTTGACGTAGACAATCGTGTTGTTTCCTGCGGCCTGACCGTAGAATTGGTTGCTGACGACCATGGCCGTCTTGCCGGTGGACGGCGCGAAGCGGTCGATCGGCGCGTCCGCTTTCAGGGGCGGCGCGGGGCGCTCCACCGCAGGCTGCACGAGATCGCCGCGCTGCATATAGTCGCACGAAAACACGATTTCTGCGGTGGCCGTCTTGGCATCCACATGGACCACGCGGATTCGTCCCATATCTTCATAGCGGGTGCCCATGGCGCGCATGAGCTGGGCTTGCCAGGCAAACCACGGCTGGTCGAGTTTTTCTTTCGTGGGCCGGACCACCAGAAATTCATCGCCAACCTTCACGCCCTGCGAGGAGCCCTTGTTGATGTACACCAGGTCGCCGCGCGTGAACGTGAGATTCGTCATCGACTCCTCACCGGTAATCAGGTAGGTGTCGTGTGGCACCGTCTCAGTGGTGATGAGGCCGGAACAATAAACGGAACTCGGGTCGGGGACCGCCGGGGTCTGTTGCGCCGCGGCCGTGCCGGTGAAAAGCGCCAGGGACAACATCAGAAATACGATTCTTCCGCGCATAGAGAACGCTCCTTCAACTCTGGACAAGGCTGGGAGCCCGCTCTGGGGAGACGGGGCCTTCCCATCAACGCTAGCAAGCTAGTCAAGACCGGTCAAGGAAAGCGGTGCCCGCGCTTTACACTTTGGATACCGCATGGTAGAAACCCTATATTTATCTGATACTTAGACACCCGAGAGGGAGGCGCTTGATCGCGGAAGACCCTATTTGCGCCGTCGTGGTGGCTCGGAGCGCCGCGGGAATGGCGCGCGGGCTGCGCCGGGCGCTTCGTGCGTCCCGCACCATCGAGCTACGCCTGGATTGGCTGGCGGGCGAGCGCGTGATCGCGCAGTTCCTGGGTTGGCTGCGGGCGCATCGGACGAAGGCCACTCTCATCGCCACCTGCCGGAGGCGCTCGGCTGGGGGCCGCTTCGCGGGCGATCTGGCGGCCCAACTTGCGATCCTGCGGCTGGCGAGAAACTGCGGCTGCCAGTGGTGCGACCTCGAAATTGAATCGGCGGAGCGACTCCCGGCGGCGACGCTCGACGTCATTCTGGGTGGCCTGAAGCGTATCACTTCGTTTCACGATTTTCGTGGGACCCCGCGGGATCTGCGTTCGGTGGTGAAGCGCCTCGAGCGCGCGGGTGGTGACACCATCAAGATTGCCACGGAGTGCCGCACGATCGCAGAGAGCCAGCGAGTCCTCTCCTGCGTGCGAGGAAAGCGGCGGGTGATCGCCGTGCCGATGAGTGAAGTGGGATTACCCGCGCGGGTCCTGGCCTTGGGCGAAGGCAGCGCGCTTGCCTACGCGTCAACGGAGGAAGCCACCGCGCCCGGGCAACTCTCACTCGAGGAAATGAAAAATTTGTACCGTGCGGATCGCCTCAATCGCGAGACGCGCGTCTACGGAGTGATCGGCAACCCCATCGGGCATTCACTCGGGCCGCTGCTCCACAACACCGCTTTTCACGCCCGCAAAATGAACGCCGTCTACTTGCCGTTCTTCGTGCGCGAGTTGCGCGACTTCCTCGCCGCGATCGAGCCGCTGGGGATTTCCGGCTTCAGCGTGACGCTGCCGCACAAACAAACGATCCTGCGCCATCTGGACGATTGCGATCCGCTGGCCGCCCAAATTGGCGCTGTCAATACCGTAGTCGTGCGCGGCGGCGGAAAGCTTTACGGCTACAATACAGATTACGTCGGAGTGCTGCGCGCGCTCGAACGCCGCGTCGCGCTACGCGGCAGCCGGGTGCTGCTCTTCGGCGCGGGCGGAGCGGCACGTGCGGCGGCGTTTGCCTTGGCGCAGGGCGGAGCGATTGTCGCGGTCGCGGCGAGGCAAATGAAACGGGCGCGGGCGCTTGCGCGGGCCGTGGGCGGGGAAGCGATCGAGCGGCGGCGCATCCGCCACGAATTCTTCGACGCCATCGTAAACGCAACGCCGGTGGGCATGCACCCGCACAGCGGTGAATCGCCGCTCGAACCCGGTGAACTGAATTGCCGCCTGCTGATGGACATGGTCTACCGGCCGATGAAAACGCGACTGTTGGAGCTGGCCGAGCGACGCGGCATCGAAACGATTACGGGAGTGGAAATGTTTCTCGCGCAGGGCACGTCACAATTTGAAATCTGGACGGGAGTGCGCGCTCCGGAAGTCGTGATGCGCCGCGCGGTCCTGGACGCGCTGCGCCGCGAGGAACGCGTGCGGGTACGCCGATGATTCAGCCAGACTTCAAAACATTTTGCCGGCTGGCGCGCCAGGGCAACCTGGTGCCGGTCTATGAAACGATCACGGCCGATTTACTGACGCCGGTGGGCGCCTACCTGCGCTTGGCGCACAACGCGAAATATTCATTTCTACTCGAAAGCGTCGAAGGCGGCGAGAAAATTGCGCGCTATACATTCCTCGGCGCGAACCCCGTCGAGGTTTTTCGCTACGCCAAGGGCGCTTGCATCGTCGAGGGCGAAGGCCGCCTCGAGTGGCAGGAGACGAATCCGATCGAATTCCTGCGCCACCGCGTGGCGCGTTACCGCCCGGTGCGAGTGCCGGGGCTGCCACCGCTCGTCGCCGGGGCCATCGGCTACTTCGCATACGACATGGTGCGTCTCGTCGAGCGCATCCCCGCGACCGGCCGCGACGACGTCGGCCTCGACGATGCGGTGCTGATGTTCTACCTCGGCCTGGTCGCCTTCGACCACGTGCAACATCGCTTGTGGATCGTGCGCAACGTTTTCGCCGATGGCGGAGGCAGCTTGCGCGCCAAGTACGACGCAGCGGTGCGCGAAATTCGCGCCACGCGGCGCGCGCTTGAGCGCCCTCTGCCGAAGCAGAAGCCACCCCGGCGCGCGGGCCCGTTGCGCCCGGCGGCCAACATGCGCAAGGCGCAGTTCCTCGCCGCCGTGCGCAAGGCCAAGGCCTATATCCGCGCCGGCGACGCTTTCCAGATTGTGCCCAGCCAGCGCTTTTCCGCGCGCACGCACGCCGATCCCTTCGAGATTTATCGCGTGCTGCGCGTGGTGAATCCATCGCCGTACATGTATTTTCTCCGGCTCGGCAACGTCGCCGTGGTGGGGAGTTCGCCAGAGATGCTGGTGAAAATTCAGGGCCGCGACGCTTTCTACCGGCCGATTGCGGGGACCATGCCGCGAGGCCGCGACGATGTGGAAGACCGCCTGCTTGCAGCGAAAATGGCGGCCGATCCCAAGGAGCGCGCGGAGCACATCATGCTCGTGGACCTGGGTCGCAACGACTTGGGGCGCGTGTGCGAGTACGGCTCGGTGCGCGTGGAAGAATTGATGACCGTGGAGCGCTACTCGCACGTGATGCACCTGGTTTCGAGCCTGCGCGGCAAGCTGCGCCCTGAAGTGGATTGCTTTGAAGCGCTGCTGGCGTGTTTCCCCGCGGGGACGCTCACCGGCGCGCCGAAAGTGCGCGCGATGGAAATCATTGACGAGCTGGAGCCCACGCGCCGTGGCGTCTATGCCGGCGCGATCCTCTATCTCGATTTTTCCGGCAACCTCGATTCGTGCATCGCCATTCGCACGCTGGTGGCCAAAAACGGCATGGCCTATTGGCAGGCGGGCGCTGGCATCGTGGCCGATTCGGTGCCCGAGCGCGAATATCAGGAAACGATCAACAAGCTGAAAGCGCTGCGGACGGCGCTGGAGACCGCGCACGGCGCAAAGGCGAGAGCATCAAAGTAAGAAATGATCCTGCTGCTCGACAACTACGATTCTTTCACCTACAACCTGGCGCAGTACCTCGGCCAGTTGGGGCAGCAGCTCGAAGTCCGGCGCAATGATCAAATCACGCTCGCCGAAATCAATCGCTTGCACCCGGAGCGAATCGTGATTTCGCCCGGGCCGGGCACTCCGCAGGACGCCGGGATCAGCGTGGATCTGATTCGCACGTTCGCAGACCGCGTACCGATCTTCGGCGTCTGTCTTGGCCATCAGGCCATCGGTTACGCGTTCGGAGGCAAGGTCGTTCGGGCCGGAGTCATCATGCACGGCAAGACCAGCCAGATCTCGCACGACGGCAAGACGATATTCCGCAAAGTGCCGCAGGAATTCACCGCCACGCGGTATCACTCGTTGATCGTCGCGCGGAAGAATCTGCCGCGGGAACTCGAAATTTCCGCCGAAAGCGAAGACGGCACGATCATGGGCCTACGTCACAAGAAGTTCCGCGTCGAAGGGGTGCAGTTCCATCCGGAAAGTGTCTTGACCGAGGTGGGAATGCAGCTCCTAAAGAATTTCCTCGAGCTTTAGTCCCTAGTGCGGCACGGGCAGATTATCGTCTTCGAGGGCGCGAATGTATCCTCGAATGGCCTCGCGAATGTTCGCGAGGGCGGCATCGCGTGTCTCGCCTTGGCTGAGGCAGCCCGGCAGGCTGGGGCACTCCGCGATCCAATAGCTATCTTCTCCGCGATGGAGAATGACGTGACGCATGGTGTGTATCCTAAAAGAGAGTCTAGCTGTTCCAGGAGCCATCGGCAAGCCGGAAGGCGTTACCAATTCAGATCCGCCAGGAGCGCGCCGAAGATTTCCATGCCACGCCAGAGATGCCCGATGCGCAAATTCTCGTTCGGGCTGTGCTGGTTGTTGTCGAAATTGACGATGGGCACGCCGATGACGGGCAATCCCAGATTTTCGAAGATGTACATCGGCACGCTGCCTCCCAGCGTGGGCAGGCGCACCGCCGTCTGGCCGGTGGCCGAATCCACCACGCGCAATAACTCCTGCGAAACCGGCAAATCCATCCGCGTGCGCGTGGCCGGATAACCAAACTCCGCCCAAATGACCGTGGCGATGCGCGGATACTTGGCTCGTTCTTCCGCTGTGGGCTCGCGGTCAATCACGTAGTAGCCCTGCTTACGCACGTGCGCGACCAAGCGTTCGTATTGCTTCGCGGGCGTGTTGTTTTTCACCAGCCGCAGGTCGAGAGCAGCCACCGCGCGATCGGGAATAATCGTTTTGCCCTGCGCGCCCGTCCAACCGCCTTCGAGGCCGTCAATATTCAACGACGGCTGATTGATCAGCTCCAAGAGTTTCTTTCCTCCGCCTTCGGCCCCCGCGAGGCCGAACTGCCGCAGAATATCGGCGTCGTTGAAAGGAGCGACTTCGATGGCGGCGCGCTCGGCCGGGCCCAGCGGCTCCACGTCGTCGTAGAAGCCCGCAATCAGGACGCGGCCATCCGCGTCTTTCATGGAAGCGAGCAACTGCGCCAGCCGCATGGCCGGGTTTGGCGCCCAATTGCCGTAGTGGCCGCTGTGCAGCGAACGCACCGGGCCGTACACCGTAATGCGCAGGGACATCACCCCGCGATTGCCAAAGCTGATCAGCGGCCGCCCGCTCTGATGCACGGGACCGTCCGCGGCCATCAGCAAATCACCGCCGAGCAATTCGCGGTGTGCGAGCAGAGTTTGTTCCAGGTGCGTCGAGCCGGCTTCCTCTTCGCCTTCGAACACGACCTTCAGATTCACGCCGAGCGGAATATTTTTCGCGCGCAGCGCATCAATTGCCGCGAGTAGAGCAATAATCGGCGCCTTGTCGTCCGAAGCCGAACGCGCGTAAATCCTCCAGTCGTCCTGGAAGGGCGCGGACGCAGCCGGGAAGGGAATCAACTTGCCGCCGGCCTCAATTGCGGCGGTGCGCAGCGCGGGCACGAACGGCTGCGTATCCGTCCAGCCGCTCGGCTCGATGGGCTGGCCGTCGTAATGCGCGTAGAAAATCACGGTGCGCTTCGCGCCCGGCGCGTCGATCTGGCCGAACACGACCGGCCCGCGGCCCGCGATGGATAGGAGCCGCGTGTGGAATCCGCGGCGATCAAACATTTCGACAAGCATCGCCGCGTTACGCTTGATATTCGACTCGTCGGACGCGACATTCGGAATGGAGAGCAGGTCCACGAACTCCTGCATGATGCGGTGCTCGTTGGCCTGCCGGTAGGCGCGCACGGCGGCGGCAACCTGCGCGGGAGCAGGCGCAGGTGTGGTTGACATCTGCGCCTCGGCCGGATAAAGTACGAAGCCGATCCAGAAAAGAAGAACGCTTATGCGAGTCATCAAAGCCTCCATTCGGTAGCCGGACGAAACGTTCCGGTCCTCTTTGCCGCCCGTCAGGGTGGCCATTGTAAATCTCCTTCGCCGTTTCGCGCGGCCTTTTCGAGTCAAGTTTTGAGAATCTGTATTTTTGCCGTGGGGTGATTCATGGGGAATTTTGCACTCGAAGTTGAAAACCTGGAGAAAGTCTTCCGCCCGCGCGGCCGGGACGCCGTGCGCGCGGTGGACGGACTGAGCTTCGCCGTCGAGCGCGGCAAGATCTTCGGTCTGCTGGGGCCGAACGGCGCGGGCAAGACCACCACGCTCAAGGTGTTGAACACGCTGATCTCGCCCAGCGCTGGCCGCGCCGCCGTCGAAGGATTCGACGTCGTGCGGCAGCCGCTCGAAGTGCGCCGGCGAATCTCTATGGTGTTGCAGGAGACTGCTGTCGAATTGTTCCTTAACGTACGCGACAACCTGCTGACCTACGCGCGGTTTCACGGCGTGCCGACGACGGAGGCGCGCCGCCGCGCCACGGAAGTGATGGAGCGCTTCCAATTAACGGAACACGTCGAGCGCAAGGTGCAGGACTTGAGCGGCGGCACGCGCCGGCGCGTGCAAGTGGCCAAGATTTTTCTCGTGCGCACGCCGGTGGTCTTCATGGACGAATTCTCCACGGGCATGGACCCCATCTTGAAACGCGCGGTGATGGATTCGCTGCGCGAGGAGGCCGCGAGCGGCCGCACGATCGTCCTTACGACACAGATCCTCGGCGAAGCCGAGGATCTCTGCGACGACATCCTGATTATGAACCGCGGCAAGCAGGTGGCGCGCGGCGACTTGCACGCGCTCAAGCTGCTCTCCGAGGGCGTGTACGAAGTGGTGATGACGTTTGAAAAGTTGCCCGACGGAATCGAGGAAGACCTCGCGCGGCGCTCGCCGCTGCGTCTGCGCGTGAGCCAGAACACCATCGAGGTGTCCATCAAGGAAGAGGAGTCGCGCGTGCTCGAACTGGTGGCCGAACTGGCGCGCCGCGGGCGCGTGCTGCGCGTCGAGGTGAGCGGCGCGAGCCTCGAAGATATTTTCGTGGAGTTGACCCAGCCGAATTAGCGCTTCGGCGCGGCACGGAAGGGAGAAAGCGATGTCGGCAATCACCGCGGTTTTTTATCGCGAGAGCAAAATCCGCATCACCAACGTGACTTTCATTTTCTGGGACATGTTCTATCCGCTCGGCTACATGCTGCTCTTCGGCGTGGGCATAAATTCCGCGCTGGGCGCGCCGTCGTCCGTTGCCGGCACCTCGTACAATTCGTTTTTTCTCGCCGGCGTGCTCGGCATGGCCAGCTTCGGCATCGCCAGCAATACTTCGTGGTCGTTTTTCCTGGACCGCGACAATGGGATTTTCTACGAAATGCTCACCTACCCGTTGAGCCGCGCTCAGTATCTGCTGGGCAAGGTGCTGTTCAATTTGCTGGTCGTTTTGATTCAGGCCGCGATCACCGTGGGTTGCGGGGCCGCGCTGCTCGGCATTCGCATCCGGCTAGATTTACTGCCGCTGCTTGTGCTCGGCGTGGTGGGCGGAGCAGCGGGCTGGTTTTTCTTTTACGCCGTGTTCGCGCTGAAAATCCGGCGCAATGACCTCTTCAACAGCGTGACGTCGATTTTTTATTTTGCGTTTTTGTTCGCCAGCTCGCTCTTTTATCCACTGGAGTCGCTGCCGCCGTGGTTCCGCGCTCTGGCGCTGGCCAATCCCATCACCTGGGAGGTGGATTTCCTGCGCTTTGCTACGATTGGAATGGGAAATCCGCGGCGGGTTGCGATTGAAGCGGCGGCGTTCGCAGTGTTCTCTATCGCGTCGTTCTTTTATGCGGTGCGCTGCTTGCAGAATCAGGAGTAGGAACAGGCGGGCAGGCGTTGAAACTGGAGACCAGGGCCCTTAGTCGCGGGTGAATGTGACGAGGGCTTCCAGTTTTTTCTTTGCTTCACCGGAATCGATGGACTTCCCTGCAATTTGTACGCCCGCGCGGAAATCCGCGGCAACGCCCGCGGCAACGAGAGCGGCGGAGGCATTGGCCAGGACGATGTCGCGCCGCGGGCCGGTAGCTCCACCAAGGATTGCGCGAATGATCAGCGCGTTTTCCGCAGCGTGGCCGCCGGCCAGCGCCGTGAGCGGCGCCCGCGCGAGGCCAAACTCCTCGGGCGTCACGGTGAAGTTACGCACCTGGCCGCCGCGTGCTTCGGAGACGTACGTTTCGCCGCTGAGAGAAATCTCATCCAAGCCGTCCGCGCCGTGCACAACGAACGCGCGCTCGGTCCCGAGGGCGGCGAGAGCGGTTGCCATTAGTTCCGTCAGCCTCCGCGCAGTCACTCCCGCGACCTGCGCGCGTGCTCCCGCAGGATTTGTCAGCGGCCCGAGCAAATTGAATACCGTGCGTCCGCCGAGCTGACGCCGCGCGGCAATGGCGTGCTTCATCGCCGTGTGAACCGAAGGCGCGAACAAAAACCCGATGCCGATTTGCGAAATCGCCGCGCCCGCGAGCAATGGTGCGATTTGCACGTTTACGCCGAGCGCCTCCAGCACATCCGCCGAACCGCTGCGCGAGCTGAACGACCGGTTTCCGTGTTTCGCGACGCGCACGCCCGCGCCCGCAACGACAAATGCGACGCAAGTCGAAATATTGAAAGTGTTGCGCCCGGCTCCGCCCGTGCCGCAGGTGTCCACAATCATCTCGCTGGGCCGCGCGCCGTCGGCGAAGACGGGTTGCGCGTGGCGCCGCATCGCCGTGGCGAAGCCCACCAGCTCGTCCACGGCTTCTTCGCGCGTGCGCATCGCGGAAAGGAAATCCGCGATCTGCGCGTCGGTGGCGCGGCCGGAGAGAATCTGCTCCATCACCGCTTCCGCATCGGGGCGTGTGAGCACCGCCCCAGCAGCAACGTTCTGTGTGGCTTTCTCGATCATCGGAATCCGCAACTTCGCAGCTCTGGCGTGCGCCTTGCTCGCGCGCGGCGTTCCAGAGTAAACTGCCGAGTTTCGATGCAACATAAATTCTAGCACTGATTATCGCAACGCCGCTTTCGTAGGGAGCGGGAATCACTTCATGAAAATCCACGAGTATCAGGCCAAGGGAATTCTGGCGCGCTACGGCGTGGCCACGCCGCGGGGCGAAGTGGCGTTCACCAAGGAGGAAGTACGCGCCGCCGCGCGGAAACTGGGCACGCCGGTCGTCGTGGTCAAGGCGCAGATTCACGCCGGCGGCCGCGGCAAGGGTGGCGGCGTCAAGTTGGCGCGGTCGGCGGACGAAGCCGCACAGTTTGCCGGCGCGATGCTGGGCAGCAAACTGGTCACCGTCCAGACCGGGCCCGCGGGCCGCATCGTCAAGCGCGTACTGATCGAAGAGGGCCTCGACATCAAAAAAGAACTTTATCTCGGCATGGTGATTGACCGCGTCTCCGCCGCGCCCGTTTTCATGGCCGGCGCCGCGGGCGGTGTGGAAATCGAAGAGGTCGCGCACAAAGATCCCGGCGCAATCCTGCGCGAAACGATTCATCCCGCGGTTGGGTTGCAGCCCTATCAGGCGCGCAAGCTCGCGTTCGGCATCGGAATTCCCGCGGAGTTCGTCAACGCCGCCGTGCCGTTTTTTCAGTCGCTCTATCGCGCGTTTCTGGAAACCGATGCGTCGCTGGTTGAGATCAATCCTTGCGTGCTCACCGGCGACGGCCGTTTGGTGGCGCTCGACGCTAAGATGACCTTTGATGACAACGCGCTCTATCGCCACAAGGACATTCTCGCGTTGCGCGATCTCGATGAAGAAGATCCGCTCGAAGTCGAAGCCTCGAAGTACGGTTTGAACTATATCAAGCTCGATGGCACCGTCGGCTGCATGGTGAACGGCGCGGGCCTGGCCATGTCCACCATGGACATCGTGAAACTGTCCGGTGGCGCGCCGGCGAATTTCCTCGACGTCGGCGGCGGCGCCTCCGCCGAGCAGGTGAAGAACGCGTTCAAGATTCTGGTGAGCGATCCGGAAGTGCGCGGCGAGTTCATCAACACCTCCCGCGGCATCCCGCGCTGCGACGTTCTGGCCACCGGCGTTGTGAACGCCGCTCGCGAGCTGCGATAGAAAGTGCCCCTGGTCGCGCGCCAGGAGGGCACCAACGACGAGCAGGGCCGG
>JBGQGH010000020.1:0-35184 GCA_041497315.1 Terriglobia bacterium | reverse complement strand
CCCGGCGCGTTGACCATCGGCATCGGCACGATTTTTGTGAACGCCGGCGCGAAGGCCCACGCGACCGCGGGCTGCGGGTTTTACGTCATGAGCGCGGCGGATCCGAACTACGCGAATCCGCCGGCGTGCTGGCTGAAGCGCGGTCCGGGCAGCCTGACCATCATCGGCTACTCCGCGACCTCGTTCGGCCCGAACGCGCACATGGCGCAGGTGGGAGTCGCCGGCCCGAGCAACGGGAATCGCAACCGGCCGTTGTTCTGGTGGTCGGGGAATGCGTCCGGATTTTCTTACTACAATCTCGGCACGCAGGACAGCCCCGGGCGCGTGTTTGTGATCGGCGAATGTTCCAACGGTTCGCGCGACGGCACGTGCACTTCGGCGGGCTACACGCTCGTCAACGTCGGCGGTAACGCGACGAATTCCGCCGGCATGGGGCCCGCGCTGGACGTGGTCGGAGGCTTCTGGGGATTTTTCCGCGACATCACTTTTTCCGGCACGGAATCCGCCAACGGGCCGACGTCCGATTTCTCGCCCGCGATTTTGTTTGACGGGTCAGCGATGACCACGTTCACCTCGCAGGCGCTGCTGTTCATCACCGATTGCCAGCTCGCCAACGGCGGAATCAAATTCAAGCCGGCACAGGGAAACAACTCGCTCTCGGTGAAAAATTGCACGCAGGAAGCTTCGACGATGCCACTGCTGTGGATCAAGGAATACCAGCCGGGGCAGGGCATTCGCGGAAATTATTCGATTTACGATTCACAGACGGCGGATTCCACGGGCACTACGTTTCCGCTGTTGCAGGTGGACGGGCGCGACTCGCCGACCAGCGTCACGCACGGACAGTTGGTGACCGACGGCGGCCGCGCGGTGGTGAGCGGGCCGTCGAGCTCGCTCTACGCGGCGGGTGGCGCGTTCAAGCAGCAGGCCGGACTGACCTCCGGCGCGCGCGGCGCGATGCCGAAGATGATCGCGCAGACGGACGTAGCGGCGTGGAGTTTTCCGCCGGTCGCGGTGCGCTTCACGAACCTTGCGGCGCAGACGGCGGCGACGATCAGCTTGAGCGGATGCACGAGCTGCACGGCGACGGCGGTGGCGGATCCGCTCGGGCACACCAGCGCGGTCCGGTTGGCGACGTCATCGAGCGCCGTGCAGACGGTGCACCTGGCGATTCCGAATCACTCGACCGCAGTGGGCGATTGGGTGATGGCGGCGCTCTGGGTGCGCAGCCAGACGGGCAACGGATTCACGGCCAACGGACTCAGCTCGATCAACGTGGGCGGCGCAAACACGCTGGCGGAAAGCGGAACCGCGCAGGTGTCCATTCCGGACATGAACGCGGCCGACGGAAGATGGACGCTGGTCCGCGTGGCCGGCCGACTGGCGACGGCGCCGACGAATCCGAGCGCGATCGCGTTCAACATCTACATTGACAGCGCGCACACGGTGGACCTCTACGAGCCGACGATGGTTTACGCAGGCCTGGCGATGAATGACGAAGAGGCCGCGGAATACGCGATGTTCATGCAGACCTGGCCGGTGTCCGCGGCGCCGGGCGACCTGACGCTGCACCTGGGGCAGGCGTCGTTTGCCATCGGGCAGCAGTCGAGCGCGGCGACGATTCCGCAGCAGGTGATTTACGACACGTTCGATCGCGCAAACGGCGGCCTCGGCTCGAACTGGACTACGCTGACCGGAGAAGTGGCGCCGACGATTACGAGTAACCAGTTGAGCGGCAACACCGGCTCGTATCAGATGGCGTACTACAGCGGGCTGACACTGCAAGCCGACCAGTTCGCGCAGGCCACGGCGCCCGTCGGCGGCGCGGACGGCTCGCACACGTTCGGCCTGCTGCTACACGGTTCGGGCAACCGCTGCTACTTCCTGGATTTGTTCAACGGCACCGCGTACATCCTGCGGCGCACCGCCGGCTCGAACACCACGCTTGCGTCGGTGGCTTCGACACCCGCGGCGGGATCCAACATCCGGTTTGAGATTAGCGGCACGACGCTGACCGCGTACGTCAATGGCGCGGTGATCGCCACGGTCACGGACTCGACTTACTCGACGGGCCAGCCGGGCATCGAGGTTTTCGGCAGCGGCGGATTGGCCGTGCTCGACAACTGGAGCGGGGGAAATATTTCCGCGGTACATTCGCTGAACGTGGAAGCGGACTGGACGAAGCCGCAGCATTTTCTCGGCGGCGCGATTCTGCCGTTGTCCACGGTGGCGAACCTGCCGTCGAGCGCGGCAAACGGCAGCCAGATGGTGGCCACCGATGGCACGCCCGGGTCGAATCCGTGTACCGGCGGGGGCAGCGGCGCGCTGGCCGTGCGCATCGGCGGAGCGTGGGTGTGCAAGTGACAGTGATGAGTGAGAAGTGACGAATGATGAGTGTAGCGGCACCCTTTCGGGCGGCAGAACTTCAGAAGACACCGGCCGGTCTAAAGCCTGCCCCTACAGAGTGGATAGCAGAAAAAAAGAGGGCGGCTATTACTAGCCGCCCTCGAAAACCAACGTGCCTTGGGCACGCCCGCGAAGCAGTTCGATTTTATCAGTTTTCTCATCTGTGTGACTCGGTGTGCATCCCTGCCTGCGGCAGGCAGGCGTGGTTCCAGAGGACTCTATGAAAAACCTGGAAATCTGGTTCAAAGGCGCGGCGGCGGCGGCGATCAGCGGCGGCGCGAACGGCGTGGTCACCGGCTTCGCCGCGATCGGGATCGACCCGAACCACTTCAATCTTGCCGCGGGCCTGCACCACACGCTGGCGATCGCCGGAGTGAGCGCGGCGATCAGCGCGGTGCTGGGGCTGGCGCTGTATTTGCGGCAGAGTCCCTTGCCGGCGGAAGGGAAGTAGAGGAGGCAGAGGAGAACAGCGCGCTGGGGCACGGCCGGTAGTACACAACAAGAGTATTTACTTGAACGGTAAATAGGAGTAGAAGGGAGGCGCCCGCTCGTAACGGGACTACCCGAACCGTCGTCCCCGCAGAACCCCGGAGCGCCGTGGCTTTTCTGAGCAGGGAATTGCGCGCGCAGCAGGCGGTGCTGCCTCTCGATTGGAGAGGCCGCCGCGCGCGCCGCATTGTGCTCAGCGCGCGAGCGCAGCGAATTTTGTGGATCGGCTGGCTGCTGATTTGGATTTTCGCGCTGCTCGCCGGAGTCGAGCTGTACAGCCGGCGTTATCTCCGCGTGGATTGGGTGATGGGACGGCGGCCGGTCCAGCCGTATCTGGCCTTCGGCGATTTTTACGAGGGCCTGCCGCTCGAGGTGATGCAGGAGCGCGAAGGCCCGGAGTGCTACGGCTACCGCCAGGCCGGCAGCATTTTCGTGCATTCGTTTGAAGCGCGGGTGGAGAGCGCCGCCGAGCGCGGCACTTTTTTATTTCAAGACCGCGCCGAGCTGGCCAATCTGGCGCCGCGCGCGGATCTGACGCGGATCTTCGTGCTGGGCGGCTCGGTGGCGTCGGGCACGGGCGCGTCCGCGATCGAAAAACGCTGGTACGTCGCGCTCGAGCGCGCCCTCTCCGATCGTTTGGGCCACACGGTGCGCGCAGTGCCCGCGGCGATGGGAGCGTACGTTTCCACGCAAGAGCGCCTGGTGCTGGACCTGATGGTGCTGCCGCGGCGGCCGGACGCGGTCATCATTCTCGATGGATTTAACGACGCGATCGAGCCCGCCGAATTCGGCGCGCGTCCCGGCGATCCCTACAATCAGGGAGTGTTTTACGAGGACGCGTACCACTCGGTTTCGTTCGCGCTGAAAAAATGGCTCGCGCAGCGGAGTTATTTTTGCCGCTACTTGCTGCACCGGTCGTTGCAAAGCTCGCTCGAAGCGAATCGTCGCGCGATTCTGGCCGATCCGCGCCGCGTGGCGAATTACGCGCAGAGCGTCGCGTCGGTGTACCTCGACAATGTTTTGCGCATGCTGCAAACCTGCGCGCAGAATCACGTGCGCTGCATGGTGTTCGTCCAGCCGGCGCGCGCGCTGACGCTGCGGCGCGCGGGAATGGCCGCGCCGCTCGATTCCGCAGAGCAGCTCGGCCTGCTGGCGTACGAGGAAGTGCTGCGGCGCGTCCACAGTTTGCCGGCGGGAACGCCGCTGTACGATTTGACCGCGGCGCTGGACGCGCTCGATGCGCGCGATCTATTTCTGGACAGCGCGCATTTCCGCGACCGGGGACACGCCGCGATCGCGGAGGCCATGTTTCCAGTGGTCGCGCGCGTGCTGCGGCAGGATTTCGCGAAACATCGCGGCGCATGGACACCGAAACCTCGTGTCGCGGCCGCCACCACGCCGCATCGCGCCGCCTTGGCCGGAAACCATCCTTGAGGCAGCTTTCTTTTTCGCCCTTCACCCGTCACAAGTCAGCAGTCACGAATCACGAGGTCTCTACATGCCAATCATCGGAACATCGGCGTACAACACCGCGGGTCAAGTCACCTCGCTCGTCCGCGCGCTGCTGAACGACGCGCAGGGCAACCTCTTCACCGACGGCTTGTTGATGCCGTTCCTGAACGCGGCGTATCGCAAGACGCAGCGCGCGCTGGCCAACGTCGGCGCGGGCACGTTCATCGTGGACAACGTGATCGTCACCGTGCCGGCGATCGCGGCCGCGGATCCTTCAATGCAAGTGGTGATCAACGATTCCACCGCGCCGCCGAATCAGTTGCCGACCGATTTGCTGGTGCCGGTAAAATTGTGGGAACGCGCCGGGGGCAGCGGCGACGACTTCGCCGAAATGGCCGACCTCACCGCGCACGGCGGCTTGCCCAGCCGTCCGCAGGGCGCAACGCTTGATTGCTGGGAGTGGCGCGGCGATGGAATTTATTTGTGCGGCGCTCTCGCGGATCGCGAAGTGCGCATCCGCTACCAAAGGGCCTATCCGGACTTGAGCGACGCGCAAAGTCCGATCCTGGTGCGCAACGCGCAGGACGCGCTGGCGTTTTTGGCCGCCGCGATGGCGGCGATGTCTCGCGGTTCACCGCTGGCGGATAAATGGACCGCGGCGGGCGACGACGCGATCGAAGACTTGGTCAGCGCCGCCACGCGCCGCGAACAGCACACCATTCGCCGGCGCCGACCGTTCTCTTCGCGCCGCGGGTACGCGTGGATCTGAGGCAGGAAGCCGGGTACTGCGCTATGGCGACTAAAAATATCCTTTGCTGGGCATAGGAGGAAGGACGATCAGCTCAATCGCTGACGCCGGGGGCATTCGCTTCGCGGGTGTGCCAGACTCTGAGTAGATCTCAAGTTCCGTCGGTCTTCCATTCAAAACGTGGAGCAAGGCATGGATTACCGTCCCGTCTTCATCCTTTGCCTCTGCTTCCACTGGAATCCTCTTGATGACCGGCACTGCGCCGGCCGCAGGACTCTGAAGTTCGAGGCTGCCATCCTCGTCAAGAGTTCTGACAAGAATGTTACGAAGCATGGGAGCTAGTTCGCTCCTACCGGGGAAGTCTGCTTCCAGCAGGCGCTCAAGCAGGGCGCCCTCGTTACCCGTGGGTTCTCGGAACTCATGTTCTGATTTCACGTTCCACGGATGATAGCACCAGGCACAGTTCTAAAGTCACGAGTCAGAAACCATGTCCATCGCAGGAAGCATTGACGCACCCATCGATCTCTTCGGAGGCCTGGTCGCCGATATGGCGCCGGCGGATTTGCCGCTCGGAGTCTCGCCGGATTGCCAGGACGTCGCGTTTCTTCCCGGCGGCGTGAAAACGCGCCCGGGAATCGCGTCGGCGTTCTCCGCGATTTCCGGAAATCCGACGGTGAACTATCTGAAGAGCTACATTCCGCCGTCGCAGCAACTCCGTTTGCTCGCGCTCGATTCCGCGGGCGCGCTGTGGAAGGAATCGTCGCCAGGCGCGCTGACGCAGATCGCAAGCGGCCTGGCCGCGAACGCGCAAGCGCGCAGCATCACGCTTTTCGGCCGCGAGTACATCGCCATCAGCGACGGCAAATCCGGCGCGGACCTGCCGCGGCAATTCGACGATACGAATTTCGATCGCGTAAGCCAGGTGGGCCCGGGCGCGGGCCCGACGAGCATCGCCGACGCGATCGCGAATATCGCGAGCATCGCGCGCGCGAGCAACGTCGTCAGCGTGACCACCGCGACGCCGCACAATCTGCTCGCCGGCGATCAAGTCGTCGTCGAAAACGTCACCGACGCTTCGTTCAACGGCACGTTTCCCGTGGCCACGATTCCCGACGCCACGCATTTCACTTACGTGCAGACCGCCGCGAACGCAACTTCGTCCGGCGGCACGGCGGAGCCGCTCGGCAACATCGCTCCGGGCGCGCACCAGGCCTCGGTGATTTTCGTCACGCGCCAGGGCTACTTGACGCGGCCGAGTCCCGCGGTGACGTGGACCGCGGCAGGGAATCGCCGCGTGGGGCTCGGCTGCATTCCCACGGGCCCGGCGAATGTCGTGTCGCGGATTCTGGCGTTCACCGGCGCGGGCGGCGCAAGTTTTTACTACACCGGATCCGGCGCAACGCTGGCCGCGGGCAATCTCGTCATCGCGGACAACACCACTACGCACACCGTGGTGGATTTCTCCGAAGCCACGTTGCTTTCCGGCACGCTCTTGGACGGTTTGTTCAAACTCGTCGAGCTGGGCGAGTGCGCGGGCGTGATTGATTACGCGCAGCGGCTTTTCTGGTGGGGCGAGCGCAACAGAACCAACAACTGGCAGAATCTCACATTCGACGGCGGCTGGGATGCGGTGACGTCGAGCGTGCCGCTAGGCTGGACCGTGGACGCGACTTCCGGCGCGGGCGGCAGCAGGGAAGTAGCCGCTGCGGCGAGCGGCGAAGCGTATCGCATCACCGGTGACGGAGTCGCGGCCACGCGCGGCCTGATCACGCAGCCCGCGGTGCAAGACGAGTTCGGCGTCGCGCGCATCGCGCCGAACACTGCTTACTCCGTGCGCGCGCGCGTGCTCACCGGCGGCGGACTGGCGCAGGGAGCGCTGCGCGTGCAATTGTTCAGCGCGTCCGCGGGGATCGCGACGCCGGGTTTGCAAGTCACCGCGGCGCAAGCGGGCGCGGCATTCGCGGAATTCACCGCGCCGCTCACCACGCCGCTCGCGACGATCCCCGCGGATCTTGCGCTTCGCGTTTTCGCCGACGGCACGCCCACGAACGCTGGCTACTTTGTCGTGGACAACATCGAAATCTTTCCCACCGCGCAGCCGGTCAACGGATCGCTGGTCCGCGCTTCGCGCACCGAAGATCCGGAAAGCTACGACGGCGTCAACGGCATCCTGAACGTCGCCGAAAATAACGGCCAGACGATTCGCGCGGCGTTTCGCTTGCGCGAGCGGCTCTACTTCGTGAAGGAGCGCAGCCTGCACGTCACCGAAGACGACGGCGTGAACGAGCCGTCGCTTTGGTCGGTGAGCGAAGTTTCGCGCGCGGTGGGCACGCCTTCGGTGAACGGCGTGGACACCGGCGAAGACTGGGCCGTGATCGCGGACCGCAACGGCCTCTATCTTTTTTCCGGCGCCGAGCCGGTGAAAATCTCGCAGGAAATTCAGCCGCTGTGGGACCAGATTAATTGGTCCGCCGGCCACACACTCTGGGTGCGCGTGGACCAGCGCAACCAGCGCATCCTGGTCGGCGCGCCGCTCGGCACGGCCACTTCGCCCAACAAGATTCTCGTGCTTGACTATCGCGGCCTCGCCAGCGCCGACGAAATCGCCAGCGTCGCGCCGGTGCACTTCAGCACGTTCACCGGAAAACTTTTCGCCGTGGGCAAAGCGCGCAAGTGGTCGCCGTGGACGATCGCGGCGAATTCCTGCGCACTCGTCGAACGCAGCGACGGCACCGCGCAGGTTTTCTTCGGCAACGGCGTGCCCGCGGGCGCGAGCAGCGGAAACGGAAAAATCTATCAGCTCTCCGACGCGCAGCTCTCGGACGACGGCGCGGCCATCGCTTCGTACTACACCACGTATTTCGTCCCCGGCCTCGATATGGAGCAGGCGCTGCAGCTCGGCGCGCACCGAAAACTCTTCACGTACCTCACCGCGTACGTCGAAGGCGCGGGCACGCTCGATCTCACCGCCTACGTCGAGAGCGTGGGCTTCAGCGTCACGCAGCAGCCGTGGTCGCTCTCGAATCCCGCGACCGAGGACCTCGAGCTGCCGATTAATTTGCTTGGCGAGCGCGTGGCATTTCGCGTCGGCACCAGCGCGCCCGGAGCGTGGTTCCGCCTACAGAAATTCGTGCCAGTGTTGCGCCCTGACCCCTGGGCCCCGGTGCGCGGGATCAATTGAAGTGACTGGCGTTTCATGTAGCGGCGCCCTTCAGGGCGCCATTCTGTGGCGGGCTGAAGCCCGCCGCTACACTCGTCACACGTCACTCATCACTTTCTTCCCATGCTCACCATTCCACAACTCAAGCACATCGAAGCCGGCGATCCGTACCTCTACGAAGCGCTGAAGCGCATCGTCGGCGCGGTGAACTCGCTCGGCACGCGCCTGGGCCTCGACCCCGCTCCGGCCACGCAATCCACGCCCGGGCAAACCGTCGCCGCTCCGCCGGCGCCCGGAGCGATCAGCGTCACCGGCGCGCGCGGAATTTTCAGCGTCGCGCTCGCCGCGCCAAACGCCGCGGTGAATCCGAATCTGCCGTCGCAGTCCGGCGCAGCGAGAACTCCATCTTTGCCCGCGCCGCTTTCGTTTTTTCTCGAAGCCTCGCCCGATCCCGCGTTCGCGCAGGTGACCACGTATCCGCTCGGCGGCGCGATGGCCGCGAATCTTTCTCTCGGCAACGTGACGCGTTACTGGCGCGCGCGCGCGAAGTACATCGAGTCCGATTTCGGCGCGTACGTTTACTTCGGCACCGCCGCGCAGCCCACGCCCGTCGCCGGCGGCGTCGCCACTTCCGGCGATCTCGCGCCCAACATCGCGTCGAACTTCACAAATTTCGCCACCATCGATTCGGTGGATGCGGGGAGCTCCGCCACCGCGCGCATTTACGGCACTGGCGGCCCGGGCTCCGCGTGGACGCGCATCACCGGCCAAGGCAGCACGACGTTTCCGCCGGGCACGATCGCTGGCCTCGCTTACAGCACGCTCTACTACATTGTGTGGGACGGGGCGGCATATCTCGCGTTCACTTCGCTGCCCGCCGCGCTCGTGGATAAATTCGTCGCCGTCGGCAAAGTCACCACGATTGATGCGGGCGGCAGCGGCGGCTTCACCGGCGGCGGAGGCAGCTCCGGCGGCCGCGGCGGCGGCCCGCCGATCGTGGTGTGACATCAGTCTGGGGCGCGCCAAGGGGCGCCCCTACACGTGGTGTCAGGTCCCGCCTTTGTAGGGGCGCTGCTTGCTGCGCCCGCGCTTCTTGATGAAAATTCGCGAATACACCGACGCCGATCTCTCCGCGCTGCGTCGCATGCACGCGGCGCAGGAATTCGGCTACGCGTTTCCGGATCTCGCGAACCCGCTTTTTCTCACGCGGCTCGTCGCTGAAGACGAAGGCGGCGCGCCCGCGATGGCCGCGCTGCTGCGCCTCACCTGCGAAGCCTATCTGCTGCACGATCCCGCCGCAGGTTCGCCTCGCGAACGCTGGCAGCATTTGCTCGCCATGCACGCCGCGGTTCGCGCCGACGCGCGCGCTCGCGGCCTCGAAGACGTCCACGCATTTTTGCCGCCGCGCGTCGAACGCGCTTTCGGACGCCGCCTCGCTCGACTCGGCTGGGTCCGCGACCCCTGGCCGTCGTTTTGCCGCCGCGTCTGACGAATTCCTGAAACCACGCCTACCTGCCGCAGGCAGGGATTCACACGGATGCACACCGATGGATTAGGAAGAATCCGGATCAATCCCATTCTTCAATCCATACAAATCCGTGTGCATCCGTGGTTACGAATTTCTTTCTTGTGAGGTGACAAATGGGACGTGGAGCAGAAGCAGATACGCGCGCTGCGGCCGATGCCGAACGCGCAAAGCAAGACGCGATGAACCAGCAGATCTACGAACAGAACCAGGCGCTGCAAAACACCGTCGCGTTGCAGTACCAGGCGATTCTCGCCAACCCCGGCTATTCGGACGCGGAGAAGGCCGCCATCACCGGGCAATCGCTGGGTGCGCTGGGCAGCGCGTTCGATGCGTTGCAGCAGAGCGCGTCGAACCGCGTCGCGCGCACGGGCAATTCCGCCGGCTACGGCGAGACCGAAGACGAACTCGCGCGCGAACGCGGCCGCCAGGCCTCCGGCATCGCGCGCCAGAATCAGATCGACTTCGCCGACACCGCGTACAACCAGCGCGCGGACGCCTTGCGCGGGCTCAGTTCGCTCTACGGCGTGGATACGAGCCTGCTCGCGCGCACGCTCGGTTTGCCCGCGGACTATCTCAACATCCGCCAGCAGGCTTCGCGCGGCGGCGGTTTCCGCTTCGGCCTCGGGCCCATCGGTTTTTCGCTCGGCGGCTAAAAATCTTTGGAAGTAGAGGAGGTTGAGGAGGCAAAGGAGGTAAAGGAAAGGACGGCGCGACATCGCGCGCTCGCGGATGGACGGCGTCTTCTTTCCTTTCCTCTACTTCCTATACCTCCTTTACTTCCTTCACCTCCCTCATCACTCGTCACTTATGAACAACTACTACCTCGCCGCCGCTGTTCCTCTCGTCGTGCAGGCCGTGTTCTTCGCGCGCTGGCTGCACTGCCGCATGCGCGACGACGAAATCCAGCGCGCGTTCGTTCGCGATATCGCGCGCAATCATTTGCCGCACGTTTACTCCGCGCTGCGACAGATCGCCGAACACTCCGGCATCACTCTCGAAGAGCCGCCGCTCGTCCGCTACGTCGAATTCTCAGATGGGGCAGGGAACTCGCCTCCGCGTTCTTTTCGCCTCGACTAGCGCGGGTTCAAGTAGCGCCGGCACTCTTGTTCACCCTGAGCCTCGAAGGGCCGGCGCGCCTTTTTTTTGCACGCTCGCGCCACTCCAACGACAGTGTCATTCCGAGGGCGGTTTGTGCACGAGAAATCTCTCATCTTTTTTCTGTTTCTCATCAGGGTTCATCTGTGTACGTCGGTGGTTCCAAATCCCCAACTCGTCTCCCTCGCCCGAGCCGCCGCGGCCGCGCACAATCTTTATCCCGAACTCGTCTGCGCCATCTGCGAACAGGAATCCGCGTGGAATCCCTGGGCCATCCGCTACGAGCCCGCGTTCTACGAAAAATACATTCGCCCTCTTGTTGACTCCGGCCGCCTCTCGCCCTCGCCCGGGATTTCCGCCGCCACCGAAGCCCGCGCGCGCGCATTCTCCTGGGGGCTGATGCAGGTGATGGGACAGGTCGCGCGCGAACACGCCTTCGCCGGCGCATCGCTCGCCGAACTCTGCGATCCCCCGACCGGCCTCGGCGTCGGCTGCCGCGTTTTCGCCGCGAAACTCGCCGCCGCGGAAGGCAACGTCACGCGCGCTCTTCTGCTCTGGAACGGCGGCGCGAATCGCGAGTATCCCGCCGAGGTCCTCGCCCGCGCCGACAAATACAAATTGTCGTGACTCGCTTGCCCCGAACGCCTTGCGCGAAGGGTGATTTGTGTCGCGCGGGTTCAAGTAGCTCCGGCACTCCTGCCGGCGCGCTTATTCACCGCGCCCCGCGCGAAGGGCGATCCGTGACTCGTGAGCGATGATCTCGCTCTGGCTCTTCAGTGTTCATCAGTGGTTCCATTTTCGTGTCTTCCGCTTCCCAATTCGCCGCTCCACCCTGTTTTTTCTGGAGCTCGTGCCGCTGCCTCGCCGAGCTCGAGAAGCAGGGCAAGTCCGTCTGCTCCGCCTGCGGCGCGCATCTCATCGGGCAAACTTATCCGCTGCGTGCGCCCACGCGCCAGCCGCTTTACTCCACCGGCACTGCCGCCGCCGCGGCCACCGGCATGATCGAACGCAACCTCCGCCACCCGCTCAATCATTACGAACCGCTCCACCGCCCGCTCGTTGAGATCGTGCATCCGCCCCCAAACCTGTAGGGAGGTTGAGGAAGTAAACGAGGTAAAGGAAGTAGAGGAAAAGACGGCGCAACATCGGCCCATGCTGGGTTCCTTCTTTTCCTCTACTTCCTTTACGTCCTTTACCTCCATAGCTCGTCGTCCACCGATCACCAATCACCAGTCACAACTCACGAGGTTCTCCCATGCCCACACACCTTCGCTTCACCGTCATCATCGCCGCTGCACTCGCCGCGCTCCTCGCCGCCGCACTGCTCGCGAATTCCTGGCTCGGCGCCCGCGAAGACCGCGTCCGCCTCGCCGCCACTCTCGACGCGCAGCGCGCGGTCATCGGCGCGGCCGAGCAGCGCGAGCAGGCGCGCGCCGCCGAGCTCCGCACTGCGCTCGACCAAATCGCCGCGCTCAAGCGCCGCGTGCAAACGCCGCAGCAAGCCGCCGCGCAACTTCCCGGCGCGCTGCCGCCGCTGCCCGAGCCCATCGAGATCCATCTCCCCGAGCCCGACCCCAACGCGCCGCGCGACCAGGCGCCGCCTCCCGCGACGGCCACGATTCCGCAGGCCGACCTCAAGCCGCTCTTCGACTACGTGCAGGATTGCCGCGCGTGCCAGTTGCAGCTCAGCGCCACGCGCGCCGATCTCGCCGACGAGCGCACAAAATCTGAAGCCATCGCACGCGAACGCGACGCCGCCGTGAAAGCGGTGAAGGGCGGCTCGTTCTGGTCGCGCGTCAAACGCGGCGCGAAGTGGTTCGCCCTCGGCGCCGCCGTCGGAGCCCTCGCCGCCTCTGCCTCCCGCTAGTCCTGCCGCATCACATCAGCTCCCGCGCCAACGCGCACTAAACCCTTCACGGCCCCTTCGCTCCCAACTTCTAAACGACACCCACCGGGGCAGGGAATCGCGGTCAAACTCCTGCCCTCTCGCAGTCCCATCTGATACCGGACAACCACCTCCGACCTTTGGCGATGGCCACCGACATCTCAGAACCTGGCACCAGCCCTCTGCGAAGTTCCGCCACATCTACCAAACATTCGCCTGCGGCTTCTGGTGATTCGCCCCCTTTGGCAATCGTCGCATCTCGGTGAGAATCTTGATCCAGCCTACTGCCAAGTCCCGTCTCAGCTCTCAGACCCTCGCCTCCGCCAATTAGGGGCAACCCACTCAGTCTCAACCGGCTACTGCCCCTGAAGGGCCCTGGAGCCCTTCCCCGCGATAAACCTCTTGACACGCTCCCCCGGCCCTCCTATACTGCGCCCGATAAGATATATTATGTTAACTAACAAAGGCGGCTAATTGACGGCTTTGGGCTGGATAGCGCGATAAGGGATCAGCAGTGGTTAAGTATGTGGAAGACGGGTTTCGTTCTCTTCCCCGGACGGTCGCGGTGCAGACGGTGGAGAGTTCAGTATCGAGAGTGGGGGTTACTTGGGATTCAGAGCTGAGGTCGGCGCTGGGTGGGCGGCCAGTTCGTACTGGAGGAATTGTTCGAGGGTTGCCCGGTCGGGCCCGATGAGCCTTCGACCGTTGACAAAGACGGTCGGCGTGTTCGCGATCTTCAGTTGGAGCCCTTCCTTGATTGTCGCATTGATGATTTCGCCTGTGGCTGGGTCCGACATGCAGGTTCGCAGGGCGGCCGTGTCCAGTCCGGCCTGAGCGCCCAGAGCTATAAGCTTTTGCCAAACATTCTCCGTTGAGATGAGATCCTGGGCGTCGTAAATTGCGTCATTCATCTTCCAGAATGCGGCCGGGTTCTGCTGGTAGGCGCAGCGGCCGGCGGTTGCTGCCGTCATGGCCCAGGGATGGATCTGTGTGAGTGGGAAATCCTTGAAGACAAGGCGAATTTGCGGGTATTGCGGCTCGATTTCACGAAGTACATTGTGGAGCTCGCGACATGACGGGCACTGGAAGTCACCGTACTCGACGATGGTAATGGTCGCATTCGCCGGTCCCTTTGCGGGGTTGTCTGAGAGGTTGATTTGAGCCCGAACAACCGCGAGCGGGTCCGTTGACATGTCCTGGATGTCGCCTCGAATTAAGTAACGCCCGTCCTTGCTGGCGTAGAAGACGCCGGTGTCCGATTGGTCCCCCATCGTGACTTCCACCGTGAATTCGTAGAGCCCGGCTATAGGTGCGTCTTTCGTCGCGCCGAACTTTATCTTGAACGACGGGCCCCATGCGTAGAGGTGCCGGAGATACTCCTCCACTTTCTTCTGGATGGCTGCGGAGGACTGACCAGGTGCGGATTGTGCCGCGACCGCAGGGGGCGGCGGCGTGCTTCCGGTGGATTGGCCGAGTGCGATGGCAGGTGTGAGAATCGCGAGGATGAGCAGACAGCGTTTCATTTTGTGATTCTCCCTTCCCGTCTTATGGCACAAACTTCTGCACGATGGGCACGCGCCGGCCCATTCCGAAGGCCTTCGATGTGATCTTGAGGCCCGGGGGCGCTTGTTTGCGCTTGTATTCATTGCGGTCCACCCGCAGGGCAATCTCCCGCACCAAATCGAGGCTGAAACCGTAGTGCTCGGCGATCTCCTGAGGGCTCTCCTGATCTTCTACGTAGGCCTTGAGGATGCGGTCCAGGACATCATAAGGGGGCAGTGAATCCTGGTCCGTCTGATTGGGGCGCAACTCGGCCGAGGGTGGTTTCGTCAGAGTTGCTAGGGGGATGAGTTCCCTTCCGCCCGCCTTGCGATTGATGAGCTCCGCAAGTTCGTACACCATGGTCTTAGGAACATCGGAAATCGCCGCGAGGCCACCGGCCATGTCGCCGTAGAGAGTGCAATACCCTACCGCCATCTCGGACTTGTTGCCGGTGCTGATGACCAACGAGCCGAACTTATTGGAGACGGCCATCAAATAATTTCCACGAATGCGTGCCTGGAGGTTTTCCTCGGCGACATCTTGCGGGCGATCCTGGAACGCGGGCCGCAGCGCTGCCAGATACGTCTGAAACACATCCCCGATGGGAAGCACAAGATATTCGATCCCAAGGTTTGTGGCCAATTGGAGCGCGTCGGTGAAGCTGCCCTCCGAGGAGTAGGGGCCGGGCATGGAGACTCCGAGCACATTCTCCGGCCCAAACGCCGCGACGGCCAGTGCGGCCACAACGGCGGAATCGATACCTCCGCTGAGGCCGATCACGACTTTGCGGAAGCCGCACTTGCGTACGTAATCGCGTGTGCCGCAGACGAGAGCGAGATATGCCGCTTCGAGTTCATCGTCAGGCTGGGGACGGATGTCCCCTGTTCCGGTCGCGGTGTCGAAGAGGATGAGATCGTCCTGGAAGGAGTGTGCGCGCGCCGCGATTTCTCCTTCTGCCGTAAGAGCAATACTGCTGCCGTCGAAAACCAGGCTGTCATTGCCGCCGACCTGATTGACGTACACCAGTGGCCTGCGATTGTTGCGGGCTATAGTCTGGAGCATGCGCAGCCGCAAGTCGCGCTTGTCGAGGGTGTAGGGCGAGGCGGATATGTTCAGTAGGAGAGTAGTTCCCTGCCCCACAAGCTCCACGACTGGATCGCGGTCGTAAAGACGGTTAGCCCAGAAGTTCTTGTCGTTCCAGACGTCCTCGCAGATGGTGATGCCGAGCTTCTCACCGGAGAATGGGAAAACGTGCTGCGACAATGCGGGCTGGAAGTAACGCGATTCGTCGAAGACGTCGTAGGTGGGCAGCAACATCTTCTGCTGCTCGAACAAAACTCTGCCTCCGGCCACCAGCGCGGCTGAGTTCGCCACCCGTTTGCCGGTAGGATTCTCCGGGCGCCCGGCGTAGCCGACGAGGATTGGCAGGGGCGTCTTGTTCGCCAGGCAAGCCAATTCCGCCAGGTTTCTTTCGATGAACGCGGGGCGCTCGAGCAAATCCTGCGGGAGATAGCCGCATAAGCAGAGCTCGGAGAAGACGGCGAGATCTGCACCGCGACCTTTGGCCTGGTGCGCCAACTCCAGGATGCGTGCCGAATTGCCGGCAAAATCACCGACGGTGGGGTTGAACTGCGCGAGGGCGATCTTCATCTGAGCCCACTAGGATACGGGCGGATGCGATTCATTTCAACCGCCGACCGCGGATAACGGCCCAAAAAAACAAAACGAGCTTTTGAGGCCGTGGCCCCAAAAGCTCGCAGAAGCGTTCGATTCCGGCGATGCGATGAGTGTGGCGCGTCAGACGCTGAAGGAGCTGCCGCAGCCGCAAGTGCTCTTCACACTTGGATTGTTGAACTTGAAGCCGGCGCCTTCGAGCGTCTCAAGGTAGTCCACCTCGACGCCCTCGAGATACATCTCGCTCATCTGATCCACCAGGACCTTGAGGCCTTCAAATTCGTAGACGTTATCCGTCGGATTGATCGTGGTGTCGAAAGCCATGTGGTAGCTGAACCCGGAGCAGCCTCCGCCCACCACGGCGACTCGCAATGCGACGGGAGGGGGATTCTGTTGCCCCATGATTTCCTTTACCTTTGTGGCTGCGACTGGCGTCAAATTGATCATCTTGTTCCTCTCGGCTCTGCACTGCCCTCTGGGCAGGATATCGTCACCATCAGTATAGCAGAATCGCCCGATCTGTGCTGCCCTGCTGTTTGCCTGTGCTGAAACAGCCTGCTCCCAGCGAAACCTCTTACATCTATTAGATGATTGAAACCGCACCTGGTTACAGATCTGCCTGATGAGGTTTTCGGCGGAGAAACGGTCGCGGATTCCTGGGGCGACAAAGGGCCGCGCATCCCGTAAAATGATTCGCTTCGATGAATCACAGAGTGACACTCATACCGGGCGATGGCATCGGGCCGGAAGTCGCCCGCGCGACTCGACGAATCATAGACGCCAGCGGCCTTAAGATCGACTGGGAGGAAATGCGCGTCCATAGTGGCGCGCCGGGCACCGGCAGCGCTCTCCCCTATCTTGACGTGGTCGAGTCCGTGCGCCGAAATCGCGTGGCGCTGAAGGGCCCCATCGCTACGCCAATCGCTGAGGGCCCACCGAGCATCAACGTCGGCCTGCGCAAAGCGCTCGAGCTTTACGCCAATCTCCGGCCCGTGAAGAATCTGGAGGGCGTCAAGTCGCGCTTTGAGGGCGTCAACCTTATCATCGTCCGCGAGAATACCGAAGACCTCTACGCGGGGCTGGAGCACACGGTCGTCCCCGGAGTGGTTGAAAGCCTGAAGATCATCACCGAGAAGGCTTCCACGCGGATCGCGCGGTTCGCGTTTGACTACGCGCGCAAGCACGGCCGCAAGCGCATCCACGCTATCCACAAAGCGAATATCATGAAACTCTCCGACGGATTGTTCCTGACCTCGATCCGCAAGGTGGCCGCTGAGTATCCCGAAGTCGAGTACAAAGAAATGATTGTGGACAACACTTGCATGCAACTCGTCCTGAATCCCAGCCAGTTCGACGTGCTGCTGCTCCCAAATCTTTACGGTGATGTGGTCAGCGACCTTGCAGCCGGCCTGGTGGGCGGTCTGGGCGTCGTTCCCAGCGGGAACCTGGGCGAACACGCGGCACTTTTCGAGGCCGTCCACGGCACAGCTCCGGATATCGCCGGGAAAGGCCTGGCGAATCCCACTGCTCTGCTGATGAGCGGACTCATGATGTTGGATCACCTGGGGGAATCGGAAGCCGCGCTGCGCATCGAGAGGGCACTCCAACGCGTGTATCGCGAGGGGAAGTTTCTAACGCGCGATGTCGGAGGCTCGGCCACAACGGATCAGTTCGTCGATGCCGTGATTGCAGGTCTCGAGGCACGCTGACTGGCTTTGGCTGCGCGCGTCTGGCGCGATTGACAAGCGAATCGCAGTCAGTAAAAATGGAATTGTATCGGAAAGCTATCTTCGGATGCCCGGAACGATCCGGGCTCCTCGAAAGGTGAGCCGTGGCCGAAGCCACCCCAACCGTGACCGGGTTCCAGCCGGAAGAAGTCACCAAGTACGATCCCAAGTCCAAGGGAACCACGACCAAACGCAAGCGTAAGCCGCACATTTTGGCGGTGATCACCGAGTGTTGCACCGGATGCGCGGGTTCGCCTGCATGCGTGGATTACTGCCCGGTGGAAGACTGCATGTACTGGGTGCCGGACGCCGACCATCCGCCTTTCGGCCGCATCGTGGTCGATCCCCTACTCTGCATCGGGTGCAAGCTCTGCACCAGCAAGGGGCCGGACGGCGCATTTCTCGAAGGCTGTCCGTGGGACGCGATTGACATGGTGCCACTGGCCGAGTTCGAGGCCAAAAACGGCACGCTGCCGTTCTAGCCGTCGTGTAATTGCCGGCTGGTATGGCTTGCAGGCTCCTCTGAGCTCGCACCTGAAAGGAGGCAGCCCGTGAATCGGAGAGAATTCCTGAAAGGTGCTGCAGGCCTGAGCGGCGTAGCGCTGGCTTCACCTCTGATCAATTCCTCCTTCGGCAGCATGCTTCCCTCCCCGAACGCGCAGGTTGCATTCGTGAAGACGACCAACCGCGCTGAAGGAGTCGCCCACGCCATTGATTTGCTCGGCCTCAAGCCGTTTCGCGGCCGGGATCTCTTCGTCAAGCCGAATTTCAATAGTTGGGACGCCCCTCCGGGGTCAACGCATGAAGAGACGCTCACGGCTATTCTCCGCAAACTAAAGACAATGGGAGCTGGACCGCTCACGCTTGGCGATCGGAGCGGCATGGGTGACACGCGCCGGGTCATGCAGACGCGGAATGTTTTCACGATCGCCAAAGAGCTGGACGCGAAAACGGTCGTCTTTGACGAATTGCGCGCTGACGACTGGGATTTGATCCGCCACGAAGACCAGCACTGGCAGCAGGGCTTTGCTCTGCCGCGGCTGGTCCGAACTGCCGGCGGGATCGTGCAAACTTGTAACTTGAAGACGCATCGCTTCGGCGGGCATTTCACGTTGTCGCTGAAGAATTCTGTCGGGCTGGCGGCGAAGTACGTTCCCGGGAATCCTTACAACTTCATGCGCGAGCTGCATTCCTCCGCGGATCAGCGCCGCATGATCGCGGAGATTAACGCCGCCTATCGCCCGGACCTCGTGGTTTTAGATGGAGTCGAGGCATTCGTCACTGGCGGCCCGGAGACCGGCAAGAAGGTGAATGCCAACGTAATCCTCGCGGGCACCGACCGCGTGGCCATCGATGCCGTCGGCGTCGCCATTCTTCGTTACTATGGCACGACGCCCGAGGTCAGCCGCGGCGCCATCTTCGAACAGGATCAAATCGCCCGCGCCGTTCAGCTCGGCATCGGCGTGTCCAGCCCGAAGCTAATCGAATTAGTCGCTGACGACCGGGAAAGCGCGGAGTACGCCAAGAGCATCCGCGCGATTCTCGACGGCAGTCCCTCCTAGGTGTTGCGCCCCCATTGAGCGGCAATCCGTTTCCGAAAGGTGCCCCATGAAAAAAAAACTGATCGTCTGCGTAGAAATCACGATCCTTGTTCTGGCGGCTCTTGCCCCGTCATCCGTGTTTGCGCAACAACCCGCGCCGCCCGCGCCGCTGGAGCGTCTGAAAAACAACATCGAACGGATCACGCGTTCCGTGAATGCGAAGTGGGGCATCTACCTCAAATGCCTGGAAACGGGCGAGGAAATCGCCATCAACGCCGACGAGCAGATGGACACGATGAGCGTCATCAAGATACCCCTCATGGCCGAAGTCTTCCGCCAGATCGAGGCGGGCAAATTTGCGCTGACCGACCGCGTCACGATTAAAGATGCCGACAAACGCCCCGGCACCGGAGTGATTCGCTCGCTCGACCCCGGCGCCACCCTCACGGTCAAAGACCTCATCGTGCTCATGATCATCGTCAGTGACAACACGGCCACCGATCTCCTGT
Source organism: Terriglobia bacterium (assembly GCA_041497315.1). Classification (GTDB taxonomy): domain Bacteria; phylum Acidobacteriota; class Terriglobia; order Acidiferrales; family UBA7541; genus JBGQGH01. The sequence goes on along the minus strand of JBGQGH010000020.1, from coordinate 15,428 downwards.
TCGAAAAAGTCGGCGGCATCGAACCGGTCAACCAGCTCATGCAGAGCTACGGCTACGCCAAAACCCGCGCGACGGGCCCATCCGACAATTGGTTCAAGGCCCTGCGCGCCGCTCCCAGTGCCCTGGAATTTCACCAGGAAGCGAAGACGCCCTACGGGCTGTCTTCACCGCGCGAAATGGGCATGCTGCTCGAGAAAATCTCCAAAGGTGAAGCCGTCAGCAAGCAGGCCAGCGAGCAAATGCTCCAGATCATGCGCGGCCAAGTGTACAGCTCGCGCTTGCCGAAGTACGTCACCGGATTTGCCATTCCTCACAAGACCGGAGATTTTCTGCCCTACATCGGAAATGACGTCGGGGTATTCGAGAGCCGCGACCGCCACATCGTCGTTTCCGTCTTCACCGCACAGCATTACGGCATGGGCCCGCAACTCGAGGACGCCATCGCCCGAATCGGCGAGCAAATCAGCAATTATTTCGGCTATCGCTAGGGAGAAACGCAGGCGCTAGGGATTGCGCGCGCGGATGCTGTCGCGCGTCAGAGAAGCCTGCTTGAAGACGCTGGGCGGCAGATTTGCTGCGCTGCGCATGTAAGCGTCTATGACGGGGATATCGTCGCGCGTGCCGATCATGAAGAGCGCGCGAAGAGCCTCCCAGGCGACCTCGGGGCTCGGTGAAAGCTGCAAGAGAGGCTGACCGGGCGTAATTGCGGAGCCATCGGCCGCCAGCCAGTGTTCGATGGTGCCCGGTGCTTTCGAGCGAACTTCCGTTTGCTCACTTCCCTGCTCGATGCGCCCCACCATTGTGCCCGGGTTGACGATGTCTCCCACCTTCAGGCGTTGCGAAAGTTTGCCCGCTGAGGGAGCCTGGAGCGCGTACGGCTGCATCATTTGCACGATGATGTCGTGCCCCGACGTATCTTGAAAACGCACCAGCGAGAGCGCGGCGTTTCGCTCCACCATCGGATTCGCGTCGGCCAGCATACGCCGCAGTGCCTGATGAAACTCAGGTCTGGTGTTGTCCTGGCCCATCACCCAGGCGGCGGTCACGCGCAGCTCGTCCTGCGAGCTTCCCGCCATCGCCACCATCTGCGGATACCATCGCTTCGCGGCCTCTCGGACCGCGGGATCCGGGCTGGCCATGCGATCGGAAATTTGCGAGAGCGCGTGCTGCGCTTTGCGCGGGTGCGCGGTGTCCGCGAAATACTTTGCGATTTGCGCGTCGGTCAGCGGTTTTCCAAACCAGGTGGACTGCCAGAAAAGAAACGGCATCAGGACGAAGAGGAACGCCAGGATGAGCACAGCGTAAAGCCAGCGGCGTCGCACGCCCGTAGGGGGCGCGGTTGCCTCCGTCGCAGACGTAACCGGAGATGTGGCGTCCGTGTTCATGCGCGTGGTGCGACGTAGAGATGATACAGCATGACGTAGATGATCACTCCCGTGACGGAAACGTACAGCCAGATGGGAAGTGTCCACCGTGCGATGCGGCGGTGACGGTCAAACTGCTCGCGCAGCGCGCGCGTCAGCGTGATCAGAGCCAGCGGCACGATTGCGGCTGCCAGTAAGGTATGCGTGCCCAGCAGCGTGAAATACACCGGCCGGATCCAGCCTTGGCCCTGAAAATGTACTGAACCCACCCGCGCGTGGTAGATCACGTAGGAGATCAAGAATACCGTTGAGGAGCAGAAGGCCAGAATCATGCACGCCCGGTGCGCGAGGATCTTCTTTCGCCGAATCATCGCGTAACCGCAGGAAAGAAAAACGGCGCTCGTGCCGTTCAGGGCAGCGTTCAGGGCAGGATGGGAGAGCAACTACTTCCCTTCTTCAGAAACGTGCTTCTTGCCGGGCAGCCACCCCTGGCCTTTCGCGATCCGGAAGAGCATGAGGGAGAAAAGGCCGCCCATCATCAGGCATACAAAGAGCATCAGCAGGCCGTCGATATCCGGATGAAATTCCATCAGTGTGGTGAAGTCGAAGACCAGCCCGAGCAGCGAAAGCACGATTAGGCTGGCGCAGATGGCGATTAGGATCAGGACGGGTCGTGAAAAGCTCATGGCAGTGTGCTCGTTCTCCTCAGTTCGCAATCAACGCGCGAACTTATCGTAAATCATCAGGCCGAGCAGCAGCGGCAGATGGACAACCGTTGCATGCATCAGCCATTTCGCGCGCACGTTGGACTTCGTTCGCGCGGCCCACAGGCAAACCTGCACCAGCAACAGGCCCAGCACCAATGCGCCAAAGAAATAGCGCACGCTGGCCTGGCCCAGCAATGCCGGCAGCAGGCTTACAGGCACCAGTAGGAGGGCCGTAACCAGCGACTGTCGAAACGTCGCCGCTCCTGTTGGATCTACAACCGGCAACATTCGAATCCCGGCGCGGGCGTAGTCTTCGCGATAGATCCACGCGATGGCCATGAAGTGCGGGAATTGCCAGAGAAAGAGCACACCAAAGAGGATCCAGGCTTCCGGAGAAAGTGATCCGCGCGCGGCTGCCCAACCCACCAGCGGCGGCATCGCTCCGGGGAACGCCCCAACAAAAGTGGCCAGTGTCGTAATCTTCTTCAGCGGCGTGTAAAGGCTCAGATAAGTGACGCAGGTGAGGATCGCGAGAAAACTCGCCAGGACGTTTGCGGCAAGGCCGAGATACACCGCGCCGCCTACCACCAGGCTGATGCCGAACCACAGCGCCTCGCGCGGCTGGAGCTGACCGCTGGGCAGTGGGCGTGAGGAGGTGCGGCGCATGCGCGCGTCGGTGGCGCGCTCGATGTAGTGATTGAGCGCCGCGGTGCCAGCCGCAACGAGCGTGGTGCCGAAGACCGTGTGCGCGAGACACAAAAAGTCCAGCGGCCCACGCGCGCCCATCACATATCCCGCCAGCGTGGTGATTACAACGAGGAAAGAAACGTCGGGCTTCGTGAGCGCGAGATACGCCGCGGGGCGGCTCATCGCCGGCATCAGAGTTGTGCGCGCTGTGCTCACTGATTCCTCATCGAAGACTCACAGTGCCGCCGGATGACTCGCGTTTTCGACGCCTGACTCAACCGCGAGTTCCCTGCCCGGGCGTAGCACGCGATAGCACACCAGCGTTACTCCCACGCAAGTCGCCAATACTAGCGCACCTACCACCGTGTGTGCCACCGTCAGCGTCACCATCACCGGAATCGGCTGCGGGAAGTCCCGCGCGTACCATCGCGACCACCACGCCGCCGCCCCCAGCAGAAGTTGCAGGCCGATCAGCGCGTGCAGCAGCTTCCGGCAGCGCGTCAGAACGGCATCTGCCGGGAAGCGGCGCTTCAACGCTCCCGCAATCATGAAAATAAGCGCGGTCACCACGGCCGCGCCGATCAGGTGCGGCACGATTCCAAAGCCCTTGTGGCGAAACATCGCGCCGAGGATGAGTTGCACGAACACGGCGCCAATTGTCCACACGCCCAACCGTCGCAACGATGGTGAGCCGGGATCTTCAAGCTGTGGCAGATCCAACTGCCACCAGCGGCTGGTGAAAAGCGCGATGGCAATCACAGTGCTGAAGAAGATTTGCGCGAGCGTGGCGTGCGCCGCGGAAACCCACGGCGGCTGCATCAACTTCACGGTCAGCCCGCCGAGGATTCCCTGCGCGATGACCGTGCCCAACGCAATCAAACCGAGCCGGCGGACCCAGGCTCGCTGCTCCCGATTCCACAAGAGCGCCGCGAGAATGATGGTTACGATTCCGACCAGACTCGCCGCGACTCGATGACTCCACTCATACACAATGCCGCCGACCATCGGCGGCGTAAGCGTGCCGTAAGCCAGCGGCCAGTCGGGGATGGAGAGCCCGGCGTCATTCGACGTGACCAGTGCGCCGGCAATCAGCAGGAGAAACGTGCAGCACGCCGTGAACACGGCGAAGCGATGCAGGCCGGGATTGTAGGCAGATTCCAATTTCACAACGGAAGAAAAAACTGCAGGGGTGCCCGCCTCGGCGAACGCCCCTCAGGAGAACGATCCGGTCTAGTCCCCTGCCGGAGCGGCCTTAAAGACGAAGTTGATGGACTTCGTCTCTTTCGCGCCAATCGTGATCTGCTGCGACGTTGTGCCGAACTTTTCGTGCCAGGCCTCGATCGTGTACGTTCCCGGCGGCAAATCCTTCAGGTTGAACTTGCCGTCTTTCGTCGTAACCGTGTAGTAGGGATGCTTGAACACGGCGATGTAGGCCTTCATCCACGGGTGCACGTTGCACTTCACCGGGATAGAGACCTCGGGCCGCGCAAACTTCTCTTCGATCGCCGGCGCGCCCGGAGCCTGAGACTTGTTCCATTCTTGATTGTTCGTTGGCACGGGGTGGATGTTGTGGGTGGTCTTATCGTCGTTGCGGACTTCCAGGTTTTGGCCGGCCATCAGCGCCACGACGTGCGGCTCATACATGCAGCCCTTCTGGTCTATTGCCACCGGAGCCTTCGGAATGTCGAACGCACGGTCGCCGATGCCTTCCTTCACGTAAACGACCACGTTAGCAAGCGCCTTGTTATCGCCGACGACGACTTCCTGATTCACCGGCGGCGCTCCGGCATGAGCCGCTGCGCAGCTCGGCTCGGCGGCCATGTTGATTTTTCGCGGCGGCGCCACGGTTCCATCGACCGTCACTCCGCCACCCACTGAGCCTACCGTCGCCATGTCAATGGGCGACGCGGCGGGCGCGTTGGCGGCCGGCGCGGAAGCGGGCGGGGCGGATTCTTTACTCCCGCAGCTCACCATCGTGAAGGCGAGCGCGACGGTCATCACAACAACGAACAGATGCCTGGCTTTCATATTCTTGTGCTTCCTCCTGTGTGAGAGAACTCTAGAATTTGCAATTAGACTATACACCAGACGCGGCGGTCTCGCTGCTCAGTGGCTGGCGCCGGCTGACCCTGCGCCGCCGGAAGCTGCGGCCGACGAACGGCCGGTGAGTGAGCGTTGTTCTTCCGGAGTCAACTGGAACATGTACCGCACCAGCAGATCCGCGTGGTCCCCAGCGTAACCGTGGAAGCTGGGGGGCAGCGGCCCGCTGAAGATCCAGCGGTTCCCTTCCCTGTGGAAGAGACCTGAGGGCATGGCTGTGCCGGGGGCGATCTTCGCCGGGTCGGTGATCCACCGCGCCGTCCACGCGGGTTTCAACCGCTCGCGCGCCAGCAGGAAGTTCGGAGCCGTGGCGTTCTTGTCGTGTCCCGGGTCGCCCGTCATGTGGCACTTCAGGCAGGGCGCTGCGGTGCTGGTAAAGAGCGCGCGAGCCATCCCGCGCTCCGCATCGGTTAGCGGCGTCAGCTTTGGCGGCAGATACGGCTGCGCCTGGGAGCTCATAGCCGCGAAGAACCTCACGATTTTTTGAATTTCTCCGTCAGAGAATGAAAACGTCGGCATGCGCACTTGCAGATAGGATCGCACGCCGTTCCGGTTCGTGTCCGTAGTGCTCTGCGCCGGGTTGGCCAGGAAGTGCGCCAGCCAGTTGGGGTCAACGCGCGCTCCCTCGCTGATCAGGATCGGCGGCAAATTGATTTTGTTGTCGCCCTGATACTTCGGCAGCGTCTCCAGCATGGACTTCTGCCCCACGTGAATCTCGTGGCAGCCCATGCAGTTGTACTTCGTGACCACCCACCAGCCTTCCTGAATATCCTTCCGCTGGTCGCCGGGCTTGTACGTGTATTCTGGCGGCAGTTGCTGGTCCACGCTGCCGAGCAGGAACGTAACAAGCGCGGTAATGTCATCCGGCGTCACATTCGGCTTCGGCATCCTCAGTTTGTCGAGCGGGTTTTCTTTGATTTTCCCCTGGTCATAAATCGCCGGGTTCGCCAGCTTTTGTTCGAAGAAGCCCTTCTGGTCGTACCAGGAGTCTCTCGGCGACTTCGTCTTGCCGTCCGGCAGCACGCCGCGCTTCGCGTCCTCGGTCAGCAAGGCGAAATCCAGCCGTTCGATCGGCTTGCTGCCTTCGGTGGTCAACTCGGTCCCGATGCGACCCTCGTCTTCGAGTCCCGCGATTTCATGGCAGCCGGCGCAGCCGAAGTTCTTCACCAGCGCCAGGCCCTGCGCCTTCAGTTTCGGATCGTCCATGAACTCGGCGGACTCATACTTCGCGTTGGCGTGTTTTTGCGTCAGCAGCCAGCTCGCCACGTCGCGCGCATCATCCACCGTCAGCCGGAGATTGGGCATGACCGTGGGTTGCTGGACCTGCAGCTCGTGCCCATCGTTCGGACAGCCAGAGTGTTCGAGGTCGAAAACGAACGGCAAGCCGTGCTTCGCGTAGTCCTCCGGCCCCAGATCGCGCTTCTCGAACGGGCAGTACGGCCGCGTCCGTTCGCGCGGGTTGTGGATCCAGCGCACCAGGTAATCGTAGTTGTCCTTCTCGCCCACTCGGCTCAGGTTTGCCGCGAAATCGCCTCCGGCAAGGTTTGCGCCTTCGCCCATCGAGTGGCACGCCAGGCACCCGCGCGTCTCGAAAAGTTCCTTCCCGTGCGCGGCGTTCCCCGGCGCGTTCGTCTTCAGCGCCGGCCCCGTTTCCGCCGATTGCCAGATGAACGCCGCAACAGCCTTCACTTGATCGCCCGTCAGCCGGAATTGCGGCATCTTTGTCGTCGGCCGGAATTCGTGTGTGTGCTGCAGCCAGTAGGGGATCCACTCTTTGCGGATCTTCATCCGCATTTCTTTCAGGTCGGGCCCAACTTTCTTGATTTCGCGGAACAAACTGTTGGTGCGCTGGTCGATCTGCTCGACCTGCGCGTCGATATTGCTTACCGTGACGGTCAGGTTCGTCGCTTGAGCATATGATTTTTGCGCGATCGCGTTGTCCGGAGCGTTATCGCCGGCTTTTTGCAGCCGCGGAATCTCGATTTCGTCGTCCCTCTTCTGCCCTTCGAGTTGCCGGATCTGCTGCCGCGCGGCCAGTAACCGCTCCGGTTCGTCGTCGAAACCTTCGAACTTGTGGCAGCCAATGCAGCCCTTCTGCCGGAAAAGTTGCTTGCCGCGGTTCAGCACCGGCGCGTGCTCCGTCACCATATCCGCGTTGTGACAGGTCTGGCAGCCCGCCTCGTAATTCTCCTTGTAGTGCAGCGGCCACAGCCAGTGTTCGTATCGCCCGTGCCCGCGTTCCACGCTATCGATCGCGCGGCCATTCCCTCCGTGGCACGGCGAGCAGCCGAATCTTGCCGTGTCGTGAATCTTCAACAATTCCGCTGCGCTTGCGGGGTGGCTCGCGTACGGCGCATCCTTGTTCTTATCCAGGGCCAGGTCGACCTTCGTCAACACCATTGCCGGTGGCACGAGTTTCGGATCCGCGCCCACGTGGCACGATTGGCAGCGGTCCACCAGCCCGCCCGATCCGAAATTGTTGATGCTCTGGTTCGCCGGATTCACGTTGATCTGCCGGATATCCACGTTCATGTGCTCGGCGGCGTTCAGCAATCCGCTGAGCTGCTGGCGCGTCAGCCCTTCCATCTTTTCCTTGAAATAGGCGTCCACCTGCTCCTGCAGCTCCTTGGCCGGCCGCAGCGCCTCTCCGCGTTCCGCCACCAGTGCCGCCTGCCGCGCCTTCAGCGCGTTGAACTCGCCGTCCAGCTTCGCGAAATTCCACTTCACCGCTTCAATTTTGCCGTCCCGCGTTGGCAGCTCCAGCGAATACGTCTCTGCCTTCGCCTCGTCCACGTCCTTCAGCCGGCTTTTCCGTGCGTTCGAGCCCTGCGGCTGGATCTCCGCGTCGTAAATCGCCGCAGTCACTTTCCCGCGCGCCGTCGTAAAAGTATCCTGCAGCGCCGCCAGCCGCGCGGCGATGTAGGTCGTCTCCGTGTCAATCGCCTGCAGCTTCGGCTTCGATACATCGGCCGCAGCCTTCACTTGGTCCGCGAGCTTCTTGTACTCGGGCGAATTCCGGATCTCCTCTTCGCGCTTACCCTGAATGGGGATTTGTTTCTGCAGGTACTTCGCGTACACGGAGGCAAACTCGCGCTGATACGACCGCCACGGCCGCAGGCCGAAGAACTCGTCGTAGAACGACCACGCTACTGTCAGCAGAAGCAGGAACGCCGAAATCAGCAGCGCGCCAGCGAGCGATCGGCTCTGAATCGGGTCGTCGGAATGGGTCTCAGGCACCCAGGGCCTCCTTAAACTCTAGAGCGAAGCTGCGCATCGGGCCGCTCGTCATACCGTGAACCACGGCGTCACCCAGACGTATTTCACGCGCAGCAGCAGCCGCAGCAGAATCTTCAGCGGCAGCGCGATCATCGGAATCAGCATGGCCTGGACCGTGATGATCTGCAGCAGTGTCATACGCTTGTAAATCTTGCGGCTGAAATCGGTGCGCATCATTAGCCAGTGGATGAAATACGCCGCCAGAATCACGTAAATGCCCACCGGGAAAATCCCGAAAATTGCCCGCGCGATAATCGGTGATGCCGCTTTCCATCCCGACGGCAGCACATGCGCGAGCCAAACCCCGTCAACCCCGAAAACCTGGTCCAGGTTCCGGTTCACCGCAAACTCTAATCGGTTGTGGTCCCACGTCTGTGTGGGCCAGAACCACATCCATCCCGGCCCGCGGATGAACGTCCCAATGACGATCATCGTGACCCACAAAAACAAGAAGCCAAACAAAAACGTCCAGATTGCAAACCGCCTCTGCCGGTACGTGTAGTAGCCGTTCCCAAGCGGGTTCGCGTCCACGTACGGAATCACCATCAGCCCGATGATGATCAGCGTCGGCATCACCACGCCCGCAATCCACGGGTCGAAATACACAAGCATTTCCTGCAAACCGAGGAAATACCAGGGAGCTTTCGCCGGGTTCATCGTCAGGTTGGGGTTCGCGGGCTCTTCCAGCGGTGCATTCAGCGTGATGGACCAGATCATCAAGACCACGGTCACCACGATCGCCGCCAGGAACTCGATCCGCATCAGGTACGGCCAGACGTGCACCTCGCGGTCCCAGCCCAATTTCCACGGAAACACCTTGCGGTGATGCGTCTTGGCCAGCGCGGGGTCCGCTTCAAGCTGCCCGATCAGCGCGTCGGTCGCAAACGCCTGCTTGAACGCGTACCAGGTGTAGAACGGCACCAGGAACAGCAGCGCCACAATCGGCACGTTGTCCGGCGTCGAAGCAATTTCCCAGAGCTGGCGCCAATCACCCCACATGCTCGGTTCCTTCAGTCATCAAGTGTCTGTCTCTGGCTTCGAGAATCCGTTCCGCCTTCACCGCCTGCCGCTCGGCCTCATAATCACCGGCCGCGGCCCCTTATCTTCCTTGATCTCAGACTCCAGCATCACCGGTGACGGCCCGGAAATCCCGCCGTCCTTCCGCACGCGCCAGAAATGCACCACCATGAAGATGAACGCGATCACGGGAATCGCGATGCAGTGCCAGATGTACGCGCGTAACAGCGCGTTCGCATCCACAATCGACCCGCCCAGCAGCGCGAAGCGTATGTCGTTGTACGGCGTCATGCCCAGTTGCGTGCCGAACGGCCCTTCGTGCCCCAGAAGCGGCGTCGCGCGCGCCATGTTCGTGCCCACCGTCACCGCCCAGAATCCCAACTGGTCGTCCGGCAGAAGGTAGCCGGTGAACGAGAGCAGCAGCGTCAGCACCATCAACAGCACGCACACGCACCAGTTGAATTCCCGCGGCCGTTTGTACGAGCCGGTCAGGAACACGCGGAACATGTGCAGCCACACCGCGATGATCATCATGTGCGCGGCCCAGCGGTGCATGTTGCGCAGCAGCTTGCCGAACGGCACGTCGTTTTCGAGGTACAAAATGTCGCGGAAAGCCTGAATCTTTGTCGGGTGGTAATAAAACATCAGCAGGATGCCGGTAAACGACAGCACCAGGAACAAATAAAAAGTGATCCCGCCCATGCCCCAGGTGTAGCTGTAGCGCACAGCGTCGCGGTTGATTTTGGCCGGATGCAGGTGAAAAAAAACGTTGGTCAGCACGCTCAGCGCGCGGCTGCGCGGCGTGTCGTCGTGCTTGACGCGATAGATCGAGCGGTAGAGCTGCGTCTTCTCGGGCTCTTTCAAGCTCGCCAGCTCTTCTTTACTCTTTTCCTTGATGACTTCCTTGAGGCCCTTGGCGTCTTCGCGGAACCGGTTCCGAACCTTATCCAGCAGGCCCGTCGGTTTTCCGCCGCCGTTTTCTTCCGCCATCCTGCTTCCCCCAGACTCTCGAAGCTTTTATCGCTGCGTGCTACGCCGCCACGTTGTCATTCCGAAGGCCGGACTCCTGGCCGGCCTGAGGAATCCCTCTGCCTTCCTAAACATTCAGAAACGCTCCTGCATTCCCGAACTCATCCCGCCCCGCGCGCGGATCGCGCACATACAGCCGGCTCGAATCAACGATGATCTGCCCCGTCGCGTCCAATTCGACGTGGCAGCGGTCCATCGGACGCGGCGCCGGCCCCTCGAAATTCACGCCTTCGCTGTCGTAACCGCTCCCGTGGCACGGACACTTGAATTTGTTTTCGCCCTCTTTCCAGTCCGGCGTGCATCCCAGATGCGTGCACTTCGCGTAAATTACGAACAGCTTGTCCGGCTCGCGCACCGGCCAGATTCGATATTGCCTCTGGAACTTCGTTTCCACCCCGATCCCGAAATCCGCCGGGTAGCCGATCGAAAACACCGCTTCCGGCTCGAAGAGCGCCCGGGGAAAGAAAAACCGCAGGAACATCAGGAAATTCACGCCCAGGTAGCCCCCAATCATCATCCACGTCGTGGAGATGAACCAACGCCGCTGCTTGTCGGGAGGTTCGCCGGGATTTTTTTCAGCGGATGCCTTGCCCGCCGGAGCTTGCTTCCCTGCTCCGGCGGCTGCGGCGGGTGAGGCCTGGGTCTCTGCGGCTTTCGGTTCCCCTGGTTCGGGCATACTCGCGCGAGCTACCTCATGGATAACACGGAAATTTCAGGGCTTCATTCCGAACAAATATTTATATGATGCCCCTGCGCATGTGTCAAGCCGATTTGAGGGGTTCCAAACACGAATGTGCGGTGCCTAATCCCACTGGCACGGGCTGGTTCCGTTGTCCGAACCCAGTGGCACAGGCTTTCAGCCTGTGCGCCGTTCTCTTTTTGGGCGGGTAGCCGCGGCTCTGTGGGGACCTCGACCCGAACGAAGCGGCGCAACCCGCGAGGGTGCCCCTCGACGGTACTCCGTGGTGAACTAATGTGCTGGTATCATCTTCCCAGTGTGCTCGACGTGGCCAACGAATAACGCGATCGCGGCCAATGGGCTTGCCACCCGACCTGCTCTCCACGAGGGCAATCCTTGATTCTTTCGCTAAAAGATGAACTTTAGAGCAAGCTGAATCGATCTTGGGCCTCCGCCTGCGTTAGGACTACCTGAAGCTACATCAGGAGTGAATCTTACTTTGCCGAATAAGTCAGCCCCATCGCTAATGAGTTGCTCGGGCAGTGCAAAATTGGGATGATTGAACAAATTGAAGATCTCCGCGCGGAACTGCACATTCTTACTTTCACCAAACTTGTTATTCTTGAACAACGAGAAATCGACATTGCGATAGTTGGCTCCAACGAATGTGTTGCGTCCTACGTTTCCAAAACGGCTTCTGAACCTGTCTGAAAAGGCGGCGAATGAAAGAAAATCTAAGGCACTGCGATGTCCTGGAATAGGATTGCCTATTAAGTCTGGCCGGTCCGCAAATTCGTTTGTGCCGCTGGGGTTATTCAAGGTACCGACTGTAAATGGCCTTCCGGACTGAACTGTCAGGAGCGCGTTGACTTGCCATCCCGATAGCACGCGTTCCACCACTCGACTCTTAGATATAACCGAGGGGAGGTCGTATAGGACGGCGGCGGTGAAGCGATGCCTGACATCAAACGCAGAAGAGGAACGCTCTGCTTTCGTGTTCTGACTGTCTTGCGGGAATGCAGCAGCTAGCGCGGTCTCAATCCCATCCGATGCATTGTCAATGGTGTGTGAGAGGGCATAGGAAGCCAGGGCAGTTAGTTTGTTCCAGCTTCTCAAATGCAAAGAAAACTGAATGCCATTGTAAGTGGAGTTTGCGCTGGTTTCCAACTGGTTTATGACTGCAAACTGGGGAAATAGTTGTGCGAAAGGGCGCCGCGATTGTGATGTTGAAGGATCTCCTGGTGATGGCTGATTGATGTCCCGAATGCGAAAGACCCGATGGCTAGAGGACCCGATGTACGCGGCTTCGGCGAGTAGATTGGAACCCGGCGAATATTGAAAACTGATTGTGTACTGGTGACTGTAAGGCGAGCGAATCTTAGTGTCTGCAACTGACAAGTCAAACGGAGCTGGCAGATTCGTTGTACTCCCAAAGATTGGCACGTTTTGAGTCCAGTTCAAGTTGAGTCTTGAGGCACTGGTAACAGGTGTCTGTCCCAGAGGAATGTAGGCAGCGCCGCCTGTCGTCGTATTGGGCGCGCTCTGGCGAAGAAAGAATTCCGGTGGTGCAGCGTCGAAGAAAAGACCATACCCAATTCTGACGACGAGTTTGCCTGTGCCTTTCGGGTCCCAGGCCAAGGAAACCCTCGGCGCGAAGTTGTTAAGATCCCGGTTGTAGAGCCTTGGGAGGCCTGCCTGTCCAACGAGGATCAGGCCTCCCAGATCGGGAACGAAAGCACCGAGTGATTCCGTTCGTTCACTGATGACCCCAAAGTATTCCCACCGGAGTCCAAGATTCAGAGTAAGCCGAGACGACAATAGCTTCACACTACTTTGAGCGTAAGTGCTGCCATGATTCACGGTCGTTTGGCGAGAGCTATCACCTTTGGCCATCCTGGTAATTGCCATGCGCCCTAGGAGGAAATCTTCGAGCGAATTGAAGTAGAAGAATCCGCGGAAGCCCGCGTCATGAGATGAGTGAATCCACACCCGGCCAAAGTCTCCGCCGAGCTTGAACTCCCGACGACCTCTTGCGAAGGAAAAGCCTTCGCTCAGCTGAAACGTATTGGCGGGAGTTCGTGCGCTCGGGAGTGCGTTGCCCGCTCCGATAGCGTCGAAGCCCGCAACACGAATCAGAGGCAGACCACGATCCGTTCCTGTTGCACCCGTGATAAGGCCAACGCTTGCGGGGTCGAATCCAGTGTCTTCAGGCAGGTATCGATCTGATGTCCTATGGTAGGTGCTATGCAGTTCATTGTGCGCCACGGTTCCGATCGTCTGACTATAGTTCACCGAGACAAACTGAGTCGTGAATCCGGAGAGTGTACGGTAGCCTGGGAGCCGCGAGGGCAAGCTGGTTCTTCCCGTGCCGTCCGTGATAATATAGTGGCCTGCTATTCGGCTATTCCGATAAGAAATGTCCACCTTTGCTGAAAGATTATCCGTGCGGGTCGAGTTTGGTACTTTGATGGGCGTTAGCGTGCTGTCTCCCCGAGGGAAGAAATTCAAGACTGCAAGACTGAGCGGATTGACCATCTGCGGTCCGGCGATATTCGCAATTGCTTGAGCTAATCGCGTTGGGGTAACGAGACTCGCCAGAAACGCTGAATCCGTCGTTTCGCGCTCCCCCTCATAGCTGGTGAAGAAGAACAGATGGCTCTTAACGATGGGCCCGCCAATAGTCCCGCCGAACTGGTTTCTTCTGGATCTGCTTTTCTCAGCCGAGCTAGGGTTGAAGAAATTGCGGGCATTTAGAGCATCGTTTCCAAGGAAGTGAAACAGTGTTCCGTGGATCTGGTTAGTGCCGGAAAGAGTGACAACATTGACGAAAGCTCCTGATCCGCGGCCGAAATCTGCGCCGGGCTGACCAAGGACGATGTATTGCTGGATGTTTTCTGCCGAAAGGGAAGAGGACGGGCTGATGACCGAGCCCGGACTTGACAAGGCCGGCCCGTTGCCGAACGCATCGTTGTTGTCTACCCCGTCTATCGAAAATGTGGTTCCCCGAACGCTTGACCCATTTAGACTGAATGAACCTCCCCCTAATGGCGCGGCCGCGGTGTTGCTCGGGTTAATCTGGACTCCAGCTGCAGTTGAGGCGAGACTGAACAAATTCCTTTGAGCAAGGGGGAGCTCCCGGATTTCCTTCTCATCGAGTGTCATAACAACAGAAGCAGAATGAGTGTCAACCAGAATCGGCGCGCCCGAAACCACAACGGTCTCGGCCACTTGTCCCAGCCCCATTGTTATGTCGACTTCAGTTTCGTGAGGGGGCGCCACCGTAAGTTTCGCCGAAGTGGCGGTTTGAAATCCAGTCACCTCAACGGTCACTTGATACCGCTCGATCCCTGGGGGCACAACTGGAAAATTGAAGTCGCCCTTTTTGTCCGTCTTCTGGGAAGCAAAGGCTTGATTCTTCTGCAAATCTTTCAAAACCACTTTTGCATCAGGGATCACTCCACCGGTCTTGTCCTTCACTGTTCCTTCGATCGAGCCGCTCGAGCCTCCCTGCGGAAGAACGATACTCGGGTAGGCGAGGATAAGGATGTGGACGGCCAGAAGCCAAGGAAGCCGGAGCCTGATGCCACAACTGCCCATGCTATCCGCCTTGCTCGGTCTCGCGGTCAGAAGGGGTACAAGCGAGGTACAAGCTCCTTCAGCACTTGCGACGTATTTGAACATGCGACCAAGAAAAACACTTCAAGTATTTTCAAAATGAGCCAGCGGGAGATGATCAAGATCTTGATCTCGGCACTGGCCCCATAATGAGTCGGCGGAAAGCGAATCCATGCTTCCTCAAAGGCTATTTTCGCTGCATGCCACCGATTTGATCCTGATCCAAAGGAGCGGAGACAATTGTTTTGAATCAATGAAATATTTATGAACCAGGAAACCAAAATCACTGCAGCTATCCAGCACATGGTGTACAGGGGACGCACGCCGTAACCCCAGAGCGGCCCCCAAACGCAGCTCGGCTCGAAGTCACGTCGCCGCGCGTAGTAGCTTTCGTTTTGGCTGTCCAGGTCGCTGAGTCGTCTAAAATTGTCTTCCAACGTCTGATAAGTAAGCTTATCAGGCTTTCTCAGCTTTCCTCTGATCTGCTTCCACGCTAACCTCAATGGCTTCTCGGCTCTCAACCCTGATAGCATCAAAGACTGATCGGCGTGAAATTCAGCACCTACGAAACTGCTCTCGTCTGCAAAATGAGCCCACCGAAAGTCCACCTCGCCCTGGAACGTGCTGCTGAAAACACTTGCCGAAGAGAATTCAGCATTCTTGAAGCACGCCGCTCCGAATGTGCTCTCTGCGAAAGTCACCCACTTTGTGAACACCACATACCTGTGCAGTTTGGGATCGCAAAGTTCGAGCCTGCCCAGGTAGGAACCATCGAAATAGGTCGTGTCAGCGAATGTCGTGTCCTTGACCACTATTGACCTGCCCCCCGAAAACTAGTCCAGCCAAAACGTAGCTTCTCCGGGTATAAGACGCGAGAGGAGAAGCGCCGATGAGGAAGAGCCGGTTTAGTGAAGAGCAGATTGTGGGGGTGTTGAAGGAAGCGGAAGCTGGAGT